>DASSQI010000001.1:0-2234 GCA_035702585.1 Anaeromyxobacteraceae bacterium
GCGGGATCAGCTTCAGCGCCTGCGCGGCGATGCGATCGTGCTCGCTCACCTCGGCGGCGTGCGCCTGAACCTGGCTGCCGGCCGGGAACCAGCGCCAGACCGGAACCGGGCCGAGCAGGTAGTTGGCGGCGATGCAGCAGACGACGACGATCGTCACCGCGGGGACGCGCGGCGGCAGCCGCTTCGCGCCGAAGACGGCCGCCGCGACGAGGATCGGGATCAGCCCGGCCGTGTAGTGGAAGCGGATCGAGGTCTGCGTGGTCGCGGCCGAGAGCAGGTTGACCGCAAGCTCCGGGAGCGCCGCCACGAGCATCAGCGGCGCCAGCACGACGAAGCCCGCGAGCGGGAGGACGAGGCGCGCGACGTAGCCGAGCCCGCGGCCCGTGAAAGCAGTCGTGAAGATCTTGAGCGGGTCGGTCAGTGCCGTGTGGACGATTCCGCCCGGGGTGCTGCCGACCTCGCTGTAGCGGGTGAAGAAGCTCGACGTGCCCGCGCGGTTGAAGTGCGGGATCACGGCTTCGATCGCGATCAATGAGACCACGACTCCGGCGATCGCGATCGCCGCGCCCGTCAGCCGGCGCCCGTGCGCGAACGCGTACCAGATCCCGAGGCCCGCCACCACCAGCGCGATCTCCTCCTTGGTCGCCGCCGCGAGCGCCGCGAAGACGGCGAACGGTACGAGCCGGTCCTCGTCCAGGAACCAGATCGCGTACAGGAGCAGCGGGGTCGCGAGCGCCACCGGGTGGAACTCGTTCAGCGTCAGCCACTGCGTCGGCGGGTAGGCGAGGTAGGCCAGCGCGAAGCCGAGGCCGGCGCGCGCGCTGCCGAGGTGCTTGTTCGCGAGCCAGTAGACGGGCAGCGCGCCGAGTGCGACCGCGACCGACTGCGACACGAGCAGCAGGTCCGGGCTCGGCCAGGCGAGCCACAGGGGCGCGAACACGGCGAGGATCGGGTCGAAGTGCGCGCCGAGCCGCGAGAGCTGGTCGCCGCGGAGGCCGGTGACCTGCAGCGGGTGCCCGTGGGCCGTCGACCAGACCGCCTGCACCATGTTCCCCATGTCGAAGCGGCCGGTCGCGAAAGCGCGGTGGCGCAGGACGGAGAGCGCGGAGAACCCGGCCGCGTAGGCGGCGACGGCCGTCCAGAGCAGGACGCTCGGGCGCAGCGCCCGGTTCACGTGCGCGCGACCGCCCGCTCGATCAGCTCGCGCCAGCGGGCGCCGAGCACGTCCTCGCTCGCGCGTGCTTGGTAGGCCGCCCGGCCGCCCTCCGACAGCCGCCTTGCGAGCTCCGGATCCTGTGCCAGCCGCCGGAGCGCAGCGGCGAGCGCGTCGGGGTCGCCCGGCGGGACGAGCAGCGCGCTTTCCCCGTCGACGAGCAGCTCGCGCGCGGCCGGCGTGTCGGCGGTGACGAGCGGCGTCCCACAGGCGAGCGCCTGGAAAGCCTTGTTGGGAATCACGCGCCGCGCCTTGTCGGAGGTGCCGAAGATCCCCAGCGCGCACCCCGCGCGGCGCAACTCCTCGGGAAGGCGCTCGTACTCGACCCACGGCAGCCACTCGACGTTCTCCGGGCGGTCGCGCACGAGGTGCTCGAGCTGCCCCGAGCCGACGAGGCGGAACCGAAGCTCGGGCGCGGAACGGGCTGCGGCGAGGATCGTCTCCAGCCCGTGCAGCGGGATCAGCTTGCCGACGAAGAGGACGGTGAAGGGCTCCGCCGGATCCCATCCGGGCGTGAAGAGCCGGTCCTCGGCGCCGACGAACGCGACCTCGACCTGCCCGGGCGCGAGGTCCGCCAGAGCTGCGAGGTGGTCTGCGTCCGCGCGCGTGTCGGCGACGACGAGGTTGGCCGCCCGTAGCGCGCGCCGGTCGACCGCCGCGAGCGCGCGCGCCGCCGCCGAGCCGGGCCGGAACCGCCCGCGGTCGGCGACGAAGGTGTCCGAGAGCGAGACGAGTGGGTTGAAGACGACCGGCCTCCCGCGCGCGGCGACGCGGGCCGCCGGCAGGTCGAAATGGCCCGGGTACCCGACGAGCAGCGCGTCGAACTGCGTCTGCGGGGGCCTCAGCAGCCGAAGCTCTGCGCCCGCGAGGCGGGTGGCCGCGCCGAGGCCGGCACTCCAGTTGTCGCGCCGTCCGTCCCAGACCGGCACGTGGCGCTCCTCGACGGTGACCCCGGCGCGCCGCAGGCACGAGATCACCTGTGCGTTGCGCGGGTAGTCCCGCTCGTAGGTGCCGAAGTAGA
>DASSQI010000002.1:0-64275 GCA_035702585.1 Anaeromyxobacteraceae bacterium
GCGGAGGCCCGCGCGCGCGACGCCGAGTCTCGCGCCGCCGCCGGCCTGCGCGAGGCGCAGCAGTCGCTCGCGGAGCGGACGCAGCGCGTCGAGGCGCTCGAGGCAGAGCGCGAGCGGGTCCGCGCCGAGGCGGCTCGCGCCCGGCAGGAGGTCGACGCGCGCGCCGCCGCGGCCGAGGCCCGCGCGGCCGACCTGGAGCGGCGCCTCGCGCGCGTCGCCGAGGAGCGCAACGCGTCGGAGTCGAGGGCGCTCGACTCGCTGCGCGCGGCGCAGGGACGGTTCCAGGAGGAGCTCACGCGGCGCGAGGCGGCCCGGGCTGCGGAGCTGGAGCGGCTCCGGGGCGTCGTGCAGGAGCGCGCGCGCCGCGAGCGGCTGCTCGAGATCGAGGTGCAGCGGCTGCGCGGCTCGAACGTGGCGGTGATCGCCTCGCCGCCGGCCGCGACCAACGTGGACGGGTGAGCGGGAGCGGGGCGAGGATGCAATCCTCGTTCGATCAGACCTCGACCGCCGCCGTGACCCGCACGTCGCGGCGACGGTGCGGGTCGTCGCGCATGCCGGGCGCGTAGGCCCGCACGGTGTTCCGCCCGCCGCGCTTCGCCGCGAACAGCGCCGCGTCCGCGCAGTCGACGAGGGCGTCGATGCGGTTCGCGTCGAGCCGCAGCACCGCCACGCCGACGGAGATCGTGACGCGGCCGCCCTCCGCGCCGGCGTTGACGAGGTTCGCGTCCTCGACGGCGCGCCGCAGCTTCTCGGCGATGCCGACCGCCGCCTCGCGATCCGCCCGCGCGAGCACCACCGCGAACTCCTCACCGCCGTGGCGCGCGAGCAGGTCCACCTTGCGGATGCCGGCCTGCAGGATCTCGGCGATCTGGCGCAGCACCTTGTCGCCCGCGAGGTGCCCGTGGGCATCGTTCAGCTCGCCGAAGCGGTCGACGTCGATCATCGCCACGGCGAACGTGTGGTCGAACCGCTCGGCGCGCTCGGTCTCGAGCTCCAGGCGCTGGAAGAGCGCGCGCCGGTTCGAGGTGCCCGTGAGCGCGTCCGAGAGCGACAGCGTGACCGCGTGCTGGTGCAGGCGCGCGTTCGCGACGGCCATCGCCACCTGCTGCGCGGCGAGCTCGACGAAGCGGACGTCCTCGTCGTCGAAGGCGTTCGGGGCGGGCCGGTAGAGGTCGAGGACGCCCACGCAGGCGCCCTGGTGCACGAGCGGGACGGCGAGGAGGGAGCCGGGGCCGGGCGGCAGCCAGGTGCTCGGGGTGGTCCGCGAGTCCGCGTGGATGTCCGGGATGCGGACCACCACGCCGTCGCGCGCGGCCGAGCCCGCGGCCCCCTCGCCCATGGCGAGCCGCGACCCCTCGGCGCGCGCGTGGACCCCCGCCGCGCTCTTCACGAAGAGGTCGCCCTGGCGCTCGTCCACGAGGAACAGCGCGAACGCCCGGAACCCGAGCCGCTCGCCCACGAGCGTCGCGACCTCGCGGCAGAGCGTGTCGAGATCGAGCGTCGCGTTGAGCGACCGGGACAGGTCCGAGAGCAGCGACAGCTCGCTGACGCGCCCCTCGAGCTTCCGGTTCGCCTCGTCTACGAGCGCGTGCTGCCGCTCCACCTCGGCCTTGAGCGCGAGCTCGCGCTGCATCGACGCCATCGCGAGCGCGTCGTCGGTCCTGAGCACGTTGAGGTCGGTGATCGCCTTCAGCGTCGCGTTGAAGCTGTCCGCGAGCTCCGCCAGCTCGTCCGAGCCTCGGACCGGGACGCGGTGCAGGAAGTCGCCCTGGCGCGCCCGCCGCAGCGCGAGCTTCATCTCGCGGAGGGGGCGGTGCACGATGACCTCGATCGCGACGAAGTGGACTGCGATCGTCACGAGCGCGAGGATCGTCACCCACGCAGCGATCTCGCCCCAGAGCCCCGGCGCGACCTGGCGGGTCTCGACCCTGAGCCACACGACGCCTGCGAGCGCGACCAGGATCGAGGGGATGCCGACGGCGACGAGGAGCTTCCGGGCGAGCCGCTTTCGGACGAAGGCGAACATCGAGCGGCCTCGAACGTAGCGGCAGCGGGGCGCGGGCACAACGGGGTTCCTGCCGCCGCGCTGGCATCGCGACGCCGGCCGGGGCATGAAGGAGCACGATGGAGATCCTGCGCGCCCGCCTCCTGGAGCAGTTTCCGCACGGCTTCACCACTCGCGACGGCGGGGTCTCGCCGGCGCCGTGGCAGGCCATGAACCTGGGCGGCGCGGTGGGCGACGATCCGGAGCGCGTCGCCGAGAACTGGGGCCGGCTGCGCGGCGCGGTCGGCCTCGGCTTCGCGCGCGTCAGGCAGGTGCACGGCGACAGGGTGATCGTCGCGAGCGAGCCCCACGAGCCGCGCGAGGACGCCGACGCGGTCGCGACGGCCACGGCAGGGGTCGCGGCGTGCGTGTCGGTCGCCGACTGCGTCCCGGTCCTGCTGGCGGACCCGCGGTCCGGCGCCGTCGCGGCGGTGCACGCCGGCTGGCGCGGGTCGATCGCGGCGATCGCGGCCCGCGCGGTGGAGCTGCTCGCGCGACGGTTCGGGGCGGAGCCGGGCGAGCTGCTCGCGGCCGTCGGGCCTTCCAGCGGGCCCTGCTGCTACGAGGTCGATCCGCAGCTCGCGGCGCGCTTCGTCGCCGCGTTCGGCGAGGCGGTCGCGAACGCCAGCCCCGCGCAACCACGGCTCGATCTGTGGATGGCGAACGAGCGGGCGCTCCGTTGCGCGGGGGTTCGCGCCGGCAACATCGAGGTGCTCGGGCGCTGCACGTCGTGCGAGGCGGAGCTGTTCTACTCGCACCGGCGCGATCGTGGGTTGACCGGCCGACAGGTGGGATTCATCGCACCGCGCGGCGCCTCCCTTCCTTGACCGAGGGACACGCACGCATAGGATCGCCCGGTGCCGCGCCCACGCGGCGACCCGGGGAGTCCTCCATGAGAGCAGCTGCCGCCGCCATTGCCGTCGCACTTCCCGCGCTCGCGCTCGCCCAGGCCGGTGCCCTGAACGCCGCCCGGGAGGCCGGCGCGAAGCAGGGCGCCGCGACGGAGGCGCGCATGAAGGCCGCGGACGCGGCGTCGAGGAGCGAGCTTCCGGCGAGGTTGCCCGTCTCGCTGCCGGACGCCGATGCCGGCGCCGCGACGCTGCCGACCGACGCGGATGCCGCGGCGCTCGACGCCGCCGTCGACGAGGCGGCCGCCGGCGCGCCGACCTCCGTCGAGGTGGCGGGCCACGGCGAGACGTACACGGTCGTGCGCGGCGACACGCTGTGGGACCTGTCGGCGCGCTTCCTCTCCGATCCGTGGTCGTGGCCGAAGATCTGGTCCAGCAACCCCCAGATCGCGAACCCGCACTGGATCTACCCCGGCAACGTGCTGCGCATCGGGCCCGGCGGCACGCTCGAGCCGGTCGTGGCGGGAGACGATCAGCCGCCGGCCGACGACCTCGGTGACATCCAGGCGCCTCGAGACCTCGCCGACTTCTCGAAGGGCGAGCTCGGCAAGTCCGGCCTCGCGCTCGACGACCCCGACGACGTCCTCGTCACGGGGCCGAAGCGCATCGGCTTCGTGCCTGGGAAAGGCACGCTCACGCGGCGCGACAGCTTCGTCACCCGCCGCGAGCTCGCCGACTCCGGCGTCATCACGGCCGCGTTCGAGGACAAGCTGCTCCTGACGGTGCACGACCGCGCGTACGCCGACTTCCGGGGCGGCGCGGTGAAGGCCGGCGACACGTACGCGGTCTTCACGACCGAGCGCGAGATCCTGCACCCGGTGACGAAGCAGCCGTTCGGGTACCGCACGCGCATCCTCGGGAAGGTGCGCGTGGTGGCGGTGGACGACGCGAGGTCGGCCACGATCGAGGTGGTCGAGGCGTACGCGCCGATCGAGCGCGGCGCGTGGCTCGCGGCGGGCGGTGACAAGGGCCTGCGGCGCGTGCAGCAGCGGCCTGCGACGAAGGAGATCGACGGCGTCATCGTGGCGTCGCAGAGCGACGACGTCGCCGAGATCGCCGAGCACCACGTCGTCTACGTGGACAAGGGCACCGCCGACGGCGTCCAGGAGGGCAACGTCTTCACGGTCCTCCGCAGCGGCGATCCGTACGGCAAGCAGGCGACCCTCACGCCCGACGAGACGCTGCCGAACGAGGAGATCGGCGCGCTGCTCGTGGTGGACGCGAAGGAGAACGCCTCGACCGCGCTCGTCGTGCGCAGCGCGCGGGAGCTGGTGATCGGCGATCGCGCCGTCGCCCGCGCCTCGTCCAACTGACGCCGGGCGTCGTTGACCAACGTCATACCCGGCCGGTATACGCCGGCCTCCGATGCAGCTCGAGCCCCGCACGCTCCGTCCGGGCGATGCAGAGTACCCGGCGCCCCTCGCGCGGATCCCGGATCCGCCGCAGCGGCTGCGCGTGCGCGGTGACCTGCGCGCGGGCGCGCCGCGCGTCGCCATCGTCGGCCCGCGCCAGCCGGACGAATACGGTGTCGACGTCGCCCGCGAGCTGGCGACCGGGCTGGCTCGAGCAGGCGTGACGGTCGTCTCGGGCGGCGCCGCCGGGATCGACGCCGCCGCGCACGATGCGGCGATGCGGGCGGGCGGCCACACGATCGCCGTGTTCGGGACCGGCATCGACGTCCTGTTCCCGGCGTCGAACCGCGGGTTGTTCGCGCGGATCCTGGAGACGGGCGGGGCGCTCGTCAGCGGCCTCGAGGACGGGCAGCGCGGCGCCCAGTGGACTTTCCCCGAGCGGAACCGCCTCGTCAGCGGGATGTCGGCGGCGGTGGTCGTCGTGCAGGCGGCGCCGGGGAGCGGCGCCCTCATCACGGCCGATCACGCGTTCGCGCAGCGCGTGGAGGTCCTCGCGGTGCCCGGTGACGTGCGGAATCCCCTGTCAGCAGGCCCGCATGCGCTGCTCCGGCGCGGAGCGGGGCTGGTGGCGAGCGCTCGCGACGTCCTGGCCGTGATTGGCCTCGAGGGCCAGCTGACGCTAGGAATGGGGGCGGCGCCCGCCCTCGAGGGGGCGGAGGCCGCGCTCTATGGGGTGCTCGCCCGCGTGCCCCGGCACGCGGATGAGCTTGCGAGGGCAGCGAGATTACCTGCCGGGCAGGCGATCGCTGGGCTGCTGGCCCTCGAGGTCCGAGGGTTGTGCGAGCAGCGCCCGGGCAACTACTTTGCGCGCCGCAGTTGAGGGCGCCCGTAACTTGAGGAAGAGCACGAACGAAATGGCCGTGACCGCGAAGACCGACGGTGAGAAAGCCCCCCGAAAGCCGAAGGCTGCCCCGAAGAAGAGGGCGTCGACCGGCTCCGGCCCGGCGCTGGTGGTGGTCGAGTCGCCCGCCAAGGCGAAGACGATCAAGAAGTACCTGGGCCGCAAGTTCGACGTGAAGGCGTCGGTCGGCCACGTGAAGGACCTCCCGACCTCCAAGCTCGGCGTCGACATCGAGAAGGGGTTCGCGCCCGACTACGTGCCGATCAAGGGCAAGGCGAAGGTCCTCTCCGAGATCAAGCGCGCCGCGAAGAACGCCGAGCACGTCTTCCTCGCGACCGACCCCGACCGCGAAGGGGAGGCCATCGCCTGGCACATCGCCGAGGAGATCGGCGTCGAGGGCGGAGACGGCCGCGTCCGCCGCGTGCTGTTCAACGAGATCACGAAGAACGCGATCCTGAAGGCCATCGCCGAGCCGCAGGACCTCGATCGCCGCAAGTTCGACTCGCAGCAGGCGCGCCGGATCCTCGATCGGCTCGTCGGCTACCAGATCAGCCCGATTCTCTGGAAGAAGGTCCGCCGCGGCCTCTCCGCCGGCCGGGTGCAGTCGGTCGCGGTGCGCCTCGTCGTCGAGCGCGAGCGCGAGATCCAGGCGTTCAAGCCCGAGGAGTACTGGACCATCGAGGCGGACCTCGCCGCGCAGCTGCCGCCCGAGTTCCGCGCCAGGCTGGTCAAGGTCGACGGCCAGAAGGCGGAGCTCAAGGAAGAGGCGACGACGCGCGCGCTGGTCGACGAGATCCAGAACGCGCCGTTCTCGGTCGCGTCGGTGGAGCGCAAGGAGCGCCGCCGCAACGCGCCGCCGCCGTTCACGACCGCGAAGCTGCAGCAGGAGGCCGCGAACCGGCTCGGCTTCAGCGCGAAGAAGACGATGACGCTCGCGCAGCGGCTGTACGAGGGCGTGGAGCTCGGCGACGAGGGCGCGATCGGCCTCATCACGTACATGCGCACCGACTCGGTGCGCCTGTCGAACGAGGCGGTCGACGCAGTCCGCACCCACATCGCGGACCGCTACGGCAAGGACCACCTCCCGGACCAGCCGAACGTCTACAAGACGAAGCAGAAGTCGGCACAGGAGGCGCACGAGGCGGTCCGCCCGACGACGCTGGAGTGGACGCCCGAGCGCGCGGCGCCGTACTTCGACGAGATGGGCGAGCGCGACATGCTGCGCCTGTACGAGCTCATCTGGAACCGCTTCGTCGCGTGCCAGATGCTCCCGGCGGTCTACGATCAGACCACCGCCGACATCTCGGCCGGCCGCGCGACGTTCCGCGCGGTGGGCTCGATCCTCAAGTTCCCCGGCTACCTCGCCGTGTACGGCGCGAAGCCGCCCGAGGAGGAGGCGGGCGCGCAGGAGGATGAGAAGGGCGAGGAGTCGGAGAAGAAGAACCAGGAGCGGCTCCTGCCTCCGCTCGAGCGCGGGATGGCGCTCACGCTGAAGAAGCTCGATCCGGAGCAGCACTTCACGCAGCCGCCGCCGCGCTTCAACGAGTCCTCGCTCATCAAGGAGCTCGAGGAGCGGGGCATCGGCCGGCCCTCGACGTACGCCGCGATCCTCTCGACGATCCAGGAGAAGACCTACGTCGAGAAGGTGGAGCGGAACTTCAAGCCGACCGCGCTGGGGTTCGTCGTCACGGACGAGCTCGTCCGTGCGTTCCCGCGCGAGATGGACGTCGCGTTCACCGCAGGGATGGAGGAGCGGCTCGACGAGATCGAGGAGGGCAACGCCGGCTGGCAGGCGGTGCTCGGCGACTTCTACCGCGATTTCAAGGAGGACCTCGCCAAGGCCGAGGTCCAGATGCGCGACGTGAAGCGCCAGGAGACCCCGACCGATCTCGCGTGCGAGAAGTGCGGCAAGCCGATGATCATCAAGTGGGGCCGCATGGGCGAGTTCCTCGCCTGCTCCGGCTATCCGGAGTGCCGCAACACGATGAACTTCCGGCGCGAGGAAGACGGCACGATCGTCCCCGAGAAGGAAGAGGACGTCCCGACGGACGAGAAGTGCCCGAACTGCGGCTCGCCGATGGTCGTCAAGAAGGGCCGCTTCGGCCGCTTCCTCGCGTGCACCCGCTACCCGGAGTGCAAGACGTCGAAGCCGATCTCGATCGGCGTGACCTGCCCGAAGGGCTGCGGCGGCTACATCAGCGAGCGGCGCTCCAAGCGCGGCAAGACGTTCTACGGCTGCTCGTCGTACCCGAACTGCGACTTCGTCGCGTGGGACAGGCCGCGCAACGAGACTTGCCCCGCGTGCGGGAACACCTGGCTCGTCGAGAAGTACTCGAAGAAGCTGGGCTCGTTCATCGCGTGCGGGAACAAGGAGTGCGACTACCGGCGCATGCCCGAGCCGGGCAGCGCCGACGCCTCGACGGAGCCGTCGGCGGCCTGATCACCCCGCGGGCTTCAGCCGCGGAACAGGTGTCCTAGCCAGGCTCCTGCACCTGCGCCTCGCGCACGAGGCCGCGCTCGCGGCGCGTCGCGCAGTCGGTGCACAGCGTCGCGAACGGCAGCGCCTTGAGGCGCCGGACGTCGATCTCGCTGTCGCAGTCGAGGCAGACGCCGTAGTCGCCCGCCTCCATGCGCGCGAACGCGGCGTCGATCATGGCCACCTGCCGCCGCTGGACCTCGCCGATGCGCGACAGCGTGTACTCCTCGTGCTCCTGCTGCGCGCCCTCCTCGAACTCGGGATCGCGCTCCGCGCCGCGAAGCGCCTCCAGCGCCTGTTGCGCGCGGGTGGCAGTCTCGAGGATCGTGCGGCGGCGCTTCTGCAGTGTCGTCTTCAGATCCGCGATCTCTTCGGGACGCACGGTCGAGATCCTCCTGGGGGTGGAGACACGAAAAGCGCGCCCCGGAGGCCGCCACCGGATCACTCCGGTGCGCTCCCGCGCGCGCTTGACCAAAAGTTGGTGTCGCAAGGTGGCGAAGCGCAACCCCGCTGACGGGACAGGGGGCGCCTGGGGAGGAGGCGAGGGAGCTCGCACGTCGACTTGCTCGCCTCGGCGGTAGTTCACCAAACGTCAACATGATCGGGCGGCGAGCCGCGCCCGAGAGGAAGAGGTGAGGCGAGATGGGTGAGCGAGTCACGATCGTGGGCGCCGGGCTCGCGGGCAGCGAGGCCGCGTGGCAGCTCGCGCAGGCGGGCGTCGACGTGGAGCTCCGCGAGATGAAGCCCGAGCGGCGCTCGCCGGCGCACCACCTCGACGGCTTCGCCGAGCTGGTCTGCTCGAACTCGCTGCGCTCCGACAACCCGGAGAACGCCGTCGGCCTGCTGCACGAGGAGCTTCGAAGGCTCGGCAGCGTGGTCCTCGCGTGCGCGGACGCGACGCGCGTGCCCGCCGGTGACGCGCTCGCCGTCGACCGCGAGCGGTTCAGCGCGCTCGTGACGGCGCGCCTGCGCGAGCACCCCCGCATCCACGTCGTACCCGGCGAGGTCGCGACGCTGCCGCCGCCCCCCGCGCTCGCGATCGTCGCCACCGGGCCGCTCACGTCCGACGCGCTCGCCGCCGAGATCGCGGCGCTCTGCGGCGGCAAGCTCCACTTCTACGACGCGATCGCGCCGATCGTCTCGGCGGACTCGGTCGACGCCACGATCGCCTTCCCCGCCTCGCGGTACGGCAAGGGAGACGGCGCGGACTACCTGAACCTGCCGTTCGACGAGCCGCAGTATCGCGCGTTCGTGGAGGCGCTGCTCTCGGGCGAGAAGGTCGCGCCGCACGGCTTCGAGGAGCCGAGGTACTTCGAGGGCTGTCTACCCATCGAAGTGATGGCGGAGAGAGGGCCAGACGTGCTCGCTTACGGCCCCATGAAGCCGGTCGGCCTCGAGGACCCGCGGACGGGCCGCCGGCCCTTCGCGGTGGTGCAGCTCCGGCGCGAGGACGTCGAGGGGACCGCGTACAACATGGTCGGCTTCCAGACGCGGCTCACGTGGGGCGAGCAGAAGCGCATCTTCCGCGAGCGCGTCCCCGGTCTCGCGAGCGCCGAGTTCGTCCGGCTCGGGCAGATCCACCGGAACACGTTCGTCGAGGCGCCGCGCGTGCTCTCCCGGGACCTGTCGGTGCGGGAGCGGCCGCACGTGTTCCTCGCGGGACAGATGACCGGCGTCGAGGGCTACGTCGAGTCGACCGCGTGCGGCCTGCTCGCCGCGCGCGCGGTGCTCGATCGCGTCGCGGGGCGCCCCTTCCGGCCGCCGCCCGCGGCGACGGCGATCGGCGCGCTCCACCGCCACCTCACGGGCGACGCGCACCCCGCCGATTACGAGTACCAGCCGACGAACGTCGTGTTCGCGCTGTTCCCGCCGCTGCAGGGTCGCTTTCGTGGAAAGCAGGCGCGCAAGGCCGCCCACGCGGAGCGCGCGCGCCAGGAGATTCGGTCATGGCTCTCCGCAGCCTGATGCACGTGGTTCGCCGCCGGTCGAGCACCGCCGCTCTCCGGCGAGGCATCCCGCTGATCGGGGCCGCCGCGGCGCTCCCGCTGGTCGCGGCCGTCGCGGTGCTTGCGCTGTCGTGCACGCGCGCGGAGCAGTCGCGTCCCGCGGGGCTCGGCAAGCCGATCGCGTCGGGGGCCGTCGTCGCCGTGAAGGCGTCGCCGAGCGGCGCGTTCGTCGCGTGGCTCGGCGCGTGCTCCAAGGTCACGAGCGGCATCGTCGCGCTGGGCACGCAGTCCTGTGAGCTGCGCGTCGCGCCCACGGGCGGCGCGGCCACCGGCAACGGCGGAGAGGGGCTCCTCGTCGCGAAGGGCGTGACGACGCTGCCGCACGGCTTCGTCTGGGCCGACGGGCAGACGCTGCTCGCGCTCGAGTCGTACGAGCACGCCGCCGGCGAGGGCACCCTCGTCGTCTGGGACGGGTCGACGCGCCGCCTCGCCGACAAGGTGCGCTTCTACGCGGCGACGCCGGACGGCCAGCGGGTGGGCTGGGTCGCGAACGGCGTGCTCTCCGTGCTCGACCGCGCCGGCGACCGCGAGCCGGTGGTGATGGGAGACGACGTCGCGACGTTCGAGTTCGGGCCGCCCTCGACCGCGCCGATGGTTCTGCTCGCGCGACGCCAGTCGAGCGCCGGCGGAGACCTCCTCGTCCTCGCCGCGGGCAAGCTCACGCCGGTCGCGACGCGCACCGCGGAGTACCGCTTCTCTCCGGCCGGAGACTTCGCCTACACCGTCCGGGAGGGCGCGACCGACGCGCTCACGTTCGCGCGCGCCTCCGCGCCGAAGGCGGCGGTCCCGGTGCGCCGCAACGTGCACTCCTTCACGTTCGCGCCCGACGGATCCGCGATCGCGTTCGTCGCCGACGTCGCCCCCGGGCGCCAGGGCGATCTCTGGGTCGCGCGCGTCGCCGGCGAGGGTGCGCGGCCGGGCGCGCCCGAGAAGGTCGCGAGCGGCGTGGGTGAGGTCCGGTGGGCGCCGCGAGGCGGCGCGCTCGCGTGGCTCGCCGAGTTCGAGCCCGGGATGCGGTCCGGCGCGCTGACGGTACGGCCGGCTCCGGGCGCGGCTCCCGTGCAGCTCGCCTCCAAGGTGTCCGCCTACGAGTTCTCACCCGACGGCGGAGCCGTCGCGTTCCTCGAGCACGTCGTCCAGGGCGGCTACTCCGTCGACCTCCGTCTCGCGCGCCTCGGCGCCGACCCGCGGGCCGAGACGGTGGCCCGCGGCGTGTTCGGGTTCGACTTCGCGCCCGAGGGCGACTTCCTCTACTTCCGCGACGCCTGCGTCCAGAACGGCGAGTCCTGCGACCTCGAGCGCATCCCTGCGGCGGGCCTCGCTCCCGGCGCGAAGCCCGAGCGGCTCGCGCAGGCGGTGAAGAGCTTCGACTTCGACCGCCGCAACGCGGAACGGCTCCTCCTCGCGGTGCAGCCCCCTGGGGGCAAGCCGGTCGGGATCTCCGTCTGGCGCGCCGGCAAGCTCACCGACGTCGATCGCGGGTTCGTGCCTGGCACGGGCACGTTCCTCGCGCCGGACTCCTCGCGGCTCGTCTACGCAGTACAGGAGAAGGGCCGCGAGGGCGTGTACCTCGCGGAGCTGAAGTAACCGAGCGGGGCCGCCGCACGAACCGGCGGCGGAGCCGCCCGACGAACCGGCACCGGAGCCGCCGCACGAACCGGCGGCGGAGCCCGCCAGGCGAGCACGTAATTTCCGCTCGCCGCTGGCCGGTGGCACGATGGCGCGGTGACAGACGTCTCCGCGCTCGGTCCCGAGCTGCAGCGGTTCGCGCGCCACCTCGAGACCGAGCGGCGCGCGTCCGCGCACACGCGCAAGGCGTACCTCACCGATCTCTCGCAGTACGCCGCCTACCTCGCCGAGCTGAGCGTCCCCGCGACGCAGGCGACGCCAGCGGTCGTGCGCGGGTTCATGGCCCGCATAGCCGGCACCTGCGGCGCGACGAGCCTGGGCCGGAAGCTCTCCGCGGTGCGCACGTTCCACCGGTTCCTCGTGCGGGAGGGGCTCGCTGCGTCCAATCCGGCGCGCCTCGTCGCCTCGCCGAAGAAGCCGAGGAACCTGCCGCAGGTGCTGCCCGAGGAGGAGATCGCGGCGCTCGTCGAGGCCCCGGCGCTGGCGAAGCCGCTGCAGCTTCGGGATCGTGCGTTCCTCGAGCTCCTCTACGCGAGCGGACTCCGCGTCGCCGAGCTCGCCGCGCTCGACGTGGGAGATCTCGAGCTCGGCGCGGGACTCGTCCGCGTGCTCGGCAAGCGCAACAAGGAGCGGGTCGTCCCGTTCGGACGGAAGGCGCGCGAGGCGCTCCGGCGCTGGCTCGCCGACGGCCGCCCGGCCCTCGTGGCGGGTCCCGACCACGCTCGCGCGGCGAGCGCGCTGTTCCTCAACTACCGCGGCGGGCGGCTCTCGACGCGGTCCGTGGCGCGCCGGCTGTCGAAGTGGGTGCTCGCGTCGGGGCTCCCGCGTCACGTCCACCCGCACGTGCTGCGCCACTGCTTCGCGACCCACCTGCTGTCGAGCGGCGCCGACCTGCGCGCCATCCAGGAGCTGCTCGGTCACGCCTCGCTCTCGACGACGCAGCGCTACACCCACGTCGACTGGAAGAAGCTCGCCGCCGTCTACGACTCGGCGCACCCCCGGGCGAAGTGACGCCGTCGGGCGAAGTGACGCCGTCGCGCGCCCCGCGGCCCGGCCTTTCTCGGCAAACGAGGCATGCCCGGAAGGAGCGTCCCGACTAAACCCAGCACCATGTTCCACGGGACTACCGTGCTCTGCGTCCGGCGCGACGGGAAGACCGTCATGGCCAGCGACGGTCAGGTCACGCTCGACAAGACGGTGATGAAGTCGACCGCGCGGAAGGTGCGGCGGCTCGCGGAGGGGCAGGTCCTCGCGGGGTTCGCCGGCGCGACCGCGGACGCGTTCCAGCTCTTCGAGCTGTTCGAGAAGAAGCTCAAGGAGCACGCCCGCTCGCTGCCGCGCGCGTCGGTGGAGCTCGCGAAGCAGTGGCGCACCGATCGCTTCCTGCGCCGCCTCGAGGCGCTGCTCGTCGTCGCCGACTCCGAGCACGTCCTCGTGCTCTCCGGGGCCGGCGACGTGCTCGAGCCGGACGTCGTGCCAGGAGGCGCCGTCGCCGCGGTCGGCTCCGGCGCGCCGTACGCGCTCGCGGCCTCCCGCGCGCTGCTCGCTCACTCCGCGCTCTCCGCGCGGCAGGTCGCCGAGGAGTCGATGAAGCTCGCCGCCGAGATCTGCATCTACACGAACGCGAACCTCACCATCGAGGAGCTCTGACGTGGAGCCGCGAAACCTGACGCCCAAGGACATCGTCGCCGAGCTGGACCGGCACATCGTCGGACAGCGCGACGCGAAGCGAGCCGTCGCCATCGCGCTCCGGAACCGGTGGCGGCGCCAGAAGGTCGCGCCCGAGCTGCGCGAGGACATCCTCCCGAAGAACATCATCATGATCGGCCCGACCGGCGTCGGGAAGACCGAGATCGCGCGCCGGCTCGCGCGCCTCGCCGGCGCGCCGTTCGTGAAGGTCGAGGCCTCGAAGTTCACCGAGGTCGGCTACGTCGGGCGCGACGTTGACTCGATGATCCGCGACCTCGTCGAGGCCGCCGTGAAGCTCGTGAAGGAGGAGCAGATGGAACGCCTCCGCGGTCGCGCGCGCGAGGCCGCCGAGGAGCGCGTGCTCGACGCGCTGGGGTTCGGCGCCGGCGGCATCGGGTTCCGCACGGTCGTGGACCGCGTCCGCGGCACCGAGCCCGAGCGCCCGCAGCCGCAGGGCACGCGCGAGCGCGCCCGCGCGCAGCTCCAGGCGGGGACGCTCGACGACGACGAGGTGGAGATCGAGGTCTCCGAGAAGCCGGTCTCGATCATGCCGGTGATGGCGCCGGGCATGGAGGACATGGCGCAGGGCCTGCAGCAGATGTTCGATCAGCTCGGCAACAACCCGCTCGTGAACATGCTCGGCGGCGGCGCGAAGAAGCGAAAGCGCAAGGTCAGGATCAAGGACGCCGTCGACCTGCTCGCGCAGGAGGAGGCGGCGCGCATGGTCGACATGGACCGCGTGATCCGCGACGCGCTCGAACGCGCCCAGAACGCCGGCATCGTGTTCATCGACGAGATCGACAAGATCGCCGGTCGCGACCAGGGGTCCGGTCCCGACGTCTCCCGCGGCGGCGTGCAGCGCGACCTGCTGCCCATCGTCGAGGGCTCGAACGTGAACACGAAGTACGGCGCGGTGAAGACGGACCACGTGCTCTTCATCGCCGCGGGCGCGTTCCACGTCGCGAAGGTCGCGGACCTGATCCCCGAGCTCCAGGGGCGGTTCCCGATCCGCGTGGAGCTCGAGCCGCTCACGCGCGACGACCTCGCGCGCATCCTGCGCGAGCCGAAGGCGTCGCTCGTGAAGCAGTACGTGGCCCTGCTCGCGACCGAGGGCGTCGACCTGGAGATCACCGAGGACGCCGTCGAGGAGCTGGCCCGCATCGCGGCGGACGTGAACGAGCGCAGCGAGAACATCGGCGCGCGCCGGCTGCACACCGTGATGGAGCGCCTGCTCGACGAGGTGTCCTTCGACGCGACCGACCTCGCCGGCCGCAAGATCGTCGTCGACCCCGACTACGTCCGCCGCCGGCTGCAGGGCGTGATCACCGACGAGGACCTCAGCCGCTACATCCTGTGAGCCGCGCGGCGCCGGCCCAGGGCCGGCGCGGCAGCCCACGGGCGTTCCCGCGGCAGCCTGCCCGCCGACCCGGAGCTCTGCCTGCCGCTCCTCGGAGGACGCACCCGCGCGCGCAGCGCGGTCAGGGCGAGGAGAGGCGTCCTTTGGGGCGACGCCTTACCGTTTGCCCATGAAATCCGCACACGCGTCGGCGACGCTCGGCGAGCTCGAGATCCCGCTCGAGCGCGACGTCTTCCTGCGGTCCCTGCTGCGCCACCTCGCCGGTGCCATCGAGGACGTGGTCGGCACCGACGAGGCGTCGGGGTTCATCTCCATCGTCGGCATGCGAATGGGAGAGGAGCTCGGGAATTCCTACCGCGACGCGCTGGGTGTCGCGCGCCTCGACCGCGAGACGCTGGCAGCCGTCCTCGTCGACCTCAAGCGTCGTATCCAGGGCGACTTCTTCGTGGTGGAGGAGCGGCCCGATCGCATCGTCTTCGGGAACCACCGGTGCCCGTTCGGGGACAAGGTCATCGGGCGGCCCTCGCTGTGCATGATGACCTCCAACGTGTTCGGCGCCATCGCCGCCGACACCGTCGGGTACGCCAAGGTCGCCATCGAGAGCGCCATCGCGAGAGGGGACGCCGGGTGCCGCGTCGTCGTGCATCTCGAGCCGACGGCCGAGTCGGGTGCCGTCGAAGGTCGCGAGTACGTCCGTCGATGAACCCGGTCGTGCAGTGGTTCGCGGTGTTCGGATCGCGCGTTCCGGATCCCTTGCTGCTGCTCGATCCCGCGGGTGTCGTGCTGGGGGCCAACGCCGCCGTCGGCGGCTGGTTCACGCTGCCGGTCTCCGAGCTCACCGGGCGCAGACTCTCCGAGCTCGTCGCGACGCCTCCGGAGGACCTCGAGCGCCAGCTGTGGGTATGGTCCGCGACCACGTCCCCGGTCCCAGGGTCGTTCATCGTGCGCGACGGGCGCGAGTCACGGCGCGTGCGCTGTCATGGCGCGCGGCTGCCGACGGCGGACGGGTGCGCGGCCGTCCTCGTCAGGATGGCGCGCCCTCCGGAGGTGGATCGCTTCGCCGTGCTGACGCAGCAGATCACTCTACTGAACCGGGAGATCGCGGAGCGAAAGCACGTCGAGGCGCAGCGCGAGGCGCTCCTGGAAGATCTCTCGGAGACGGTCCGCCTGGCGGAGATGCTCATGGCGATCCTCGGCCACGATCTGCGCAATCCGCTCGGCGCGATCGTCACCGCGGCGCACCTCGCACGCGTCCGCTCCGGGGACCCGCAGATCCACGGGTACGCGGACCGCATCCAGCGGAGCGCGGCGCGCATGTCGCGCCTCATCAACCAGCTGCTCGACGTGACGCGGCTCCGCCTCGGGCGCGGGATGCGCGTCGATGCGAGCCCGACCGATCTCGGCGCCATCGTCGAGCACGTGGTCGCGGAGGTGACCACCGCCCACCCCGAGCGCCACGTCCTCACCGAGGTGGACGGCGACGCGCTCGGCAGCTGGGATCGCGATCGGCTCGCGCAGGTCGTCGCGAACCTCATCTCGAACGCCTTCGAGCACGGCGCCCCCGCGTCGCCGGTGAGGATCACCGTGGACGGCTCGACGTCGGGCGGCGTGGCGCTCCACGTGTCGAACCAGGGGCCGCCCATCTCGCCGGACCGGCTGCCGCGGCTCTTCGAGCCGTTCGAGCAGGGCGACGGATCGCGCGGCTTCGGGCTGGGGCTCTACATCGCGCGGGAGATCGCCCGCGCACACCACGGCGACATCTCGGTGACGTCCGAGTCGGGCGTGACCGTGTTCACGCTGCACATCCCGCGCAGCGCGGATGCGCCGGAGGATCAGCGGAGCACGTCCAGCGCCGCGTCGATGTCGCGGAGCGCCGCGAGCGCGCCGCTCGCGATCGACAGGTGAGGCGCGCGGATCTCGGGCTCCCGCGGGTTCACGCGGATCACCGTCGCGCCCGACCTGCCGCCGAGCCGCTCCGAGTGCCACCGGATCGTCGGGATCGCGCTCCCTGCGCCGAGCTCGATCACCACGAGCCGATCGCCGGCGCGCTCCCTCACCCAGTCGTCGAACCGCGCCTCCTGCGCGTCGGTCCGCGACGACAGCCACGCACCGTCGCCGAACATGAGGATGTTGGGCCGAGCCACCGCGACGCAGCGGGGGCACCGCGGGATGCGCCTGGCGCGCATCGTCGAGTCGTCGACCGCCACGTCCTCCTGGTTCTTCCAGATCGAGCCGCTGCACGGCTCGGTGCACTGCAGGTGATGGATCGAGCCGTGCACCTCCAGTACCTGCTCGGGGCTGAAGCCCGCCTTCTGGAATTGCCCGTCGACGTTCGAGGTGACGACGAACGACGGCAGCCGCAGCCGGTCGATCCAGCCGAGGAGGATCGAGAACCCTTCGTGCGGAGCCGTCCGCCGGTACAGGTTCGCGCGGTGTCCGTAGAACCCCCAGCCGAACGCCGGATCGCCTTCGAAATGCACGGGATTCGCAGCATCCATGAAGGAGATCCCGAGCCGCTCGTACGGCGGGTAGGCCTTCCAGAACCCTTGATCACCGCGGAAATCGGGCAACCCCGAGTCGACGCCCATCCCGGCGCCCGCGCTGACGACGAGCGCGGAGGCGGATCGCAGGGCGGCGGCGGCGCGAGCGGGCACGTCGGTCATGGACGCCTTGTAGCGCGGTCGCACCCCGCCCGGCGACGCCTGCGCCGGAGCACGCCCGGGGACGCCTGCGCCGGAGCACGCCCGGCGCGAAGGATCCCGCGCGCAGCGGGCGCGAGGTGGATCCGGCGCGATCCGGCGACCTCGGCGCCGACGCCTGGTGGGGTGGATCCAGTGCCGCGCAGGCGCGGAAGGGCCGATAATCGTGGCAGCCGCGGAAGCTGCTGGCGGGCGGACCATGACGGTCCTGCACGCCGGCGGATCGCGGCACGGGAGGCAGCGGATGCACGTCTCGCTCGCGGAGGTCGCCTGGCACATGCTGGCCGCGCTCGCGGCCGGCGCCGTGATCGGCACCGAGCGCAGCATCCACGGCCGGGCGGCGGGATTCCGGACTCACACCCTCGTGTGCATGTCCGCGAGCCTGCTCATGCTCATCACCGTGTTCGAGAGTCAGTGGGTGCCCGCCACGAGCGGCGACTCGGTCCGGATCGATCCCACGCGCATGGCGCAGGGCATCATGACGGGCATCGGCTTCCTCGGCGCCGGCGTCATCTTCAAGGAGGGGATCACCGTCCGCGGCCTCACGACGGCCGCGTCGATCTGGACGACGTCGGCGATCGGCATCCTCATGGGCACCGGGCTCTACGCAGCCGGGACGCTCGCGACCGTGCTGACGCTGGGCGTGCTCTCGATCTTCCGGCTCATCGAGCTCCGCTTCCCGACCCAGCTGTACGCGCGGCACATGCTGCGGTTCCAGCGCGGCGAAGCGATGACGGAGGCGGAGATCCGCGCGCTCCTCACGAAGCACGGCTTCAAGATCTCCGACCTGAGCTACGCGGTCCTCGACAGCGAGCAGGCGTTCGAATACCGCATGGCGATCAGCACGCTGCGCGGCGAGAACATGGCGCGCCTCGCTGACACGCTGCAGTCGCTCCCGCGAGTCCGCGCGTTCTCGATCTCGCCGTCGGGGGACTAGCGGCGTCGTCGGGGGACCAGCGCGGGAGCCGTTCGAGCGGGGCTTGCCTGCGGCTCACGTGATATAACGCCCCGATGCCCAGCCACACCGAGGCGTGGATGGACCGCGCGAAGCGCGTCCTGACCCCGAACTATCGACAGCAGCCGCTCGCGCTCGTCCGAGGCGAGGGCGTCCGCGTCTGGGACGCCGACGGCAACGAGTACTTCGACCTCCTCTGCGGCGTCGCGGTGAACGCGCTCGGCCACTGCCACCCGGCGCTGGTCCGCGCGATCGAGGAGCAGGCGCGCACGCTGTGGCACGTGTCGAACCACTACTTCATCCCTCGCCAGATCGAGCTCGCCGAGGCGCTGCTCGAGGCGACTCCGTTCGCGAAGCGCGTCTTCTTCTGCAACAGCGGCGCCGAGGCGAACGAGGCGATGCTGAAGCTGGCGCGCAGGTACCACTCCGATCGCGGCGAGCCCCAGCGCAACGAGATCATCGCGACCCACAACTCCTTCCACGGCCGCTCGCTGTTCACCCTGAGCTGCACCGGCCAGCCGAAGTACCAGCACGGCTTCGAGCCGCTCGTCCCCGGCGTCCTGCACGTGCCGTACGGCGACGCCGCGGCGCTCGAGGCGGCGCTCTCGGAGCGCACCGCCGGCTTCATCGTCGAGCCGATCCAGGGCGAGTCCGGCGTCCTGCCCGCGCCCGAGGGCTATCTCGCCAGGGCGCGCGAGCTGACCCGCGAGGCCGGCGCCCTGCTGCTCGTCGACGAGATCCAGACCGGCATGGGCCGCACCGGCCGGATGTGGGCGCACGAGTGGGAGGGCATCGAGCCCGACCTGATGTCCTCCGCGAAGGCGCTCGGCAACGGCTTCCCGATCGGCGCGCTCCTCGCGTCCGAGGAGGTCGGCACGCACCTCTCGTCCGGGACTCACGGCAGCACGTTCGGCGGCAACACGCTGGGCTGCGCCGTCGCGCTCGCCTCGCTGCGCGAGATCCGCGCCGCGCTCCCGCACTCGCGAGAGATCTCGGAGCGACTGTTCAAGGCCCTCGGCGCGCTCCAGGCGGGCGGGCGCGTCGCCGGCGTCCGCGGCCGTGGAATGCTCATCGGCGTCCGCGTGCAGGGGGTCGACGCAGCCGAGGTCATGCGCGCGGCGCGCGCGCGCGGGCTGCTCGTGAACGCGATCGGCTCCGACGTGATCCGCCTCGCGCCGCCGCTCACCCTCACCGCCGACGAGGCCGACGAGGCGGTGAAGCGCTTCGCGGCCGCACTCGCCGCTGCTCCTGCGAAGGGGTGATCGCCATGGCCACCGCCGATCGTCGCAAGCGCGACTTCCTGCGCGTCACCGACCTCTCCCGCGAGGACCTGCTCGCGCTGCTCGAGCGCGCCGCCGAGTGGAAGCTGCTCGGCAAGGACGGGCCGCGCCCGCTGGAGCGGCAGACGATCGGCCTCGTCTTCGAGAAGGCCTCCACCCGCACGCGCGTGTCGTTCCACGTCGCCGCCTGCCAGCTCGGAGGCGACGCGATGATGCTGTCGCCGCGTGACACGCAGCTCGGCCGCGGCGAGCCGATCCGCGATACGGCGCGCGTGCTGGGCCGCTACCTCGACGCGCTCGTCGTGCGCACCTTCGAGCACTCGAAGCTCGAGGAGATGGCGCACTACGCCGGCGTGCCCGTCGTGAACGCGCTCACCGACTCGTCGCACCCGTGCCAGCTCCTCGCCGATCTGCTCACGGTCAGCGAACGGTTCGGCGCGGACTCGCTCACGCGGGGCGACCTCGACATCGCCTGGGTGGGCGACGGTAACAACATGGCGAACAGCTGGATCGAGTCGGCGCTCGTGCTCGGCTTCAGCCTCCGGATCGCGTGCCCCAAGGGCTACGATCCGGACCCGCAGCTCGTGGCGAAGGCGGGCGGCAAGGTCCGCATCGTGCGGAGCCCGGCGGAGGCCGTCTCCGGCGCGCTCGTCGTGAACACGGACGTGTGGGCCAGCATGGGTCAGGAGGCCGAGGCCGAGGCGCGGCGCAGGGCCTTCAGCGGCTTCATCGTGGACCGCGACCTGCTGGCGAAGGCCGATCCGCGCGCGATCGTCCTCCACTGCCTGCCTGCTCACCGCGGCGAGGAGATCTCGGAAGAGGTCCTCGAGGGCCCCCAGTCGGCGGTGTTCGATCAGGCGGAGAACAGGCTCCACGCGCAGAAGGCGCTCCTCGAGCTGCTCATGGCCGAGCGGTGATGCTGCGCGCGCGCCGAGGTGCACGGCGGCGCGCGCCGGGCCCCTGCCGCGGCGTTGAAGGAAGCTCCGGAGGCCTGTAATCTCGGGAGGATTCCACGGGGTGTCCTTGTCCGTCCGGCCCAACGATGAACCCGCCCTCGATCCCGCGGCGCTGGCGGAGGACGTCGATCTCGCGCTCGAGGTGCGACGCGAGATCCTGCTCCTCGACGCGCGCCTGGAGCGGATGACGCACCACGAGCTGCTCGGCGTCGGGCGGCGCGCCACCGCCGAGGAAGCGCGGGCCGCCTACCTCGAGCGCGTGAAGCGCTACCACCCGGATCGTCACGCCGGGAAGCGGCTCGGGACGTTTCGCGCCCGGCTCGACCGGATCACCCGCCGGCTGACCGAGGCCCGCGAGGTGCTGTCGAATCCGGAGCGCCGGGCCGAGTACGAGCGCAACACCGCCACCCCCGACGACGTCGTCCGCATCGAGGTGCGCCGCCTCGAGGACGAGCTCCGCGCCGAGGAGCGCCGCTCCAGGCTCGGTCGCACGAATCCGCTGCTCGCGCGCACCACGCGCGTGGCCGAGCTGGTGAAGCGCGGCAAGGACGAGCTCGCCGCCGGGAAGCCGGACCGGGCCGCGAACGACTTCGCGACGGCGCTCGCGCTCGACCCGCGACACGTCGAGGCGCGGGTGCTCGGCGAGGAGGCGCGTCGCAGGGCCGCCTCGTTCCGGGCCGAGAGCGCGTGGACGGAGGGCCTGGCGGCGGAGGCATCCGGGCGTGACGGGCTCGCGCTCGAGCGCTTCCGGCAGGTCCTCGAGGGCAATCCGTCCCACCCGCGCGCGGCGCTCGCGGCCACGCGTGCGGCGCTGAGGCTCGGGCGCGTCGGTGAGGCGCGCGAGCTCGCGCAGGCGGCGGTACGCGCGTCACCCAGGACAGCCGCGGCGCACGCGGCGCTCGGCGAGGCCCTCGCCGCCGCGGGCGAGAAGGGCGACGCGAAGAAGGCGCTGGAGCGCGCGCTCGAGATCGATCCCCGGCTCGACGACGCGAAGGTCCTGCTGCGGAAGCTCCGCTGGAGCCTGTTCGGATGACCACCGACCACGAGCCGGTCATCGGCATCGACCTCGGCACGACGAACTCGGTCGTCGCCGCCGTCGTGAACGGCTCCCCTCGCGTGATCCCGAACCGCGGCGGACAGCTCCTCACGCCGTCCATCGTCGCCGTCGCGAAGAACGGGAAGCAGCTCGTCGGCCAGCTCGCGCGCCGGCAGGCGATCACGAACCCGCAGAACACGATCCACGCCGCCAAGCGGCTCATCGGCAGGCGCTGGGGCTCGCGCGAGGTGGAGGACGCCCGCAAGGTCCTGCCGTACGAGCTGGTCGCCGGGCCGGGCGGCCACGACGTCCGCGTCGTCCTCGACGGGAATCCCATCTCGGTCCCTGAGGTCTCCGCGATGGTGCTCGCGGAGCTGAAGGCGGACGCCGAGGCGTTCTTCGGCCGCGTGATCTCGCGCGCCGTGATCACCGTGCCGGCCTACTTCAACGACGGGCAGCGGCAGGCGACGCGCGACGCCGGACGGCTCGCCGGCCTCGACGTGCTGCGCATCGTGAACGAGCCGACCAGCGCTGCGCTCGCGTACGGATTCGGCCGCGGGCTCGAGGAGAAGGTCGTCGTCTTCGACCTCGGCGGCGGGACGTTCGACGTCTCGATCCTCGACGTCTCGAAGAGCGTGTTCGACGTCGTCGCGGTCGGAGGGGACACCTACCTCGGCGGCGAGGATTTCGACCGGCGCGTCATCGACGCGCTCGTGTTCGGCTTCGCGCGCGACCACGACGGGCTCGATCTGCGCCAGGATCGGATGGCGATGCAGCGCATCCGCGACGCCGCCGAGCGCGCGAAGTGCGAGCTCTCCACCGTGCCGACCGCCGCGGTGCACCTGCCGTTCATCGCCGGCGGGACCGCTGGGCACCCGGCGCTCCACCTCGAGGCGCAGCTCACGCGCGAGCAGCTCGAGGACATGACGCGCGACCTGGTGGACCGCTGCATCCAGGTCACCGCGAAGACGCTCAAGGAGGCCGGCCTCCGCCCGCAGCAGATCGGGGAGGTGCTCCTCGTCGGCGGTCAGACGCGCATGCCACGGGTGCAGCAGGCGGTGCGGGAGCTCTTCGGGCGCGAGCCGTCGCGCGGCGTGCACCCGGAGGAGGTCGTCGCGCTCGGCGCCGCGATCCAGGCGCAGGCGCTCACGGAGCCGGAGGCCAGCGCCGCAGAGGTGCTGCTCCTCGACGTGACCCCGCGCGATCTCGGCATCATGGTGGCCGGCGGGTTCTTCCAGACGGTCATCCCGCGGAACACGACGGTGCCGGCGAGCCAGACGCACGTCTTCACGACGTCGCAGGACTACCAGCCCACCGTGCGGATCTCGGTGCTGCAGGGCGAGAGCGAGCTCGCGGCCGAGAACGAGCTGCTCGGTGAGTTCATCCTCGAGGGCCTGCGCTCGGCGCGCCGCGGCGAGGTCGAGATCGAGGTGGCGTTCGACATCAGCGCGGACGGCATCGTGGGCGTCTCCGCCCGCGACGTGCACACCGGCCGGCAGCAGTCGATCACCGTCACGGCGACGTCGGGCCTCACCGAGCAGGAGATCCAGCAGATCCTCGCCGAGGGCGCGAGCCAGGCGCCCGCGCCTGCGGACGAGTCGGGTGCTCGCCGCCGGGCCGCGCTCGAGGCCGCCCTCGAGGAGATCGCCTCGCTCGAGCCCGCGGTGGCGCTCGCGCTCCAGCGCAGCCGGTTCGGCACCGACGCCCTCGACCGCGCGCACCGGCTCACGAAGCAGGCGCGCGAGGCGCTCGCGAGCGGCGACGGGCAGCGCATCGAAGCGGAGGCGCGCGACGTCGACCGGACGCTCCAGCTCTTCAGGTCGCTCGCGTCGGGCGGAGGCGTGGCGTGACGGTCGCGAACCGCTGGCTGGAGGACGGGATCCGGGCGTACGGGCGCGGCCAGGTCTCGGAGGCGGAGCGCTGCTGGCGTGAGGCGCTGGCGCTCGATCCCGCGAACGAGCGGGCGAGATCGTACCTCGCGTCGCTCATCCACGCCGCGGCCCTCGCCGCCCCCGCTGCCGCAGCCGCGCGGGCGAGGACGGGGCCGTCGTGCGCGTGGGACGAGCAGCCGGGGCGCGTCCCCGTCATGGAGATCTCCGCCGATGCGGGCGGCCACGACGTGGTCTCGGCGCTCGTGGACTCGCCGCGGCACGCGTCACGCGAGGAGCAGGTCGCCGACCTGATGCAGCTCGCGCGCGACCGGTTCGCGCTGGGGGACTTCTCGGGATCGCTCGAGGTCATCGAGCGGATCCTCGCGCTCGAGCCCGCGCACGGGGAGGCGCTCGCGTACCTGCGCGAGAACGAGTCGACGCTCGTCCACATGTACGAGTCGAAGATCGGCCCGCTCGACGCGGTGCCGCGCCTCGCGCTGCGGCCCGAGGAGGTCACGTGGCTGCAGCTCGATCACCGCGCGGGGTTCGTGCTCGCGCAGGTGGACGGGACCGCGAGCTTCGACGACCTCTTCGCGCTCTCCGGCCTCTCGCGCCTCGACACCGCCCGGATCCTGGCGCGCTTCGTCACGGACGGCATCGTCCGCTGAAGCTTGTCAGCGCACGACCGCAGTCCAGAGCCCCTCGAGCACCTTGGCGCCGCGCTGGTTCACGGTGCTGGACCGCACCGCGACGACGTCGAGCTTGCCGCGCTTCTCGATCGACGCCACCTCGCCGACGGTCTCGAGGCGATCGCCCGGCCGGACCGGCTCGCCGTACACCAGCTCCTGCTCTCCGTGCAGGACGCGCGGGAGGTTCATCGCGAGCGCGGGATCGACGAGCGCGGCGGCGAACGGCTGCATCGCGAACACGGCGCCGAAGGTGGGCGGGGCGATGACGCTGCCGTAACGAGACTGCCTGCCCGCGTCCTCGTCCACGAACCACGGGTGCGGCGCCGGGTCGGCCGCGTGCTCGTACATGCGCGTCGGCACCCCGCCCGCGACGGCGAGCGCGAAGTCGCGGATCTTCTCGAGCGACGCCTCGTACCGGTAGGGCCCGTAGCGCCGCCCGACGTTCGGGGGAGGCGCCGCGTCCGCAGCGGGCACCGCGACCGGCTCGGCCGAGCGCTGCCCCTCGCTCCAGTCCGCCTCGGCGAGCGCGTTCCGGAGCACGTCCTCGCCGCGCTGATTCCGCACCGACACCTCGACGCGGACCGCGCTGCCCTCCACCGACGTGCAGCGCCCCTCGAACGTCACGGTGTCGTCGATCAGCACCGGCCGCGAGAAGCGCGCGAACAGCCGCCGGAACCTGCCCGGATCCCCGAAGTAGCCGGCGCATGCCTCGGCGAGCCACGCGTACGTGCACATGCCCTGGAGGATCGGGCCCGGCAGCCCTGCCGCGCGCGCGACCTCCGCGTCGACGTGGATCGGGTTGAAGTCGCCGGACGCGGCCGCGTAGTAGATCGGCCGAAGCCGATCGCAGGTGCGGACGTGCGTGAACGTCTCGCCAGCGCGGAAATCCGACAGGGTCTTCATGCGAGCGGGTCCTCCGCGTCGGCGGTCGAGAGCACCGGCCGTCGCGACGCGTAGTGGGACTTCACGAACTCGACGAGCCTGTCGAGGTACGAGGTGATCGGCGGGCAGGTGATGCCCGTGCCCGCGAGCAGGTCGAGCATGTTCCGGCAGTTGTAGATGGTGAGCCGGTTGATCATCTGGATCGCGCTCCGCTGCGGGCGCGCGAGCCGCTCGATGAACGGCAGGCGCAGCAGCGTCTCGACCGCGAGCGCGGGGAGGGCGACCGGCGGCAGCGTCTTGCCCTCGCGCGCGGCGATCAGCTCGTAGACGCGGCGGACGGGCAGGGGCGCCGGATCGACGAGGTGCACCGTCTTGCCGGCGGCGGACGGGTGCGCGCCGATCGTGAGCGCGGCCTCCACGACGAAGTCCACCGGCACCGCGTTGAGCGGCGCGCCGTTCTGCGGCGGCAGCGGGAGCGGCACCGCGAGCGGCGTCGCGACGAGGAGCATGGCGAGGAAATAGGGTCCCTCGAACCGGTCGATCTCGCCGGTGCGGGAGTCACCGACGACCATGCTCGGCCGGTAGATTACGGCGGGCAGCTCCTGCTGCGCCCTCCGCACGAGCTTCTCCGCCTCGAACTTCGAGCGCGCGTAGGCGTCGTCGAACCGCTGGCCGTTGTCGAGCTCGTCCTCGAGGATGACCCCTTCCCGGTTGCCCGAGACGTAGGCGCTCGAGAAGTGGTGGAGGCGGCGCAGGTTCGGGGCTGCGCGCGCGAGCTCCAGCACGTTGCGCGTGCCCTCTACGTTCGTCGCGCGAATGGCGCGCGGGTCGGCCGTGAGATCGGCGAGCGCGGCGAGGTGCCAGATCTCGGTCGTGCTCGCGGCCGCCTTCTTGTACTCGGCGCCCGAGAGGCCGAGGTGCATCTGGGTCACGTCCCCTTCGAGGACTTCGAACGGGGCGTCCAGCGCCTCGAGCGTGCGCCGCGCGGTCTCCGCCTGGGGAGCGCGCACCAGCATCACCCATCGTGAATCGCGGCCGCGCCGCTGCTCGACCATGCGGCGCACGAGGCGCTGCCCGATGAAGCCGGGATAGTCGGTGACGAAGATCGACTCGGCGGGCACGCCGAGGTCAATATCGTTTCGGGCTGCCCTTGGGAAGGTTCCGCGAGAGGTCCGAGAGGAGCGCGTCGGCCTTCGCGGCGAGGTCCTCGAGCGTCCCGTCGTTCACGACGACGAAGTCGGCGCGGCGCGCCTTCTCGTCGAGCGGGAGCTGCGCGGCCATGCGCGCCTCGGCCTCGGCGGCGGAGAGCCCGTCCCGCGCCGCCAGGCGCGCGAGCTGCGCCTCATGCGGGGCCCACACCACGACGACGGCGTCCACGTCGCGCTCGCGCCCCGCCTCGTACAGGAGCGGGACGTCGTACAGCACGAGAGGGGTGCCCGCCTCGGAGAGGCGCTGCACCTCGTCCGCCATCGCCGCGCGAACGAGGGGGTGGACGATCTTCTCGAGCTTCACCCTGGCATCGCGGTCGGAGAAGACGCGCGCCGCCATCCGCTTCCGGTCGAGCCCCCCCGATGCGTCGAGGACCTCCTCGCCGAAGGTGCTGACGATCTCGGCGAGCCCTGGCGAGCCGGGCGCGACGACGTCGCGGGCGAGCCGATCGGCGTTTATGACGGCCGCGCCGCGCGCCCGCAGCAGCGCCGAGAAGGCGGTCTTGCCCGAGCCGATCCCGCCGGTGAGTCCGATGATCCTCATGCCGACGGCCTCATCGCGCCGGTGTGCCGTCCTGCGCGGCCGCGTCTTGCTCCGCTGGGGCCGCGGGCGCCTGGCTCGAGTCGCCGTCGCGCCGGCTGCGGGCCGCCGCCGGCTGCGGCGTATGGAACCGTATCGCCTCCACGGACCCGTCCTTCGCGAAGAAGACCATCACCCCGAGCGAGCGATAGACCCAGACCGGCTTGAAGTCGTCCGTGAAGGTCTTCTGGCCGCTCTTGCCGTACGTGCCCTCGACCGACTCGCGATCGAGCTGCGCCGCCGGGAAGACCGTGATCTCGTCGACGACGCCGTCCGCGCGCGTGAAGAACTGCGCCTGCCGCGTGCCCGCGATGGCCTGCTCCTCGCGGTAGACGAGCGCGCCGCGCGCGCCGACCTTGCCCTGCGTCGAGGGCTCGCCGAACTTCTTCACGACCTCGGCCTGCGTGGTCACGCCCGGAGTGACGCCCTGCCACGGCTTCGCGAGGGCCGGGGACGCGGCGGTGGCGATCACGAGCGCGAAAGCGGCTGCGAGGACGCGGGCGAGGTGGACGGCGAGCATGCGCGGATTATAGTGCCGCCGCCTCGATTCCCGAGAGAAGGTGTCCGTGAAAGTCCTGAGCGCCGAGTTCCTGCGCACCTCGACCCACCGTGGCCAATGGCCGCCCGAAAAGCTGCCGGAGTTCGCGTTCGTCGGCCGCAGCAACGTCGGCAAGTCGTCGATGCTGAACGCCCTCACCCGGCGGGACAAGCTCGCACGCGTGTCGGCGACGCCCGGACGCACCCAGGCGCTCCAGTTCTTCGAGGTGTCGGTGAAGCCGAGCCCCACCGTGAAGGCGGTCCGGCTGCGCTTCTGCGATCTGCCCGGCTACGGCTGGGCGCAGGTGTCGAAGGCCGATCGCGAGCGCTGGGGCGAGATGATCGAGGAGTACATCCGCGATCGCGAGCAGCTGCTCGCCGTCGTGCTGATCGTGGACGCGCGTCATCCGCCGCAGCCGAGCGACCGCGACGCTCTCGAGTTCGTGACCTCGCTCGGACGGCGCGCGGTCGTGGCCGCGACGAAGATGGACAAGCTCACGCGCAACCAGCGGCTCTCGGCGGGCAAGCAGATCGAGCGCGACCTCGGCCTCACAGCCGGCGAGGTGGTGCCGTTCTCCGCGATGGAGGGGACCGGGACCGACGCGCTCTGGTCGAGGCTCCTCGCCTTCGCGCGCGAGTGACAGCCGTGGTTCGGCCGGTCTGATCCCGCCGCGGAAGGGAGCAGGCCCTCTGGGCGCCGCTATCGGCCGCCGAGGAGCGTCCACTCTCACGAGCGCGCCCGCTCCGGCGCGCGCTGACGAGCGCGCCCGCTCCGGCGCGCGCTGGTCGCGGCTCCTCGCCAACGCCGTGGGTGAGGCAGCGCGCCGGGCCATCGAGGAATGCCGCTCACGAGCGCGCCCGCTCCCGCTCGTCGTCCGAGCAGAAGCGGGCGCATCGCGCCGCGAGGCCTCGTCGGGATCAGGGGACGATGCTGGACGGCGCGGATTCGTCGCCGAGGTGCAGGTCGGTGTCGTGCTCTCCGTGACGGCGGTTGACGCGGTTGCGCCAGGTGTCGCCGACCACGTTCCGCATCTCGTTGCCCGGCCGCGGCGCGAACATGAGCCCGATCCCGGCACCGACCGCGATCCCCAGCGCGAACAGCCCGAGGCCGCTGAAGAAGTCACCGGTGGGCGAGCGCTCCTCGAGCCCCATCCTCCGGAGCAGCCGGTCCCTGTTCATCTCCTTCCGCATCATCCGCGCGGTGCGATTCCAGTTCATCGACATTGCGTGTCTCCCTGTCCGTTGAAGGTCTTGAAGGGCGCCTGGTCTAGAAGGGCGCCTCGGCCGTCTGCCGACCGCGGAGCTGCTGCGCGAACCCGAACACGCGCTCTCTGACGCTCGGCAGCGCGAGCAGCCCGAGGCTCGCGCGCGCGAGCCATCGCGTAGGACGGGAGAAGAGGCCTCCGCCGAGCAGGTAGCCGGCACCGATCGCCACACCGACCGCCGCCCAGGGCCGATCTCGCACGCGAGACGTGAGCACCTGACTGACCTCCCGCACCCCCGGCAGCTCTCGCTGCTCCTGCCCGACGTTCGCCACGGCCATCCCTCCCCGCGACCGGCACCGGCCGCCTCGGTGAAAAGGGTGCGCATCCGTGCGCCCTGAGACACCCCGCCGCGCGGGCGAGGCCCAACCGGTCGGTCGCTGAGCGTCTACCGCACGGTCGGTCGCTGTCGTCACCGCACGGTCGCCACCCCGGCCGCTTGCACGTCGCGGGCGAGCGGCGGTCTCCGCGCCTGCGCCTCGAGCTCGATCTCGAGCACGATCGGGAGGTGGTCGGACGCGAGCCGCGCGGTCTGGCTCGTGAGCACCTCGGCGCCGAGCACGCGGACGGCAGGACCGACGAACGCGCGATCGAGGCGCAAGAAAGGAAGCCGGGACGGGAACGTCGGCCCCGCGGAACGTCCGAGGACCGCGCCGTCGCGGAGGTGGCGCCCGATCCAGCGCGGCACCGCCGAGATGCGTGGCCACGGCGAGTTGAAGTCGCCGACCAGGACGAGCGGGTAGAGGAGCGCCGCGTCGCGCAGGATGTCGGCGGACAGGAGCTGGGACGCCTGGCGCCTGCGCTCCCGCCACGCGAGGCCAAGGTGGACGTTGAAGAAGTGGAGCGCGCCGCCGGGCACGTCGATGTCGGTGCGGAGACAACCGCGCGGCTCGCGCCCCGCCACTGATAGGTCGTAGGTGCGCGTCGCGGTGATCGGGTGGCGCGCGAGCGTCGCATTCCCGAACGGGAACCCCCGGCGAAGCTCCGTCGTCGCGTACGCGACGGAGAGCCCGGTGAGCTGCTCGAGCGCCGTCTTCGGATCGGCGAGGCCCTCGCGACCGCGCAGCGCTCCGACCTCCTGCAGCCCTGCGACGTCCACCCGGGCGTCGATGATGACCTGCGCGACGCGATCGGGATCGTGCCGGCGACTCCGGCCGTGCATCCCGTGCACGTTCCAGGTCATCAGACGGAGCGACATCTCAGCCGGTCTCCCGATCCTCGGTCGAGGTCTGCCGACCTTCCGGCGAGGTTTGCCGACCTTCGATCGAGGTGTGCCGACCTTCGGGCGAGGCCTCCCGATCCTCGGTCGAGGTCTGCGGACCCGCTGTCGAGGCCGAGCCTGGCGTCTTCGCATGCGCCGCGTCGAGCGGGCGCCGGACGCTCCTTCGCCGCTCGTGTGCAGGCTGGCGATAGTCGTCCGCGAAGAACCGATACAGCTCCGCGGGGCGGCGGACCTCGTCGAACCGGAACGCGCATCCGCGCGGGTGGATGACGAACGTGTCGATCTCCTCGGGCGCGACGCCGCCGTGCGATCCGAACTCCCACGCGTAGGCGACGGGCTTCTGCCCGGGACCGCGCCAGCCCTGCACGACGAGGTCGCCCGACTCCTCCAGCGCGAGCAGGTCGGCGAGGTAGTCGGCGAGGAGCGAGGGGTCGGGGTGGGGGAGGCGCGCGACGTCGTCCGGCGCGGAGAGATCGAGCTCGTCACCGTGGAGCAGCGCCACGCCGCGGTCTCCGCCGCGGACCGCCACCAGGCCCACGGCCCGGGTTTCGCGCAGCGCCTCGAGGACTCCGGGATGCTCGCGGCGGATGTCGTCGAGCGTCGCGGGCCTGTCGCGGTCGAGGAAGTACACGTGAGCGAGGTCGCCCGCCTCGGCGGTGGCGACCTTGCCCGTATGCGTCTGGCCGAGCTCGCGGCCGAGCAGCGTCTTCTCGAACGCGTCGAGCTGGCGTCGCGCCGCCCTGCGCGCGATCCGCGGCAGCGCGCCGCGCAGGCTGCGAAGGACGTGGCGCACTCCGCGCGCCTGCGCGAGCCGGTGCGCTGCGAGGCCGCCGAGCGAGCGTGGCACCGAGACGCCTCCGTCGGCGAGCGCGATGTACTCGGGCAGCGACAGGCCCGTGAGCGTCTCGAACGGCTCGGTGGCGACGTGGCCGTGATCGGAGAAGACGTAGACGTCGTAGCGCATCTCCGGCACCGCCTCGGCGGCGGCGAAGAGCGCGGCCACCGCGCGATCCGTCGACTGCAGGCCCGAGACCGCGAGCGCCGACTCGGGGCCGCGGCGGTGCGCGAACTCGTCGTACGCGACGAAGTCCACGTAGACGATCGGTATGCCACGCGCGAGGTCGATGACGATGCCCTGGACGGCGAGCTCGCGCATGAAGGCGTTCACGAGCAGGCGGTGGATGAAGAAGCGCGGCTCGTGCTTCATGCGGCCGAGCGTCGCGATCCTCGCGATGCCCTCGGCGATGCCGGCGATCGTCTCCCACACGCCGCGCGCGAGCACGCCCGCCGCCGTGATGCTGTGGACGAGCGTGGTGGCGAGGTGATCCCACGCGTTGAAGCCGGCCGAGAGCGGCGCGAGCTTGAAGTCGGGCAGGCCCGACAGGCAGAACTGCGACAGCTTCGCGGCGCCGCTGAAGATCGCGAAGTACGACGTGCCGTCCCGCAGGAGCCCGGGGTTTCGCTCGGCGAACCGCGTCTCGACGCGGCAGGCGTCCACCGCGGTGTCCATCCGGATCTCGCGGCCGGTCGCGCGGTCGTACCAGACGAACCCCGGGACCGACGGCGACACTCCGTAGAAGAGCCCGGCCTGGAACGCCGGCGTCGAGGCCGGCGCGCCCGACCTGCACGACGAGAGGACCTGACCTCCTCGCGACAGCCGGTCGGCGAGGAACGGCATGTGACCCTTCGCGATCGCCCACTCGAGGCGCTGCCGCGACACTCCGTCGAGCTGCACCAGGAGCAGGCGCCGGCCGCCCTCGAGCGGTCCTGGATGTAGAGCTCCGCGCCGCGCCACGGGGATGAGCAGCTTGCGGACCGCCCACCGGACGAAACGCGACAGCTGATCCTGCGCGCGGCCGGCCTTCGGAATGCTGGCCATGCCGCTTCCAAGCTCGGGGCGGTGCGGTGAGCGAGCAAGCCCCGCACGCGGGGCGCCCGCCCACGAGCTCAGCTGCCGCTCGCCTGCCAGCGTATCTCGACGACCGTGAGCGAGACCGAGCCCAAGAGCTCAGCTCAGCTGCGGCCCGCTCGCCAGCGTATCTCGACGACAGTGAGCGAGACCGAGCCCGCCGGGCGACTCACGCGCACCTGCTGGCCCTCGGCCTTGCCGAGCAGGGCGCGGCCGAGCGGCGCGTCGACGCTGAGGAGCCCCCGCTCGACGTCGAACTCGTCCGGACCGACGAGCCGCCACGTCTGCTCCTCGCCGTCTTCGTCCTCGACGGTGACCCACGCGCCGAAGTAGGCACGCCCGCTCGGGTGAGGGCGCGGCTCCACGACGGTGAGCGCGTCCATGCGCTGCGACAGGAACCGCAGGCGGCGGTCGAGCTCGCGCAGCTTGCGCTTCCCGTAGATGTACTCGGCGTTCTCGCTGCGGTCGCCGAGCGCCGCGGCGGCCTCCACCTCGGCCACGATCTTCGGCCGCAAGACCGACCAGATGCGCTCGTGCTCCTCGGCGAGTCGCCGGAACCCCTCGGGCGTTATGTAGCGCGGTCGGACCGGTTCGCTCATTCGCGGGTGATGATAACCTCCGCCGGGTGAAGGTCTCCGACATCCTCAGGTTCGCGCGCGAGCGCGGTGAGCCCATCTTCTCGTTCGAGCTGTTCCCGCCCAAGACCGACGACGGGGTCCGTCAGCTCTTCGAGACCGTGGGCGCGCTGCGCCCGCTCGCGCCCGCGTTCATCTCGGTCACCTACGGTGCCGGGGGCTCCACGCGCGAGCGGACGCTCGAGCTCGTCCGCCGGCTGAAGCGGGAGAGCGAGGTCGAGGCGGTCGCCCACATCACCTGCGTGGGCGCGTCGCGGCAGGAGATCGCCGCGGTCCTCGACGAGATCGCGGCCGCCGGCATCCAGAACGTCATCGCGCTGCGCGGAGATCCGCCGCGGGGGACGGCGCGGTTCGAGCCGCACCCCGACGGCTTCTCGTACGCGAGCGAGCTCGTCGCGTTCATCCGGTCGGAACCGACGCGCTGGCCGTTCTGTCTCGGAGCGGCCGCCTATCCGGAGGGCCACGTCGAGACGCCGGACCTCGAGCGCGATCTCGCGAACCTCAAGGTGAAGGTCGAGGCAGGCGCCGACTTCCTCGTGACGCAGCTCTTCTTCGACAACGCGCGCTACTTCCGGTTCGTGGAGCGCGCGCGCGCCGCCGGCGTGAAGGCGCCGATCCTCGCCGGGATCATGCCGTTCACGAACGTCGATCAGATCGAGCGGTTCACCGCGCTGTGCGGCGCGTGCATCCCCGCGCCGCTCCGCGCGGCCATGGAGGTCCGCCGCGACGACCCCGACGCCGCCATGCAGCTCGGCGTCGCCTACGCGACGCTGCAGTGCGCCGATCTGCTCCGCAGCGGCGCTCCTGGGCTGCACTTCTACACGCTGAATCGATCGCCCTCGACACGCGCGATCGTGGCCGCGCTGCGCGCGTCGGAGCCCTGGCGAACGGGGTAGCATCTCGGCTTTGACAGCAAGGGCGCTGTTGGGTAGCTTCCCGGCCCCGACCCCATCGTCTAGAGGCCCAGGACACGGCCCTTTCAAGGCTGGAACCGGAGTTCGAATCTCCGTGGGGTCATCGCTGGCGCGGCTTCAGCCGCGCCTTTCTTATCTCCGCGGGGTCACTTCGTTGCGCGCCCGTCGCGTTCGAGCGCGAGCTTTCCGTTCGCTTCCACGCTCGGGCCTCGCGCCCGCCACAGGCGGATCGCCATCGTCCCGCACGCGCCGATCATCGCCGCGCTGACGAGCACGAGCATGGCGAGCACGGCGTTCTCCGCGAGCGGGGAAGCCTCGAACCCGGCCCCGGCGATCGGCGTTCCCTTCGACGAGCCGAGGATCGCGCTCGCGGTGGTCGTCGCCCAGTTGGCCCACGTCCCGAATACCAGGAGGCCGTAGGTGACGCGCGCGGCGCGAGCACCGAGTGCCAGCTCTCTCCAGGCGAGTCCGACCACGATAAGGAAGATCCCGTTCAGCACCGCCTCGAGATGTGCGGCGAGGCCTGCGCGTGGGTTCGTCATCGACTGGACGGCGAGTCCAGTGAGCAGGCCGACGAGGAAGAGGGTCATGCCGTGGCGGACGAGGCGTCGGGGGTGATCCGGCATGCGTGCCCTCCGTAGAGAAGTGGCGCCCGGCCGGAGTCCGCTACGCGGTAGAGCACCACCGGGACGCGGACCGGGTGCGTACCGTCGAAATCTGGTAGCTGCCCCTTGCATTCATGCAGGCGCGGCTTCGCCCGCGCCCTCTTTGTCGGCGCCAGCGCTCCTGAGCGAAGCGAGCCATTTCGAGGAGTCGTCCGCAATCGCGGAACGGCGTCCGCGATGACCACCACTGCCAGCAGTCCCAGGATCAGTTCTCATCCCGACGCTCGACCGGCGTTCACCTTGCTCCTCGCATCGATGTTCCTCGCAGAGCGCGTGACGCCGCTACGGGTCGGCGGTGGCGCGCTCATCCTCGCCGCCGCGCTGCTCCTCGCCCGCCCGGAGGGGTCCTCCGTCACCGGAGATCGTCGGGGTGGATCACTTTCAGACCGTCGGAAGCATCGGCATCCCCGACGTACAGGAGTGCAACGGCTGAACGTCGCCGCCCAGACCGTACGGGACCGGGTGGGGTCATCGCTGGCGCGGCTTCAGCCGCGCCGTCATGGATGAGCCGTACCGTAGTTGCCGCGCTCCACACGCACGACGCTGCCATCTTCCAGCGTGACGATCGACCTGAATTGCTGCGGACCGAAATCGTAGGTCCACAGCTCGATGTCCACGTTCACGAGAGCTGGTCCAGAAGGCAGCGCCGTCCCAGCGCGTGATGAAGCGCGAGGCCGCTTCTCGCTCCGGAACTCTCGTGCTGCAGGCCCCCCGCACTTCGCGAGGAGGTCCAGCTTCGCGTCTCCGACGCGAATCGCTGCGGAGTCGCAACGTGCCCGGCCGGACCCGCGGTCACGTAGGAGCTCCGGCGGGTAACCGTACCCCCCTCGCTCGATGGCGACCACTCTGCCGGCCTGCAGTGTGACCACCTGGAGGAACTGTGCGGGTCCGAAGTTGTAGGTCCAGCGTTCGGCTTCGGTGCTCGCCGTTGCTGCTGGTTGCCCGTCGACCGTTTCGATGATCGCGCGGCCGTCGGCGATCTGCTCGTCCAGCGCCGGCTTGCCGCACTTGGCGACCAGGTCGAGCTTCGTGTCGCCGATCTGCACGATCCCGCTGCCGCAATTGATGGAGGAGTCCGCCACCGCTCGCGACGCGGCGGGCAACAAACCAAGAGCGAAGACGAGGCGCAAAGTGCAATGAGGCAGCATGGTCGTCCCCGGAGGGGCCAGAGTCGCGGCGCTGCCGCGCATCACCAGTCGCGGCGGCAAACGTACTGTCCGTTCGCGCGCGCAGAGTGTTTCCGGCGTGTCGAAGCGTGAAGACTCCGGCGCGTGAACGACGCCAACTGCTCTCGCCGACCGGCAGAAGTAGTTGTCGCTCATCAGGCGCGCTCTGGTTCTTCGGCGATGACTGCTCCCGGACGTGGGGCAGGGCGCATGAGCGAGCTCGACTGGATGGAGCGCGGCGGTGGCCCGCAACTCCTGTTCTTGGATGGTCGGCACCCGAGTGGCGCGCCAGGGAGCCTCCGTCTAGATCCGCCGCGTGGACCGCCCCGCCACCGCCGCCTTCCTCGGCATGAGCCTCGACGGCTTCATCGCCGGGCCTCATGACGAGCTCGACTGGATGGAGCGCGGCGGTGGCCCGCCGGAAGACCACGGGTTCAATGCGTTCTTCGCGTCGGTCGACCAGCTGCTCATAGGGAGGCGCACATGGGAGGTGGTGGGGCGCTTCCCGGCGTGGCCTTACGAGGGGAAGCCGGTGGCGGTGCTCACGCGGCGCCCGGGAGAGACGCGCCACGGCGAGCGGCTCCTGTCGGGCGAGCCCGCCGAGGTGCTGAAGGCCCTCGGGGACGGCGGCGCCCGGCGCGTTTACGTCGATGGCGGAGCGGTCGTGAGCCAATTTCTGGCCGCCGGCCTCCTCGACGAACTCACCGTCTCGATCCTGCCGGTGGTGCTCGGCGCCGGTATCCCGCTCTTCCAGGCGACCGGCCCTGAGCGCTGGCTTTCGCTGGCGGCCCACCAGGCGTGGCGTAGCGGGCTCGTGCAACTCAGGTACGAGCGGCGCGACACGTGAAGGTGCACGAGCTCGCTCGCCGCCGCGGCTGAAGTCGCCCTCAACGGGTCGCGCTGTCAGCTTCCGCCCGCAGCGTCCTCTTCCCTTCGGCGGTCGGAGAAGCAGCCCACTCCACCCGCCTTCAGGGAAGCGGCCCACTCCAACCCGGAACGAGGAACGACGATGCGAAAGGTCAGGACTGCAGGCGCCCGCAGCAGCGAGATCCGCGCGGTTTCCGACGAGGATCTCGGCGGAGTGACCGGCGGGCTGAAGTGGGTTCCCGGCACCAAGAACCCCGACGTCGTCGACGCGCGGGGAGGAAAGTTCGACTTCGGATTCATCACCGTCACCCTCGACCGGAGTGGGAAGGTGAGCAGCGTGTCCTTGAGGTGAGATACGCGCCGGCAGTAGGGCGCGTCGACCGCGGCGAGACGATCGGACGAGGATTCCGGACGTCGAAACCGTACAGGGCCCGGGAAGTCGAAACCAAAGGCCCGGCCACGCCGGCCTTTTCCGTTCGGCCCGTACCGTCGACTTGGCGCGCCTCCCCGGACAGGCGGTCGGGCATGATCCGCACCCGACGCGCACCAACCTCGCGGGACGTGCCTCCCGGCTCGATGCTCGACAGGCTACTTTCCTGTCTACGGGGAGGTGTACGTGGCCCACCGTGCTTTCGTCGCAGTGCTGCTCCTTGCCATTGGTTGCGCTCACAACGCCAGGCGTGAGCCCGCTGTCGATTCCGTGGGCGGCGAGCAGGCCATCCGCGCCGTCGAAGAGCAAGAACGGCTCGCGGTGCTCCATCGGGACTTCGCTGCGCTGGAGCGTATCTGGTCCGACGACTTCATCGTGAACACGCCACGCAGCGACGTCAGCCCGAATCGGAAGGCGGTGCTGGAGCTGTTCCGCAGGGGCGTCGCGAACTACCGCACGTTCGAGCGCAGGATCGAGGTGATCCGCGTCTCGGACGACCACGCTGTCGTCATGGGGAGCGAGACGGTGCAGCCCGCAGGCGATGCTGTGGCGGATCGGGCGGTCGAGCGGAGGTTCACGAACGTCTGGAGGCGCGAGGACGGGACATGGCGCCTGTGGGTACGTCACGCGAATGTTCTGCCGCCCGCGAGACATTAGGCCCGTGCCGCGTGGGATGTGGCCGACGCGGCCGACGCGCAGAAACTCTCGATGGCTTCGGTGAGGTTCAGAGGGCCGGAAGGCGCACGAAATACCTCGTCCTCGACCCAGCAGAAAAGCCAGTCGCTGTCTGAGCGGTCAACTTTGATTTCACCGAACGCGATGCCGCTCAGGTGAGTCCGTGCAAGGTCGTCGATATCGAGCGTCCAACCGGGATTGTCCACGATGTCGAGGCCTGCACGTCATCGTCTGCGCGTCATCGCCTGCGGTGAGACGACACCTCGGCCCACGTGAGAGCCCCGGGCCTACGCGCGTGGTGCAATCGGTACCGACCGCCGCGCGGCGGCCCTCGTGATGTCGCGGAATCGTCACGGCGCTCGGGGAGGTCGCCGGGGCTGTCTGCCGTGCGCCGCCCCAGCGGTGGCGCCATGGCCGCATCGACCGTCGGCGGGTGCGGCTGCGCTCGACTACTGCTCGCCGTCTGATCCTTCTGTAACGGCCGGCTTGCCTCGCCGGCGGCCCTCGCAGGCTGTTCCTTCTGCGACGACGGGCTCGCCTCCACCGCGCGCGCCGCGGTAGTGAACCGTTTCATCCACTCGAACCCGAACTCCTGCTCCGCCGCGAGCTTGTTATGCGTTCGGCAGAGGACCCGAACGTTGTCGACGGTGGACGGACCGCCGCGTGCCCTCGGAATCTTGTGGTCGAACTCGAGCTGCTTGCGGGACCCGCAGATGCCGCCCGATGCGAGCGGCCATTGGCAGCATCCCCGGTCGCGTTTGAACACGTCGCGCTTCACGTGCGCCGGGATGTAGCCGGGCTGCTTCGAGGCGCGCGCCTCGGCGCGCGGGTTGCGCACGAGACCCTTGCGAACGGCGAGGTGCTCCAGAACGAGGTCGAGCCCCGTCTCGAGGATTCGCGCGAAGTCGGCCGACTCTCGGGAATGCGAGAGCGCGTCGCGCGCCGCCTTCAGCTTGTCCACGAAGCTCTTCGACACCGTGATGTGGAGCCTGCGCAGCTCGGCGCTCAGCACCTCGAGCATCTCCGCAGCCGACGCGAGCTGCTGGGGCGCGGGAATCGTCGCGCCGGTCGCCGCCGCCATGCCGGACGCGGCGTCTCCATCGTCGACCGCGGGCATCCATTCGGCGTGCAGCGGCGCGGAACCGGGGACCCCCGGGTCGCTGCCGGGGAGCTGTGAGGCGCAATGCGAGACCAGCCGGGCGTGACTCGAGGGCTGGGAAGCGCTCGAGGGCTGGGAAGCGACTGCCGAAAGGTGCGCGGCGGAACCCGAGGGCTGCGGAGCAGAACCCGAGCGCTGCGGAGCTGAACCCGAGAGCGGTGAAGCGAAACCGGAGGCGCTCGTTGCGGAACCCGACAGCGGCACACCGGCCGCGATACCCGGCAAATTCGTATGTGGCTGATCGGCGCGCCGAGCATCGTCGCGCAGAGGCTCCGGCGAATGGGGCGCGTTCGGACCGGAACTGCCTGCCCCGGCAACATTGCCTGCCCCGGTGAATCGCCCGATCGGCCTCGCTGCTCCGCCGAGCGTCGCCGTTACGGTCGCCGCGCCCGCGAACGGGGTGGGATTTTTCGCCGCGACGTTAGGCGTCGCGATCGGCCCGAACACCGCGCGCTGCGGCACGGGCCTGTCCGGCGACAGCTCGGCGACGATCTCCTTCGCCTCGGTCTTCGACGCACCGTAGAACCGAGGCAGGACGTGCGCGCGGTTCTCGGGCGTGAGGACCTTCGCGAGTTCGACGACGGTCATGATGCACAGGCGCCCATCGCGGAGCGGCTCGATGATCTCGGGGAACTTGTGCAGGAGCTTCGCCGCGGTCGCGCGGTAGTAGGCCGACCCGCTGGAGAGCCGCAGCTCGCGGTGGAGGAAGTAGTAGAGGCTCGAGTGGCCGAGCTGCATCCATAAACGGTGCCGATCGAAGTCCACGAGCGCGAGCAGGAACTCTGCCATTGAGTGGTGCTCCTTGCGGAGCAGAGCTTCGAGCTTGAGGTATTGCTCGCGTGCATTGGACATGGGCGAAGCATTGCGCTTGCCTCTGACAGAATTATATCGACGAGGTGGGTCAATTGCGCACCGGGCCGGCGACTCATGCAGATCGGCGCAGGACGTGCATGTCGCAACTTCAACCAGTTGAAGCGCACGGATAGTGAACCTGATGGCCTGAGTCGCGCGGCAGGACATCGGCTCGCCGTGAGCCTCGCGCGACGCGCGTGCACGGGTCGTACACTCCGCGCTCAGCTGCACGGGTCGTACACTCCGCGCTCCGTCACGGGTTCGTACACCTCCTCGCGAGTGACTTCCGTATGGCCGGCGCGCGGTACGATGCCCGAATGGCGAGGCGCACCTGGGTGATCCTGTTGACGCTGGCGACCATCGTCGCCCTGTGCTTCGTCTGCACGCCCGCCGTCCGGGAGTTCATCGCGGTGGACAGGTGCATGGACAGCGGTGGCTGCTGGGTGCGGAGCCGCCACAGGTGCGAGTACGCCCAGGCCAACTGCAAGCCGTAGGACGCCTCGACGGAGCGAAACCGCTATCCGGTACCCCCCGGCGCGCACCGCGGGCGTTGCGGGCGCGGAGCGCACGAAGGCTCCATCGCGGTTCTCTTGCGGATGATGCCCGGCGTCGCCCCCCGCGATCCCTCTCGGTAGCGGCCCAGGACGTCGGCCGGCGAACCGTTCTCGCGCATCTTGGCGTCGCGACCGCGATGATGCGGCTCAGTCGTTGCGCGGCATCGAGTTCACCGCGGCCTGTCCGAGATTCGACCCCGTGTTCACGAGGGCGCCGATTCCTGCCACAGCGCGCTTCAGGTTCGTCGCGGCGCGCTGAAAAACCTCGGCTCCGGCGTAGAACGCGATGCTCGCCACGATCTCCGCGCTGCTGGAGGAGCGCCTCAGGTACGACTTGATGTCCATCTCGGTTCCCCCTTGAAACAAGCTGCAGCGCTGCGGAGCGCGCTCGCGGGCACGGCGCGCGCCGTCACGAGGTCGCGTGGTCGTTCGCAGCCTTCGACAGCAGCTTCAGGATGCGGTGATGCCGCTCGCACAGCCCGCGGAAACGCAGGTCGAGCGCATCGCCCCGTGCCGCGGGCAGGAGCGCCGCGAGACCTGTCGGCGTGATCTCGCGCGCCTTGCTGAAGTCGATCACGACGTTCGCTGGACCGAGCTTCGACGGTGGCAGCACGAGCAACAATCGCGCGGCAGCGGCGTCGTCGAAGACACCCTGGACCGAGATCACTGCGTCGCGACCGCTCTGAGTGATTGCGATGGCCATCGAACCTCACGTCGAACCGGGAGTTGCCAACGTGAGAACGCAGCGGAGGGGCGGCAACTCGCGACTTGCTCTGCGTCATGCTTGAGCCCTTCTGGGAGCGATTAGGTTCAGGCGACGCGCTAGCGGTGTTCACCTCGACGGCTCGCGACGGCTCGCGACGGCTCCCGGCGGCTCGGGACGGCTCCCGACGGCTCGCGACGGCTCCCGGCGGCTCGGGACGCGCATCCCCGCGGCAAACGTTCGCTGACATCCGACGGCAGGCCGACGAGCATCGGACCCCAGGCCGACCAGCATCGGACCGCGACCGCGGGTCCCTCGTCCGCCTGCGTGTATGCTGATGATTGAAGATTGACGCTCCGGCGTGATTTGGCGCAAGGCAAACGCCTTCACCATGGGACCCCCGCGTGTTACGACGGGGTTCGCGCATGACGATCGATTCGCCGTGACGGCAGACAGCATCTACATCGGCGAGACCCATCCCGCGCTGACACAGCGTCGCCTCCGCACGTCCGTGCTGCTGGGCATCGCGACGGTGCCGCTCGTGGCCGCAGCGCTGCTCCTCGGTCATCAGATGCACCAGCCGTGGCCTGCGCGGTACTACCTCGCGGTCCACGTCTCGGCGGAGACGCTGGTCACCGTGGTCGCGTTCGCGACGTTCGCCGTGCAGTGGTACGCCGCAGGGGCACGTCTCAACGACGCCCGCGCGAGATTCATCGGGTCCGCATTCCTGGCTGTCTCGCTCCTCGAGATCGCCCACACGCTCGCGTTCCCGGGAATGCCTGGGCTGGTCTGGCTGGACAGCTCGACCGAGAGGGGAATCGTCTACTGGATCTCGGCGCGGCTCTGGACCGTTCTCGCGCTCCTCGCCGCTGCTGCCATCCCTCCGGACAGCAAGTCGCGAGCGCTTCGCCGCGACGTGCTGCTCGCGTGGACGATCGCTGGTGTCGTGACTGTTCTCGCCGTGGACTACCTGTGGATCTCACGAAGACCGGTGTTCTTCGTCGAGGGCATCGGTCTCACGCCATTGAAGAAGGGTCTCGAGGCGCTCGTGGCCGCAGCGGCGCTCGTCGGGGCGGCCGTGTACCGGAAGATTGCGCGCAAGCGCGGCGACCGCAGCGCTGCCGATCTGTCGGCCGCGCTATGGCTCACCGTCCTGTCGGAGCTCTGCTTCACGCTCTACGCGCGCGCCTACGACAGCTTCAATCTCCTCGGGCACGTGTACCTGCTCCTCGCGTCGTACGGCGTCTTTCACGCGCTGTTCTCGGACGCGGTGCTCCGCCCATACGAGCGCCTCGGCGCGGCGAGCCGCGAGCTGGCGGCGAGCAACGACCAGCTGAAGAGTCTGCAGCGGCACGTCGAGGAAGAGCTTGCCGTCACGATTCGCAACCTCGAGTCGCTGCAAGTGCAGCGCGAGGATCTGCTGCGAGCGGTCTCACACGACTTGAGAACGCCGCTCCAGATCGTCCTGCTCCAGGCGGAACGGCTGTCGAGGTGTGGCGGAGACGCAGCGCGGACCGTGAACGCCGCCCAGAGCATCATCGCCGCTGGCCGACAGATGGCGGCGATGATCCAGGATCTCGTCGATTCCGTTCACCTCGAGAGCGGAACCGTCAAGGTCGCGCCACAGACGCTTTCGCTCCCGGCTTTCGTCGCGGACCTCGTGCATGTCGCGAGGGGGCCACTCGACACGGGCAGGGTCGTGCTGGAGCTGCCCGAGGACTTGCCGGAAGTCGAAGCGGATCCCACCAGGCTGGCGCGCGTGGTCCAGAATCTGCTCGGGAACGCTCTCAAGTACTCGGCCCCCGGAACGCCGGTCGCAGTCCGCGCATCCGCGTCGGAAGACGAGATCGCGATCTCCGTTGCGGACCGTGGCGCCGGGATTCCTGCCGAGCACGTTCCTCACCTGTTCGAGCGGTTCTATCGTGGTGAGCACAGCGGCAAGTCGGATGGGCTCGGGCTCGGGCTCTACATCTCGCGCATGATCGTCGAGGCCCACGGCGGGCGCATCTGGTGCGAGAGCGAGGCGGGTCGCGGCAGCACGTTCAACTTCACGCTGCCGCTCGCGACTGCCGGCCAGGGCGCACGCGCCGGCGAAGCTCCGCGCGCCTGATGTCGACGGCAGAAGCTCGCTGACGGCAGAAGCTCGCTGACGCGCCGGATCAGGCAGAGCCAGCGAGAACCCATTTCCGATGCCGCGGCTCGACCGCGCTTTGGGGCGGGCCGAGCAGCTGGCGCCTCACGGGCCTGCCGGCAGCGCGCCGCCCTCCACGCAGGCGAGCGCTCCTGTCTCGCGTTGGGTCGTGTCCCGTCTTGGCGGGCGCGACCAACGTTTGATCCACAGACGCAGAAGTCCACGGCGTCGCCTGAGGGGCACATGAGCCGGTTGGGATGCGCTGCGCTGGTCTTCGCGCTTGCCTCGTCCTCGTGCGGCGGGAGTGACTCGAAAGGAACGGCTCCGCCGTCGCCGTCGCCGTCGCCGTCGCTCTCGCCGAGTCCTGGTCCATCGCCATCGCCGAGCCCTACGCTGTCGCCCGCTCCGAGCCCGTCGCCGTCACCGAGCGCGTCACCGACACCGAGCCCGTCACCGACACCGAGCCCGTCACCGACTGCGACGCCAGAGAGCCCAGGCTCGACGGTCTGGAGCGTGCTGCTCGACGGGTCGGATCCCGCTGCAACCGTGACGAGGGATGGACGCGTCGCCGTCCTGAGCCTCGCGCCATCGGGAGCGCCGCGCCTGATGTCTCTGGATCCCGTCAACGGACAGGTCGCGGGCCAGCGGACCTATGGCCCCAACGAGATTCCGCTCGATCGCGTGACGGCAGACCTCCGGTCGGACGGCGTCATCGCGTCCGGCATCGTCGAGCGCTCGAGCAGCGTCAACATGCGCGACATCGCCCTTCGTCTCGACGGAGCCGGTGCCCCGATTGAAGAACTGTGGCGAGCGCAAGATCTCCACACGAGCCCGGCGAGCGCCGCTGATGGCGCGGTGGCTTACGGCTCGCAGGCCGCAGGCGTTCCGGACGGGCAGATCGTGCTGCGCCTCCCAGACGGATCGCTCCGCACGTTGCTCGGCGGAATCATCCCGCGGTCGGTCGCGTTCGCGGGGAACGGCGACGTCGTCGCCGTGTTCGTCGGCGTCGGACTCGTTGCTCCGCCCGAATGGCAGGGCACCTGGCTGGCCCGCTTCGGGCGCGACGCATCGCTCAAGTGGCGATGCGCGATCCGCGCGACGACGACCGATGCACCCCACCTCGCCGTCGCGACCGACGGGACGATCGTCTTCACTCTTCGTCCCGCGAACGTCGGCGAGTCCGTGAACGTCACCTGGGGCCAGATTGAAGTGAGCGGCGTGTACTCGCTCGTCGTACTGGCCGCGAGCGGCACCGGTGAACCGCGATGGGCGCGGGGCTTCGGCGACGCCACGATCGCGTACTCCGCGGCGATCGATCCTGAGCGCGGCATCGCGCTGGTCGCGGTCGCACCCGCGGGGACTTGTCCTGTAATGGCGGTGGAGCTCCTGGCATTCGACGCGAGCCGCCGTTGGCGGCGCGAGTTCGCGTGCGGCGGTGGAACGATTGCCGCCGCGAGCGCCGTCGCCGGCAGGAACGCGCCAATCTACGTCGCAGGTGTCGTGAGCGGCTCGTTCGACTTCGGGAAGGGCGCCGTGACGGCTGCATCTGGCGGGAGCCCGTTCGTGGTGAGACTCGTTCCGTAGACGTCCGCGACGAGCACGCGACACCCCTTCGGTCCCGAGCCGCAGAAGGCGGGAACGGCAAGAGATTCGCATCGGGAGATCGGCACCATGAGATGGATTGCGCTTGCGGCGGCTGCCATCGCGGTGCTCGGTTGCGGGAGCGATTCGTCGGACAGGGCGCCTTCTGGGCAGCAGCAAACGACGGCTCAGCTGTGCGCCGCGATCGCCGTCCACTACAGGGCCGCGTTGGACAGAGCGGTCGTCTGCGATCCCGCCGCGACCGGCGCCTGCATCGCTGGAGGGCCCTCGTTCGACACGGCCGTGCCCGTGCCTGCATCGGGGCCGAGCGGAATGACCGACGCGCTCTGCTTCTGCCCGCCGGGACCGGCGGTCACTCCCGCTGGCAAGGCGACCCTCGATCCGATCATCGGACGGTACAAGGCGGCGGGCTGCTCGATCGCGTGCCCGTGTCCCACGCAGGCCCCGGGGACCGTCATCGTGCCCGTCTGTACGCCCTCTGCGGCTGGAGCGGGGCAATGCACGTTGCAGTACCGCGCTGCTGACGGTAGCAATCTTCGTTGAGCGGCGTCGGAAATTCGAGGTGCGCCGTCCGGTTTTCGATGCGCGCCGACGTGCGACGCGAGATCGGACGCGCGGTTAGCGGTGGCATGCGCGATGCTGGGTCTCGTGCTCATCGACGCGGTCGAGGAGCCAAGCCGCCGCAACGCCGACGCGTGAGGGACGATGAGCTCGAGGGTCTTGGCGTTTGCGGTTCTCGCGATGGTCGCCTGCGGGAGCAGCCACGGGGGATTACCGCCGGTTTCGGATCTGGGCTCGAGACACATCGTCGTCCCGCCGACGCCCGCGTATTCAGGGGGGTGCAAGGTCTCGGAGATGCAAAGGGTGGTCGCAACCGAGGCCGACTGGCAGCAGACCTGGGCGGAGCTGTTCGCCTGTCAGTCGCCGGCACCTCCTGTCCCGCCTATCGACTTCACGCACGAGATGCTGGTCCTCGCAGCGGTCGGAGCGCGCGGCAGCAGCGGGTACTCCGTAGCGATCGAGGGCGCAGCGGTCCGCAGCGACGGTGCGCTGCACGTGAACGTCGTCGAATACCGACCTGGGCGCGGGTGCGCGGTCGCGACGGTGATCACGTATCCGGTCGCAGTGGCGCGGGTTTCCCGTGTCGACGTCCCAGTGGCCTTTCACGATCGCGTGCAGACGCTGGACTGCGAATGAACACCGTTGCGCGGAAGGGGCGCGAACGACGTCGTCCTGGGCATGGGGGGTGCGCCGTGAACAAGTCGATGCTCGGACTCGCCGTCGCCGTGTTGATCGCGTGTTCAGGGGCGGGGAGCGATGACACGCCGCGCGCGGAGGCGGACGCGATATCTCAGCCAACGGGGTTCGTCGGAGCGCGGGACGGGTACGCTCGATCCCGACGGCGTCCTGCACGTGAGGCTCTTCTCGACCTGGACGTGCGGAGGAATCACGACCGCACGGCAGGCCATCTTCACGATGAGCCGCGTGCCCGCGCTGGCGGCTCACGAAAGCTCGTGGCTGCTGTAGCAGTGACCTGACCGTACCGTGGACGGCCCGGGCCTCGCGTGGATCCCGGCTACTTCTTCTTCGGCGGTTCCTTGTAGAACCCCACCGCGCACACCTGGTCGCCCACCTTGGTGACGAGGCTGATCTTCGGCTGCTGGTCGGAGCTTCCCGGCCGCGCGTACATGTACTCGACCTCCGCGATCTCGCCCGGTCGAGCGACCTTCCTGATCTCCGCCCCAAACGGTTTTCCGGCCGAGTCCTTCAACGCTCCCTGATCCACTCCGATCCGCTTCGGATTGGCGCCGTGCGCGGACACCTTTCCGTCCGGGCCGCTGCAGAACGGATACAGATCGCGGTCGTTGTACTCGCCGCGCGTGATCTTCGAGAGCGTCCCGGTCTTGTCCGTCTTCACGTCGGCTACGACCTTGTCGAGCATCGCCTTCGCTTCGGCCCTCGTGCCGTATTCTTCGGCTGCGATCGCGACGGTCGCGGCGAGCGCCGCCAGAGCCACGGTCCAACGATACTGGCGCACGTCGAACCCCCTTGAGCGTGCCTCGTCCGACCGCTCGGCTGCTCTGCGATCGCGGACGGGCCATGGCGCGTGGTCTAAGCACGATGCCGCGAACCGCGCCGGGAATCCGGGCTCGGCAGGAAGTGGTACTCGGCGTCAACCCGCTCGCGATGACCTTTTCAACTTCGGGCGTGAGGTGGGTTCGGCCGTCACGCCAACGAAGCCACTGGCGATCCGCGCCCGCCGGCGAGCTGCTGCATCAGCCGCTGTACGAGAGACGACCTCCGCTCGCGCGCTCCGGACGCGCACCCGGCGAGAGCCGTCACATCGCGGTGATCGGGTGGTGTCCCGAGGACGACCGGAACTTCGCCACCTCGCCGCGCGCGTTCCGTCCTGTTCCGCCGCGGAGCAACAGCCAGGCTCCGAGCAACAGCTCGCCCGCCGCTATCGCCTGCGCGGTCGCCGTCGGCTTGCGCAGCTTGTACAGCGACTTCCCCCAGAAGCTGGTCCAGCCCTTGCGGTCCAGGAACTGCCACGCAGCGTCCGCGACGGACGCAGCGCCGAGCAGGCGCACGATCATCGTCATCCCTCCCCGCCGAAAGATAGGCGCGCCGACGTCGGGCGCAGCCTCTGAAGTGCTGCTTCAGCGGGGAGTCCACACCTCGACGCAGCATGCGCCCGTCACGCGCGTCGCGTCCGGCAGGCGGTGGGCGCGCTCCGCGATCGCGGCTGCCGCGAGGTGGTGAGCCGACGGGCCCATCGCGACGAGCGCCTCGCAATCGGATCGCGTCAGCACCATCTCCCACCTGACCTGCCGTGACTCCGCGCGAGCGAAGCCGGGAGACAGCGCCGCGTCGAGCCGCGTCTGCTTCTCCGCGTCGACCCGGATGAGGTCGAAGGCCGTCCGGAGCTCCGCGAGGTGATCGGGCAGCGGAGTGGCGACCAGCAACGCGCCGTCGTCGCGGACGATGCGGCGAAGCTCTGCGCCGTTCCGTGGCGCGAACACCAGCATCGCGAGCGCCGCGACGCCATCGGCGACCGGAAGCGTCCGGCGCGTGTCCGCCACGACCGCCGAGACTCTGGGGTGCGCACGTGCGGCGCGGCGAGCAGCCGCGGCCGACACGTCGATCGCCAGACCCGCGGGTGTCGGCAGCGCGTCGAGGACTTTCGAGAGGTGCCGTGCCGTGCCCGAGCCGAGCTCGACCGCGATGCCCGGGCCGGCGCGCTGCGCGACCATCGCCAGCTCTGCCGACAGCGGGTCGAAGTGGCCGGCGCTCAGGAACGTGTCGCGTGCGGAAACCATCGCGTCCGTATCGCCGACGCGAGCACTCCGCCCGACGACGAAGTTCACGTACCCGGTTCGCGCCAGGTCGAACGCGTGGCCGGCGCCGCAGCGAAGCGTGCGCCCCTCGAGCGTCAGGTGATCACGGCAGCAGGGGCATTGCAGGACGGCGACGACCTCGGGGTGCATCTCGTTCTCCCGAGTTGCCGATAGCTTCAGATGTAGCCGGCGGTCAACGATCGTCGCGATTCTACCGGTCAGGGCCGTGCCCCGGAGCGAGGTCCTTTCGTTCACATTCCGCGGTGCCGGCGTCAGGCGATCGGTGACGAGCCGCCCGCCGGGTCTGCGAACCGCGTCACCGCCTCGAGCAGCTCCGAGAGCTCGAACGGCTTGCGAAAGACGAGGTTCGCGCCCGGCACGTGCAGCACCGAGCTCGCTGTCACGACGATGACCGGTAGCCGGGCGTACTGCGGCACCTTCCGGAGCTGCCGGATGAGCGTCGCGCCGTCCATGTGCGGCATCATGAGATCCGTGACGATGACGGCCGGCGAGGTCGAGGCGAGCGCGCGGAGCGCCGCCTGCCCGTGTTCGGCGGGCACGACGTCGAACCCCTCGGCGCTGAGCTCGTCGACCATGATCTCCCGGATGTCCGGGTCGTCTTCGACGACGAGCACCATGTGTGATTGCACAGCCCTGATGGTGTGCACACCGCGGCGAGTTCGCCGCGTGGCGCACGCTCGATCGGCCGGTCAGTGCCAGCCGCTACAATGGAGCGATGTTCAGTCGAGCCGCGCCCCTGCTGATCGCCGCAGCCGTCACGGCGTGCGTCCCGCGCCCCCAGCTCGCGGCGCCCACGCCACCCGCGACGGTGAAGGTCGCGACATGGAACGTGAAGGACTTCTTCGACGCGAAGGACGACCCTCGCAAGGAGGACGACGTCCCCGCCGAGGCGGCGGTCGCGCGCAAGATCGAGCTGCTGGCGACTGTGCTTCGCGAGATCGACGCCGACGTCATCCTGCTCCAGGAGGTCGAGAACGTCGAGCTGCTGCAACGGCTCGCCGTCGCCGCTGCTCCGCTCCACTACGGCGCATACCTGCGGGAAGGCGCGGATCCGAGGGGGATCGACGTGGCGCTCCTCGCGCGCACGCGGCTGCTCCGCTACGACGGCCACCTGCACGATCTCGACTCGAGCGGGAAGCCGCTGTGGTCTCGCGATCTCGTCGAGGCGCACCTCGACGCGGGAGGGCGACAGCTCGTGATCGTCGGGTCGCACCTCAAGTCGAAGCGTATCTCGCGCTCCGACGACCGGAGGCGCGAGCAGGCCGAGCGAATGAGGGCGGTGGCGGACGACGTCCGAGCGCGCTGGCCGGCGGCGCTCGTCGTCATCGCCGGCGATCTGAACGACGATCCCGACAGCTGGTCGCTGCAGCCGCTGCTCGAGGACGGGACGTGGGTCGATCTCGGGTCGCGCCTCCCGGACGATGCGGCGTGGACCTGGTCGTCGAGAGGTCGCGGGCGATCGCGACTCGACTACCTCATCGTCCCGCGGGCGCAGGAGGCGCGCGTGCGCAGCCTCACGGTGTGGTCCTCGCCCGCGGTGATGCAGGCGTCCGATCATCGCCCCGTCGTGGCGGTGATCGAGGTGGGACGGTGATGCGCCCGGGGCAGGGCGAGCGTGTGGTGATCGACGCGAGCGGTGACACCATCTCGATCTCGCCCGGCGTGGCCGCGCTCACAGGAGAGCCTCGGTGACGCCGAGCGGCTCGCGCGATGGCTGTTCGACCGCGAGCAATCCGCGCGACGTCCTGAACGTCGCGGCCCGGATCGTGGCGACCGAGGCGGAGGGCCCTGGGCTCAGATACGCCCTATGGGTCCAGGGTTGTCCGCTGCGTTGCGACGGGTGCTGCAACCCGGGGATGCTCCCGTTCGTCAGGGCGACGGAGCTGACGGTGGGCGAGGTGGCCGCGGAGCTTTGCTCGACCCCGCTCATCGACGGCGTCACCTTCCTCGGCGGTGAGCCGTTTGCGCAGGCCGAGCCGCTCGCCCGGGTAGCGCATGCGGCGCGCGAGCGCGGCCTCTCGGTGCTCGTGTTCAGCGGCTACACCATCGAGGAGCTGCGCGCGCCCGACCGGCGGTCGTGGACCGCGCTCCTCGCCGAGACCGATCTCCTCGTGGACGGTCGCTATCAGGCTGGAAATCCTGCCGTCCTGCGGTTCGTTGGGTCCGCGAACCAGCGGCTTCACGCGCTCACGGGGCGAGGAGCAGCCCTCGCGCGCGAGTTCGAGCGCGGGCCCGACCTCGTCGAGGTGCGCATCGACGGGGCGTCCGCGCCCGTTCTCGGTTCATCTGTTCCACCCGTCCGCGGAGTGTCCGTGACGATGAACGGCACGCCGGACGGCATCTCAATTTGCTGTGAACCGCGATCAGGTGACACGGCCCGGAAAGCCTGAGAACCACGATTCAGGGACACGGCGTGGAGCGCCGAGCCGGGCGATTCCCCAATCTGGCCAGCTGCTTGGAGTGGCGATCCGCGAGACCGCGTCTCACCTTGGGACGGTGCCCTGCGATGGCGCGATCCTGGTCGTCGACGACGATCCCGACAACAGGGAGGCGGTGGCTGCGTCCTTCGCGAGGCTGGGCTGCTGCGTCGCGACGGCTCGCGACGGCGTCGACGCGCTCGAGCAGCTCTCTCGTCGGCGCGTGTGCCTCGTCATGCTGGACATGAACATGCCTCGGCTCGACGGCGCCGGGTTCGTTCGCGCGGTGCGCGGTGGTGTGCGCCCCGACCTGCCGATCGTGACGATGTCCGCGGGCGAGGATTGCGTGAGGCCCGAGGCCGTGCGGCAGCACCTCAAGAAGCCGTTCGATCCCGAGGTGCTGGCCGGCCTCGCCGCCGGTGTGTGTGACCAGCCACGATGGCTGCGCTGCCGGGGCAGCTGAGTCCGTCAACGACGTCGCCGCGAAAGGCTGAGTCCGTCAACGCAGAGACGACGGCATCGCTGGGGCATCGGCAGGCGCGAGCGCACCCCCGCTCTTTCGTCATGCCGCGCGCAACGTCGCGTACTTCTGCATCAACGCAGGGGGAATGGGCACGTCCAGCTCCCAGAGGACGTTCATCGGCCGACTCCCCTGGTGCGAGCGGTAACGCGCGGGCCCGAGGAACGTGAACTGGTCCTCGACCGTCGGTCGCACGAACAGGAGGAAGCGCCAGCCGTCCGCTGCGCCTGAGGCGTAGCGTCTGCCGGTGGGAGAGGTGTCGCTCGTCGTACTCTGCGTCTGCCAGTGGAAGAGCGTCGGCGAGAGCGCGTAATCCTCGTACGAGGTCGTCGGCGAGAAGTGCTCGGCGGACTTGCGAAGCGTCACGAAGAGCAGCTCGATCTTCTCGTCGCGCAGCCGGTACGTGCCCTCCATCGAGAACACCTGGCGCTCGGGAGTAGACCGCCCGATCGCGGCGAAGACCTCCTCGCGGGCATAGGTCCGGTGCGGTGCGAGCGGCCACTCGGGGGGCACGTCCGCGGGCCGGGAGGGCAACGAGACCCGATCCTCGAGCACGCTGCGCAGCTGCTTCAGCTCGTCGCACAGCGCCGGGTTCGACGTGATCGTCGCGAGCGCCGCCCCGAGGTCCGCGCCCGCTTGCACGGGGGCGGCGGAGTCGGACCCCGAACGCGCACGGCGCGCTGGCGCGAGGATGCGCAGCCACAGCATCACGAGTCGGCGACGCGCACGCTCGTCGAGCGGCGTGCCGGCGCTCAGGTCTCCGTCGGCGAGCGTTTCGAGCTGCGCCAGCCGCGCTGGCTCGTCGACGTGCAGCAGGTTGCGCAGGCGCCTGCCGATCTCCTGCTCGCCCGGGGGCGGCGCCGCATCGAGCAGTCCGGCGGCGCGCCGCAGAGCCGTCCAGCCCCCCACGCCCGGCTTGTATACGTCCTGCACGTCACGGCCCGTCGCGTCGAGGAACGACGCCAGCGTCACCGCGGGGCCGTGCTGGCGGACCAGTGCGCGGAGCTCGTCTGCGAGACGCTTCGTCCCGCCCTGGAGCGAGCCTCTCAGGTTCGCGAGCACGTGCTCGCGTGCGATGCGCTCGAGCTCGACGTGGCAGCCGGACGGTAGCGTCGGGAAGCTCTCCTCGACGGCACGTCTCAGGTGCCCGCGCGAGACACCCGTGATCGCCGTCAGCTTCACGTCGAACCGGTACTCCGCGCGGGCCTGGCCGATGAAGTCGAGGACCAGCGTCGAGATCTTGCCGGAGTGCAGGCGCAACCCGCGCCCGAGCTGCTGGAGGAAGATCGTGGCGCTCTCGGTCGGTCGCAGCAGGAGCAGCGTGTCGACGAATGGCAGGTCGACGCCCTCGTTGTAGAGGTCGCACGTGAACAGGAACGCCACCTCGCCCGCCTTGAGGCGCCGCGGCGCATCGCTTCGAGCGTCGGTCGGCGTCGCTCCGTGCACCGCGAGCGCCGGGATTCCGGCCGCCGTGAACACCCGCGCCATGTACTCGGCGTGAGCGACGGAGACGCAGAACCCGAGACCTCGAACACGCGTGGGGTCGGGAACGAGGCTGCGGAGCTTCGCGATGACGAGCTGGGCCCGGCGATCATTGCCGGTGTACAGGTTGTCGAGTTCGGTCGTGTCGTAACCGCCGCGCTTCCATGCGACCTGCTTCAGCGACACAGGGTCGGCTATCCCGTAGTACTCGAACGGCGTGAGGAGCTGCTTCTCGAGCGCGTGCCACAGGCGGATGTCCGCTGCCACCCGGTGGTCGAACCACTGGAGGATGTCTTCGCCGTCCGGTCGTTCCGGTGTCGCCGTCAGGCCGAGCAGGATCTCCGGGTCGAGTTGCCGCAGCACCCGGTCGTAGCTTCTGGCCGCCGCGTGGTGGAACTCGTCCACGACGACGAAGTGCCAGTGGCGCGCGAGCCCCGTGAGCTCGTCGCGGCGTGCGTCGAGGGACTGGATGGTCGCGAACAGGTGGTCGTATGAGGCGGGCTTTGCGCCGTCGGCCAGCAGCTCGCCGAAGTTCGCGTCGCGCAGCACGTTCTGGAACGCGAGCTGCGCCTGCTCGAGCAGCTCCCTCCGGTGCGCCACGAAGAGCAGACGAGGGCGCACGCCGCCCCGGATCTGCCGCGCGTAGTCGAACGCGGCGATCATCGTCTTCCCGGTGCCTGTCGCGGCGACCACGAGGTTGCGACGGCGCTGGTGCTCCTCGCGCTCCACCGTGAGGCGGTCCAGGATCTCGCGCTGGAACTCGTACGGGCGAAGATCGAAGAACAGGCTGGGCCGTCGCGAGGAGCCGGAGCGTTCACCGGTGAGCGCGGCGGACAGCCTCGTCACCGCGCTGTCGTCGTCGGGATCGTATCGCTCGAACTCACCGTCTTCCCACAGGGAGTCGAACGCGCCGCGGAACTTGCGGACGATGTGACCCGCGTCGGCCTCGCTCGCCTTCAGGCTCCATTCGAGGCCGTCGGACAGCGCCGCCGAAGAGACGTTCGCCGAGCCGACGTACACGGAGCTGAACCCGGTCCCCCGGTGGAAGAGCCAGGCCTTCGCGTGCAGGCGCGTACGCCTCGAGTCGTAGGAGACGCGGACCTCGGCGCCGGGCAGGCGCGCGATGGCGTCGAGCGCCTCGCGCTCGGTCGCGCCCATGTACGTCGTCGTCAGTACGCGTAGCCGACGGCCGTCGTTCGCGAACCGCTCGAACGGCTCCTTCAGCCGGCGCCAGCCGTGCCATTTGATGAACGACACGAGCATGTCCGCGGCGTCCGCGCTCGCGATCTCCGCCGCGAGCTCGGCGCCGAGCCGCGGCTCGCCCTTCGCGTGGGTCAGGAGCGTGGATGTCGCGAGCGGAACCGAGGGCCGCGGCGGTGGGGCTGGCGGCACGTGGATCGCGAGCAGCAACTCCGGCGGCACGACGACCTCCGCGCCCCGAAGTCCCTCGTCGTCGGCCCGCGTGCGGAGCGCCGTGAGCAGCTCGTTCACGAGGGCCGCCTGGCGCTCCACGCCGCGCTCCTTCGTGCGCAGTGCCGCTAGCACGCGAGCGAGCTCATCTCCGAAGTGCCGCGCAAGCCGTTCGTGCGCGAACGCGACGTCCAGCGGCTCGCGCGCGGCGGGCGCGGTGGCGCCCTCGAGGCACTCGGCCGTCGCCCGCGTGACGATAGAGTCGTAGAGCCCGGGCGGCAGGCGGCGCGGCATTCGCCGACCGTAACACGGGGACGGACATCCGCTGCGAACACGGTGGCTGGGGCGCGATCGAGCCACGCCGAGCGTGATTCCACGGGCGTCCACCGGTAAAGTGCGGCCACGAACCGGCGCGAGCCGTGACTCGAGGCCCGCCGCGGTTCCGTCGTGACCCAGTTCTGGGGGCGCTAGCTCAATCGGTAGAGCAGCGGCCTTTTAAGCCGTTGGCTCCGGGTTCGAGTCCCGGGCGCCCCACTCTCAATACCTCAGATGGAGATCGACGGCGCACCGGGTGAACGTCGCCGCTGGAGAACGACGGCGGCGTTCACCCGGGTGGGCTCAGGCCGCCTTGGCCGTGGGCAGCGTCTCGGCGCGCGGCCTCGACACGGCGCGGGCCGCCTCGATGACGAGGAACGCGGTGAGCACGAACAGCAGCACCGCGACGACGACGTTCGCGATCGACGGGAACAGCAGGCGCCCCGTCTTCGCGTCCACGATCGCAGCGGTGAACTGCATCACCTGTCCCGCGAGCGACCACAGCGTGAAGATCATGAGGAACACCATCGGCGCGAACGTGAACCAGACGCGCTTGCCGCTCCTCTTCAGCCACACCGTGATGCCGAGCAGCGTCAGCGCCGCCAGGAGCTGGTTCGACGTCCCGAACAGCGTCCAGAACGTGCGATAGCCGCCGGGGCCCGTCGCGACGAGGACCGCGGCAGGGAGACCCGCGGTGATCGCCGTCGCGACCACGGCCGCGGTCCGGCCGTGGCTGTTGGAGAGCTCCTGCAGGATGTAGCGGCCGAGCCGGGTCGCGACGTCGAGTGTGTCGAAGACGAACGTCGAGAACGCCATCGCGCCGAAGGTCGCCGCGAACAGGAACGCGCCGTCACCCGTGATCACGGTGAGGAACCGGGCGATGCCGTCACCGTAGATACGGCCGGGAGCGCCGCCCTTCGCGGCCTCCGGCGCGACGATCATGATCGTCGCGAGCGCGATCACGGCCACGAACCCCTCGAGCAGCATGCCGCCGTACCCGACCGCCTTGCAGTCGCTCTCCTTCGCGATCTGCTTCGACGTCGTCCCGGAGCAGACGAGGCCGTGGAACCCCGAGCACGCGCCGCACGCGATCGTCACGAACAGGAACGGCAGCATGGATCCCGACATGCCGAACATCGGGGCGGATGTGGTGATCGGCTGCTTCACCTCGAAGCCGCCGAAGAAGATGCCGATGACGCCGACCGCGAGCGCCATGTACAGGACGAATCCGCCGAGGTAGCCGCGCGGCTGGAGCAGCATCCAGACCGGGAGCAGCGAAGCGACGAAGCAGTACGCCATGATCGTCACGGCCCAGGTCGTCTGCGAGTAGACGAGGAGCGTCGACACCTGCGTGCCGAGCCAGACGGCGCCCAGCGTCGCGGGCACGAAGATCACCGTCATGAGCCACAGCGGTGGGTCGAGCTTCTTCTGGATGAGGCCCATCACGATCGAGAGGAGCAGGTAGGTCGTCGACGCGAAGGCGACGGCGCCGCCCTTGTTGAACGCGAAGGTCCCCTGCAGCTCCTCCGTCTTGCCGACGAACGTGGCCGCGGTGATGTCGGCGAACGCGATGATGAGATAGACGAGCGCGATCCAGATGAACGCCAGCATCGCGAGCCACGCCCGCCGGCCGAGGTTCTCCTTCACGATCTCGGCGACCGAGCGCGCGCGGTGGCGGACGCTGGCGACGAGCGCCGAGAAGTCGTGCACGGCGCCGATGAACACGACGCCGAGCCCGATCCACAGGATCGCGGGCCCCCATCCGAACAGCTGGCACGCGAGGATTGGCCCGGCGATCGGACCCGCCGCCGCGATCGCGCTGAAGTGCTGACCGAGCAGGAAGAAGCGCTTGGTGGGGACGAAGTCGACGCCGTCGTTCACCTTCACGGCGGGGGTCGTCGCGTTGTCGTCGAGCGCGTACTGCCGCGCGATGAGACGGCCGTACAGCGTGTATCCGAGTGTCAGGACGATGATGACGATCGTCGCCAGCAGAGTGAGGCTCATTGGGTTCCCCCCAGACGCGTCGCGGCCCGAATTGCACGGGGCGGCACGAAGTCCGGCAATCGTACAGCCCCCTGGGTGGCAGGTTGATTGGCCAGCGTGTGGCGCTGCGTTCGAGTGCGGCGCGTTGCCGCGGTCCAACTTGCGCCGCGTCCACGCGAGACGGCGATCTCGTGGGCACCTCGTGCGCAGGACCCCGGTGACGGCGCGTTCACCTGGTGCGAAGGGCCCCGGTCACGGCGGGTTCCACCTGGTGCGAAAGGTCACTGCAGCGGGCCGGTCCCGCGCCCGCTCCGCCTGGTGAATCGCTTCCCGCGACGAGCAGTGACCGAGCGCTTGCTTTCGGCTGCACCGCAATCGAGTGCTTACCTTGTCGACGTGAAGCGCGATTGGTTTGCCGGCCTGGCGTGGAAGACCTCCGAGGCCACGGGGACGCCGACCGGCTTCCTGGTCGCCGCCGCGATCGTCCTCGTCTGGGGCCTGACGGGGCCGCTGTTCCACTTCAGCGACACGTGGCAGCTCGTCATCAACACGGGGACGACCATCGTGACCTTCCTCATGGTCTTCCTCATCCAGGCGACGCAGAATCGCGAGACTCGCGCGTTGCACCTCAAGATGGACGAGCTCATCCGCGTGCAACGCAAGGCGAGGAACATCTTCGCGGATCTCGAGCACGCTACCGAAGACGAGCTGAGCTCGCTCGAGGGGGAGTTCAGGAAGGTGCGCGCTCGCGCCGAGGCGCGGGCGAGCGTCATGCAAGGGGAAAAGTCGCACAGCGAGCACTGACGGCACCGCCGCGGAAACCCTCGGCCGCTTCGCGCGCAGCGGGACGATCGAGCCGCCGCCGGCCGGGAGCGAGTCAGCGGGGGTGCTGGAGACGCGGAGCGATCGATGCTCAGCGCATCGATTCGGCGAGCGCACGTACCGCGGCGCGCGCTGCGCTCCGCGAGGGCGCACGCCACGGGCGCCCGTGCCCCGGCAGCACCCACTCGAACTCGAGGTCGGCGAGGCGCGCCATCGAGCGAACTTGAGCATCCCAGTCCCACCAGCAGACCGCGCGCGACGCATCCAGCTGGCCCGCCGCGTTCGCCCACAGGTGATCTCCGGTGAACAGGAGCCTGTCGCGGACGAGGAGCGCCGACGACCCCGCGGTGTGCCCCGGCACGGGCACGACGAGCAGCTCGTCGGCGAGCGCGAAGGGATCATCACCCTGGACCTTCACCTCGACCGAGCGCGTGTCGCCCGTCACGTCGCGCGCATGGAGGACGCGATCGCAGCCGAGCGCCGAATGCCAGCGCGCATGGTCGGCGACGTCGTCGCGGTGAGTGAGGAACATCCAGCGGACGCCGCCGAGCTCGACGAGGCGCTTCAGCAGGGGCGCCGTGAACCGTGGCGAGTCCACGAGCACGTTGCCGGCCGAGGTCTGCACGAGCCACGCCGCCGCGCCGAAGGAGCTGCGGGCGGCATAGCCGCAGTCGAACAGCCCGGGCGCGATCTGCTCCGGCAGCGCGGCAGCGGCCTCGGCGACCCCCACCTTCGATCGCGAGCCGATCGCCGCCACGGGACACGACACGAGCGCGACCAGGGCGCGGCGCCGCTCGTCCGGATCGCTCGGCTGGCGCTGCACGAACGCGACCTCGTCCTCGTCACCGCCGAAGGTCTCGGGCGCGAAGCGGCGGCACGTGTCGCAGGCGATGCAGGATTCGTCGACGAACAGGTCGCCGGGGGCGTTCCGGGCGAGATCGCGGTGGGCGCGAGCCACCAGCCACGCATAACCGGGGTCGCGCGGCGCGGCAGGGGAGCTGGGTCCACGCGCATCACGTCGACCTTCGGTCGGTCCCCAGGGCGGCAGCGACGACGGCGACGACCACCCCCCATATGCTCGGTCCGGCGGTCGCCACTGCGCACGGTGATATGGTCTCGGCAGGGACCCCCATGGCCGACGCACGCGATCCCAAGCCTTCCCCGCGAGAGCTGAGCGAGCTGCGCACGCTCATCGACAACCTGGACGAGCAGATCCTGAGGCTCCTGAACGAGCGCGCCGCGATCGCCGCCGAGGTCGGGGAGTACAAGCGCGCTGCCCAGCCCGGAGCGGCGTTCCACGTGCCGGCGCGAGAGCGCGAGGTGCTCTCCCGGCTCGAGGCGCTGAACAGCGGGCCGTTCCCGACCGACGCGATCAGGGCCGTGTTCCAGGAGATCATGAGCGCGTGCCTCAGCCTCGAGCGTCCGCTCCGCGTCGCCTTCCTCGGCCCCGAGGGAGCGTTCTCGCACCAGGCGGTGAAGCACCAGTTCGGCCTGTCGGCGCATCCGCTGCCGCAGCGCTCGATCGCGGAGGTGTTCCACGCGGTCGAGGGGCACCAGTCGGACTACGGCGTCGTGCCGGTCGAGAACGCGACCGAGGGCGTCATCGACGCGACGCTCGACGCGTTCCTGGAGAGCCCCCTCCGCATCATCGGGGAGATCCTGCTCCCGCTCGAGCTGGCGCTGCTCGTGCATCACGACGCCGACCCTGCGAAGGTCCTGCGCGTCTACGGCCAGGCCGAGTCGTTCCGGCACGCCGACGCGTGGCTCTCGGGGCACCTCGCATCGGCGGCGCGGGTCGTCGCGTCGACGGCGGTGGAGGCGGCGCGGCTCACCCGCGAGGATTTCGACGGCGCCGCCGTGGCGCCCGACGTCGTCGCGAAGCTGTTCGACCTGAAGGTGGCCGCGGAGAACGTCCAGGGCGCAGGCTCGGACGCGACGCGATTCTGGGTGCTGGGGACGAGGTCCCCGGCGCCGACCGGGCGCGACCGCACGAGCCTCGTCGTCTCGGTGAAGAACAGCCCCGGCGTGCTGCTCCGGGTGCTGGAGCCGCTCGCGCGACGGGGGATCGACCTCTCGCGCATCGAGAGCCGCCGCGCACGGCGCCGGTCGGGCGAGTACGTGTTCTTCCTCGACCTCGACGGGCACGAGGCCGAGGAGCGCGTCGCCGCCGCGCTCTCGGAGGTGGAGCAGGTCAGCGCCGGGCTGAAGCTGCTCGGGAGCTATCCCAGGGCCGAAGAGCTGCGCCGCTGATGCTCACGCGCTCGGTTGCGTGAGGATCAGCGCCGCTGACGCTCACGCGCTCGGTTGCGTGAGGAGCTGTCGGCTGACGCTCACGCGCTGGCGCTTCGCAGCGGCAGCTCGATGTGGAACGTGCAGCCTTCGCCGGGCGCGCTCGACAGCGTGAGCGTACCGGCGTGTGCCTCGGTGATCTCTCGCGCGATGTAGAGGCCGAGGCCGAAGCCGCTCACGTTCATGTAGGAGACGGCCCGCTCGAACGGCCGGAAGACGCGCTCCAGATCCTCCGAGGCGATCCCGCGGCCGTGGTCGGTGATCGAGATCCGCGCGCTCGCGCCGTGCGACGAGATCGTGACGTCGATCGGCGCGCGCGGCGCGTACTTGAGCGCGTTCGTCAGCAGGTTCGTGAACACTTGCTCGAGGCGGACGCGATCCCACTCTCCGTGAATCTCCCGGGCCGCGTGCAGAGCGATCTCGCACTCGGCGAGCCGCGCCTCCTCGGCGTGGCGCTCGATGACCTCCCGCGCCATGGACACGAGCTCCATCGGGCGGCGCTCGAGGCGCAGCCGCTTCGTCCCGATCCGCGTCGCGTCGAGGAGGTCGTCGACGAGCGACCCGAGGCGGTGGATCTGCACGTCTGCGCGCGAGAGCAGGTCGTGCAACCGCTCGGGCGGGATGTTCGCGAGGTCGCCGCGGATGACCGCCCGCTTCACCGCCTGGATGCTGAGGCGCAGCGGCGTCAGCGGCGTCTTCAGCTCGTGCGACGCGATCGCGAGGAACTCGTCACGCGCGCGGATCGCCTCCTGGGCGCTGTGGAACAACGTGGCGTTCTCGAGCGCGAGCGCGGCGCGGTGCCCGAGCTCCTCGGCGACGACGAGGTCGTCGGGGAGCTGCAACGCGCTCTCCGCGCCCATGAAGAGCGAGAGCGCCCCCACCGTCCGGCGGCGCGCGATGAGCGGCACCGTGACGTTCACGGGGTAGGTGTCGAGCTGCCGGAGCGGCTCCGGCCAGGGGTTCTCCGCTCCCGCGGAGCCTTGCGCGGGGAATGGGCGCCCCGACCTGAGCGCGTGCGCGATGCAGGGCACGGCTCCGAGCGACCCTGCAACGCAGTCCAGCGCCGTCGTCTCCGGCTCCTGGCCCGCGCCGTTCGCGCGCGCGAACCAGAGCCGCGCCGGGCCCGCGCCGGGCCGCACCCAGAGCAGCGCCGCCTCGGCGAGGTGCGGCACGGGCAGGTGGACCACGGTCTTCCCGGTCGCCTCGACGTCGAGCGACGCCGCGAGCTTCTCGCTGACCTGCGCGAGGAACCGCTCCATCGCGGCCTCGCGCGCGAGCAGCCGCTCCCGCTCCCTGTGGTAGTCGATCTTCTTCCGCAGCTCGGCCGGAGGGACGCGCAGCTCCGCGAGCAGCGCCGCGTACGCCGAGGAGACGTCACGGGCCTCCTGTGTGGACACGAGCTGCTCCGCCTTCACCGCGGCGTGGGCCGCTGCCGTGCCGATCGAGGCCGCGAGCGCCGTCTCGGCCTCGGCCTCGAGCTGCGCGAGCTGGAGCGCGGTGAGGCCGCTGCCGTGCGACGCGCCGATCCTCGCCAGGCACGCGGCCGCGAGCGCCTCGGGCGCCGTGCCCGAGTGGTAGTGCGCGAACATCGCGACGAGGCGGCGCTGCTTCTCCTCGACCGTCGCGATCTCCGGCGCGTCGGGGAGAGGCAGCGCGGGCGACGGCGCCGTCTCCGCGCGGAGGAGCCGCGCCACGCGCCGGTATTCTTCCGCGCCGGCTGGCGCCAGGATCGAGCCGACGACGAGCCCGACGCCGTTCAGGAGCAGCGACCAGAGCACGCAGTGAGTGACGGGGTCGAGGTCGCCGACGCCGAACAGCGCCTCCGGTCGGAGCGCGGAGACGTCCCACGGTCCCTCCGTGAGCAGGGACTGCGCGACGATGCCCGCGCGCGCGAGCGCAGGGATGACCATCGTGTAGATCCAGGTCGCGAACCCCGCCGCGAGGCCGGCGAGCGCCCCCGCCTTGCTCACGGTGCGCGACAGCAGTCCGGCGATCAGCGCCGGCGCGAGCTGCAGCACCGCGGCGAACGACACGAACCCCATCGTCGCGAGCTCGTACCGGTGGCCGAACCCGCGCTCGAACGCGAAGGCGGCGAGGATCACCGCCGCCGCCGCGGCCCAGCGGGTCAGCAGGAGGTGCCTGCGGAGGGGGTGCAGCCGTCTGAACGCGCCGAACAGCGGCAGCAGCAGGTGGTTCGAGATGGCGGTCGAGAGCGCCATCGTCTCCACGACGATCATGCCGGTGCCGGCCGAGAACCCGCCGACGAACACGAACCACGCGAGCAGGCGGTGGCCGGCCTCGTAGGGGATGTGGAGCACGTACTGATCGGCCTCTCCGATCGGATGACCGAGGAGCGGTCCCGCCAGCGCGATCGGCACGACGAAGAGGTTGATGACGAGGAGGTACGCGGGGAACGCCCACATGGCCGTGCGCACGTGGCGCTCGTCCGAGTTCTCCACGACGGCCACGTGGAACTGGCGCGGCAGGACGAGCACCGCCGCGGCGGACACGAGCGTGTGGGCCACCCAGCTGGTCGGGCCGACGCCGCCGGCGAGATCGGACGGGCCGGTCCGCGCCGCGAGCGCGCGCCCGAACAGGTCGCCGAAGCCGTCGAACATCACGTAGGTGATGAACCCGCCGGCGGCGACGAACGCGACGAGCTTGACGGCGCACTCGACCGCGAGCGCGGTCATCATCCCGGGGTGACGCTCCGTGGGCCTCACCCGCCGGATGCCGAACAGGATCGTGAAGAGCAGCATCAGCCCGACGATCCACGGGCCAGCGCTCTTGCCGATCGCCGGGTACGCCCACGACGGATCGCTCCCCGCGACGAGGCCGGTGGTCGCGATGAGGACCTTGAGCTGCAGCGCGAGGTACGGGACGAGGCCTGCCACCGTGAGCACGGTCGCGAGCTGCGCGATGCCCTGCGAGCGGCAGTACCGGAGCGACAGGAGATCCGGCAGTCCGGTGAGACCGTGCTGCTCCTTGAGCGCCACGAGCCTGCGCAGGAGCGGCCACCAGAAGACCGCGACGAGCGTCGGGCCGAGATAGACCGTCAGGAACAGGAGGCCGCCCGTCGCCGCGAGGCCGACGCTCCCGTAGTAGGTCCAGGTCGTGCAGTAGACCGCCTGCGAGAGCGAGTAGACGAGGGCGTTCCGCGACACGTTCCTGCCGCGCTTCTCCGCGCGCTCCGCCCAGAGCGCCACGACGAGGAGCAGCCCGACGTAGGCGCCGACGACGGCGAGCGCGACGAGCAGATCACGCACCGTGGTGGTTCCGGTCGTCACGGGCGCGGTTCGCTCCGCCGTACGCGCGAGCGAGCGCGAACAGCGCGACGATGAGGAGGGCCCACGCGCCGAACAGGTGGAGCCACGCCTGCGAGAGCGTGAGCCGTGGTATCCGCACGAGCGGCCAGCAGAAGAGGAGCAGGGCGATCGTCGCGATGGCGGCCGCGACGGCGTTCGTGCGCGCGGTGGTCCGTGCGCGATCCGACCTGGGGGTCATCGCTCGGCCGCGAGCGGCGGGGCGCAGTACCGCGCGATCGTCGCCATGAGGGCGTCGAGGTCGAACGGCTTCGGGATGTACACCTCCGCGAGGCTCGCCGCGATCGACGCCATCGCGCCGAACGCGGAGACGACGATGACCGGCAGGCGCGACAGCCCGGGGTCGCGGCGCATGAGCCCGAGCAGCTCCGCCCCGTCCATCTCCGGCATCATGATGTCGAGGACGACGAGCGATGGCGGCGAGGTTCGAAGGCGCTCCCAACCCTCGACACCGTTCGCCGCGAGCGACACGGTGTAGCCTTCCAGCTCCAGCGACATCCGGAGCAGGTCGCGCGTCGCGCCGTCGTCTTCCACGACGAGGATTTCGGCGCCAGACATGGGCTCTCCGGTCGTCAAGATTACATGATGTCGCAGCGTGGGAGCGGCGCTGTACCCAGCGGGGTTGCTGCCCCAGACCGCCCCGGAACTCCGTGGCCTGAACGGCGCGACGCTGCCATTCCGGGACATACGCCCGCTCTCGGATGGAGGCTCCCGTGGGTCGCTCTCGCCACCTCGTCCTCGCGCTCGCCCTCGGGCTCGCCGCCTTCGCGTCGGCGCGCCCGGCAACGGCCGCGACGCCCGCTCCGCGCGGCGCTCCGGCTGCCCGTTCGATCGAACCGCTCGACGTCACCCGCGAGTTCTACAAGGCGCTCCACGCCGGCAACGCGCGCGCGGCGGCGAAGCTGACCTCGGCGTCCGACGCCGAGCCGGTGCTTCGCTCGTTCGTCCAGATCTCGCGCTCGTACCGCACGCTCGAGGAGGCGCTGGCGAAGCGCTTCGGGCCCGAAGCCGCAGAGCAGGTCGGCTACGGGCGGAAGGTTCAATCGGAGATCAAGGCGCTGCTCGGCGCGACGGTGGAGATCGACGGGGACACCGCGCGCGTCGCCGGGCTCGACGGCCACACGATCACCACCCTGAAGAACGTTCGCGGGGTGTGGCGCGTCGAGCTGGAGGAGGCGCTCGAGACGGCGGACGGGCGCGCTGCCTTCGCCGCCCAGGCGCGTGCGACCGAGGGCGCCGCGAAGAAGGTCGTCCCGCGGATCCGGAGCGGCAAGTACTCGACGCCGCGCGCGGCGGTGGACGACTTCGAGGCGCAGGTGGCGCGCGCCGCTGCCGGCGTGCGGGGAGGCATGCCGCCGGAGCGGGGCGCGCCCGAGCCGGAGGGCACGCAGCTCTGAGCGCGGCGCCGCCGTAGCTCCTCGACGCGAGGAGAGGCGGAGCTCGCTACGGAACGGATCGAGCCGCAGCCGCGACGGGCACCGGCGTCTTCGCCTGCGAGCGCTCGACCTGCGGCGCGGCGCGCGCGCCTTCCTGCTCGAGCCGCGCGAACCAGCGGGCCGCGCGCATCTTGAGCTGCGTCCAGCGGATCTCCTCGCGCGTGGCCTGCGGCGCTCCGGAGACCTCCTCGCGCGGAGGGGGCTTCTCGATCTGACGCGCACCGGCGCCGCGGGTGAAGACCTCCCCGTACTGCGACGCGTAGGTGCGAGCGCAGAAAGGGCATTGCCAGTAACGAACCGGGCTGCCAGGGGCGGACCGGCTCGTCATGAGGACGCGGCAGTGGGTGCACTCGACAGCGGTCATCGCTTTCGGCAGATATCGCCTGCGGATCGGGTGGTCAAGAAAGCGACTGCGACGTACTCACGCGGGGTGAAGCGAATGGCTTCGGTGGTGAACCTGGACGGCCGGATCGTCCCGCCGCGAGACGCGGTGGTCTCGGTGCTCGACCGCGGCTTCCTCCACGGCGACAGCGTCTACGAGGTCATCCGGACCTACGGTCTACGGCCGTTCGAGACGGGCGCGCACCTTTCGCGGCTGGCCCACTCCGCGGAGCGGATCGGGCTCGTGCTGCGCTGGGACCTGGCGAGGACGGCGGCGGAGATCACGCGCACGATCGAGGCGTCGCGCGGAGGGGACGTCGCGGTGCCAGGCGCCGCGCCGTGGAACGTCGGCGAGCGGTACGTGCGCGTGGTCATGACGCGCGGGGCGGGCGAGATCGGCGTCGATCCGGCGCTGGCGGCGGACCCGCTCGCCATCGTGATCGTCCAGCCGCTCTCCGGGCCGGCCATGGAGGAGTACCGGCACGGCGTCGCCGCGCGCGTGGTCGGGGTCGAGCACACCGGGCCGCGGACGGTCGACCCGACGGCGAAGACCGGCAGCCGGATCGAGAACGTCCTGGCGGTCCGGGAGGCGCGCGCCGCGGGAGCGCACGAGGCGCTCATGCTGGACCGGGACGGCTTCGTCACCGAGGGCGCGACCTCGAACGTGTTCCGCGTGAAGGGCGGGAGGATCGAGACGCCACCGCTCGCGTCCGGCATCCTCGAGGGCGTGACCCGCG
>DASSQI010000003.1:0-7863 GCA_035702585.1 Anaeromyxobacteraceae bacterium
TGGAACCGCGCCGCGGCCTGCACCTCCGGGTGCGCGCGCCGATCCTCGGCGACGCGCGCGTAGGCCGCCGCGATCGGCCCGAGATCCGGCACCTCGTCCTCGAGCTCGGCGAGCCGGCCGAGGATCGCGAGCGCCCGCACGTCGCCGCCGTCCCGCTCGAGCTCGGCGAGCGCGGTCGCCACGTCGGCGGCGACGGGATCGCGCGGGCTCGCTGCCGCGGAGCGGGGCGCCGGCGCGGCGTTCCGGGGAGCTGCGGCGAGCGGGAGGGCGAGCGCAAGCAGGGCGAGGAGGCGGATCATTCCGGGACAGTCTAACCGCGAGGTGGCCGGGAGATTCCTCGTGACGCCACTATTCTGCGCGCGCCAGCGCCAGGACCGCGATAGACCGCGCTCCAGCGGCGCGCAGCGCCTCGGCGCACGCGCTCGCGGTGGCGCCGGTCGTGACGACGTCATCCACGAGCAGCAGATCCCGGCCGCGGACGGCGGCAGCGGCCGTGAACGCGCCGGCGACGTTGCGAAAGCGCTCGTCGCGCGAGCGGCCCACCTGCGGAGGCGTCTCGCGGACGCGCCGCAGGGCCGAGCGCAGGCGCGGGAGGCGCGCGGCGCGCGCGACCGAGTCGGCCAAGAGCGCCGCCTGGTCGTAGCCGCGCTCGATCCGCCGCCGCCGCGCGAGCGGCACCGACACGACGTCGGCGCCCCGCGGCAGCGGCGCGGCCGCGGCCAGCCACGCGCCGAGGGGCCCCGCGATCGCGGCTCGACCGCAGTACTTCAGCGCGTGGACCGCGTCGGCCATCGGACCGCCGAAGAGCGCCCCCGCGACGCAGCCATCGAACGCCGGTACCTGCAGCCGGCACGCGCCACAGGCGGCCGCCTCCTGGCCGGGGAGTCCGCAGCGCGGACACCCCGGAGGCACCGGCTCGACCGCGTCGGCGCACACCGCGCAGAACGGGCCGGCGCGGCTCGAGCCGAGCGGCTCGCGGCAGGCGGCGCACGACGGCGGAAAGCAGAGGTCGAGGAGGTCGGTGACGAGCTGGATCACGAGCCCGCGCGATGCATCGGGCGGGCCGGCCGAACCGACGGGTCCGCCGGCCGGCCGGGAACGCGGGTCGCGCCCTCGTGTCGGCGAACGCCGTGCCCGGCGCGTAGTCGCCCCCGGGCCCGCCGACCCGCGGCGGAGACGTTCCGCACGTTGTTCTGACGATCGCTCCGCGGGGCCTGTTCCGCGCGCTGAAGCGCGCGGGGTGAGGGGAACGCAGTTCCCGCTCTAACGAACGATCATCCCGAGGCCCTTCATCTCCTTCGGCTGGGCGATGCCCATCGCCTGCAACGCCGTCGGAGCGACGTCGGCGAGCACGCCCTCGTCGCGCAGCTTCGCCCCGCGAAGATCGGCACTCGCGAGGATGAACGGGACCGGTCCGAGCGTGTGCGCGGTGTGCGGCTCGCCGGTCTGCGGGTCGACCATCATCTCGCAGTTGCCGTGGTCGGCCGTGACGAACATCGCCATCCCCGCCGCGCTCGCGGCCTTCCAGAGCCGGCCGACGCACTCGTCGACGACCTTCACCGCCTTCACCGCTGCGTCGATCTTGCCGGTGTGGCCCACCATGTCGGGGTTCGCGTAGTTCACGAGGATGAAGCCGTACTTCCGCGAGTCGATCGCCGCGACGAGCTTGTCCGTCACCTCGCGCGCGCTCATCTCCGGCTTCTCGTCGTAGGTCTTCACGTCTCGCGGCGACGGCACGAGGATGCGGTCCTCTCCCTCGAACTGCACCTCGCGGCCGCCGTTGAAGAAGAAGGTGACGTGCGCGTACTTCTCGGTCTCCGCGCAGCGGAGCTGCTTCACGTGGGCGCTCGCGAGCAGCTCCGGGAAGATCATCGTGGGCTGGTCGGGGGCGAACGCGACCGGCAGACCGAACGTCTTGTCGTACTCGGTCATGCACACGTAGTACGCGAGCCGGGGGCGCGGGCTCGCGTCGAAGTCCGTGAACCCGTCGATGACGAGCGCGCGCGTGATCTCCCGCGCGCGGTCCGCCCGGAAGTTGAAGAACACCACGACGTCGCCGTCCTTCACCCGGCCGCGCGGCTCACCGCCGCGGTTCACGACGACGGTCGGCTTCACGAACTCGTCCGTCTCGCCGCGCGCGTACGCCTCCTCGACCGCGGCGACTCCGCTGCCGGCGCGGTGGCCTTCTCCGCGTACCATCGCGGCGTAGGCCTGCTCGACGCGGTCCCAGCGCTTGTCGCGGTCCATCGCGTAGTAGCGGCCCATGACGGTCGCGACCTCGCCGTACCCCTTCTCCCGCAGGCGCCCCTCGAAGTCGCGCAGGTAGCCGAGCCCGCTCTTCGGCGGCGTGTCGCGCCCGTCGAGGAAGGCGTGGACGTACGCGTGGGCGACGCCCTCGCGGCGCGCGAGCTCGAGGCACGCGTGCAGGTGCTCGACGTGGCTGTGGACGCCGCCGTCGGAGAGGAGCCCCATGAAGTGCACGGTGCCGCTGGCGCCCCGCGCTCGCTTCATCGCCTCGAGCAGGGCGCCGTTCTGGAAGAAGTCGCCGTCCTCGATCGAGCGGTTGATGCGCACGAGGTCCTGGTAGACGATCCGCCCCGCGCCGAGGTTCGTGTGCCCGACCTCGGAGTTCCCCATCTGCCCGTCCGGCAGCCCGACGGCGAGCCCGCTCGTCCTGAGCGCGGCGGAGGGGTACGCGTTCGCGAGCGCGTCGATGTTCGGCGTGCCGGCGATCGCGATGGCGTTCGCCTCGCGCTCCTTGCGGAGGCCGAAGCCGTCTAGGATGACGAGGAGCAGCGGTTTCGGAGCGGCCACGGTGACCTCGTTCGAGAGCGAGCGCCTTATTTACGCCCGCGCATGCCGAGGCTCAACCGATTGACGACTTGACGACGACGAGGGCAGCGATCGCCGCGTCACCCCGCTGGATCGCACGAGACCCCCGCCGGCTCAGGCTTCGGACTCGTGGTCCGCCTGGATGCGCGGGTACTCCACGTCCATGAGCTGCGACGAGACGACGAAGTCGGCCGTTGCGCGGTTGCACGCGGTGGGGATGTTGTAGAGCACCGCGATGCGGAGCAGCGCCTTGACGTCCGGATCGTGCGGCAGCGGCGCGAGCGGATCCCAGAAGAAGATGAGGACGTCGAGCTCGTTCGTCGCGATCATCGCGCCGATCTGCTGGTCGCCGCCCAGGGGACCGGAGAGCAGGCACTTCACCCGAAGTCCCAGCTCGTCGGCGATCATCTTGCCGGTCGTGCCGGTGCCGTACAGGTCGTGCTGCGACAGCGTGCCCGCATTGTAGCGCGCCCACGCGAGCAGGTCCTTCTTGCGGTGATCGTGCGCCACGAGCGCCACCGACTTCCGCTTCGCCATCGCCATGGTCCTCTGCACCGTCATCCATCCTCCTTGTCGTGCAGCGCAGACTTGCGCGCGCGGGCTCCGCGACGCCAGCGCAAAGTGGGCCGAAGGCGCGCTGCGAGCACGATGTGCTCGCCGCGCGAGCAGAAGCTCGCCGTGTGGGCGCGCGCCGCGGCGCGCGCCTCACCATCCCTCCACCGCGCCCGCGCTCCGCTCGGTCACGGCGCGGGCGAGCTGGACGTCCACCGCCGAGAGCAGCGCGGCGTTGCCGTCCTGCGCGTAGTGCGCGAGCGCGAGCTCGAACTCCGGAACGCGATCGAGGAACGCGCCGAGCTGCTTCCCGTCGAGCTCCTCCTCGCAGGAGACGCCGAACCCCTCGCGCTGCAGGTAGCGCGCGTTGAGCACCTGCTCGAACTGCTTCTTCACCGGCAACGCGAGCACCGGCTTGTGCAGGTAGACGGCCTCGCTGAGCAGCGTGAACCCGCCGTTCGCGATCACCGCGCGCGCCGTGCGCAGGTCCTCGACGAAGGCGGTCTCGGAGAACGGCTCGTAGCGGACGTTCCCCTCCGTCACTTCCTCGGTGAGGTCGCGCCGCAGTCCGTACACGCGGCACTCGCGGGCGCACGCCCGCAAGAGCTCCGGGAGCTCGGTGTTGGAGGTCGACGTCTGGTACACGAGCAGGTGTTCGCCGCGCTCGGGCGTGGCGTCGACGATCTCGGGCCGCAGCGCCGGCGGGTGCAGCGTCGTCCGCGGCTTCCGTATCGGCGGATAGAAGAACGTCGTGACGAGGTAGTGGAAGCACCCGGGCAGCTTCGCCTTCACGACGCTCTTCGCGAGCTGGAAGTCGAGCTCGTGGCCGGCGAGCACCTCGGGCGGATGCGTGCAGCGCGGCAGGATCTGCATGTTGTCGATCGACAGCACCGGGATCCCGTGCATCTTCCCGTACAGGAAGCTCCAGCTCTCGAAGTCGGAGATGACGACGTCGGGCCGGAACTCGTCGGCGAGCTGGAAGTACGAGAGGACGTTGCGCGGCCAGCCGCCGGCGACGGCGCCCTTCAGGTTCTGGAGCACCGTCCGGAAGTTCCGGACCTCGTTGTCCTCGTAGACGATCGTGAGACCCCAGATGCGGTTCACGCCGAGGTGGTCACCCTCGCGGGCCTTCAGGTAGTCGTGGGCGCGGCCGGAGACGACGACCTCGACGTCGTTACCCTGCGCGACGAGGTGGTCGATGATGACGCGCGAGCGGATCGCGTGTCCCATCCCCTCGCCGACGACCCCGTAGAGGATGCGCATGCAGCGATCGTAGACCAGCGCGCGCGGTCGCGCGTGCGGCGCGGGCCCGCGGTCACTTGTGGTACGGCTCCCCCTTCAGGATGGTGAGGGCGCGGTAGAGCTGCTCGACGAGCACCAGCCTCGCAAGCCTGTGCGCGAGCGTGAAGCGCGAGAGCGCGAGCTTCTCGTCGGCGCGATCCAGCACCTCGGGCGCGAGGCCGTCCGAGCCGCCGATGACGAGCGCCACGTCGCGGCCGGCGGTCATCCAGCCCTCGACGCGGCGCGCGAGCTCGACGCTGGTCCACTCGCGGCCGCGCTCGTCGAGCACGATCACGCGCTCGGACTCGCGCAGGCGCTCGAGGATCGTCTCGCCCTCCTCCGCCTTCGCGCGCGGCGTCCCGGCGTGCTTCCTCGCCTCGGCCAGCTCGACGAGCTCGAACTTCACCGCGCGCGAGATGCGCTTCACGTACTCGTCCACGGCAGGCGCGTAGAGCCCGGAGCGATCGCGGCCTACGGCGAGCAGTCGGATCTTCACCGCGCCACGTTACCGCTTTCCCGGGTCGCAGCGCGGCTCCTCGAAGAAGGCGGAGGACGGGTTCTTCGCGGTGAGGCGGAGCGCGTCGAGAGCGGGGGCCGCCCCGGAAGCCGATCGTTGCACCGTCGCTCCCCGCTCGTCGAGGAGCGCGCTCACGCGCCATCCCTCCTCGCCGCCTCGCTGCGCGCGCACCGCGCGCAACCGGCCGTCGCGATCGAACCACTGCTCGACGACGAGCGGCTCGCCGGCCTCGGTCCGCGTCCCGGTGAGCTTCATGATGCGCGACCACACGTCGATCCAGGCGACGCGCTCCACGTCCTCGCCGGGGCACGGGGCGAAGCGCTTCCGCGCGATGGACAGATCGCCGCCGGCGTGGGCACGCTCGGTCTCGTTCGCGATGGCGAGCGCCGCGCCCGATGGCCCCGACGGATCGGCGCCCGGGAACGACAGCGGTTCACGGTCGGGCTGCGCCGGTGCCGGAGCGCCTCCGCCCGGCGGCGCAGGCGTATCGAGGGGCGCCGTGCGGAGCGCCTCGAACGCGCGCGAGTCGGGCGCGGGCGGCGCCTCGCGGGAGCGGACCACACGCAGGGTCACGATCCCGGTGAAGGTGACGAGCCCGACCGAGGCAACCAGCGTCCAGATCGCAGGCCGCAGGAACGGGCGGAACATCCCCTCGCCGCGGGCGCGATCCGGCCCGGCCCGAGCGTCGTCGGTTCGACCGCCGCGGATCACGCGCGGCACCGGGGAGGAGTCGTTCGAACGCATTGCGGCCGAGCGCTGGATAACTCGGGCGTCGCGCCGGTGCCACCGCGCGTGCCCGGTGTGGAAGCGGGTTTCTCTCACGGTGAACGGCGAGTCACAGCGGAGCCCGGTTGGTCCGGTCGCGCTGCGAGGCGCACGATTCCGTCGCCATCACTCCGCGTCACGCAAGCCGGGCCCCGCGTCACCGGAGACGCGCGCGCGAAAGCGAGCGGGCACCCGTCCGGCGTCGATCGCCGGCCGCGGACGCGCGCTGGCCCATGCCTAGCAATCATCGGGCGCTCCCTCGTCGCCGGAGGCGTACGGAATGGGTTGGAAGCAGCTGGTCGCAGTCGCCGCTCGGGTCGTCGCGCTCTGGATGGCGCTCGTGGCAGTCCTCGCATTCGTCGGGTGCGGTGGAGGCTCGTCGAGTGACACGACGGCGGTGGAGCAGCCGACACCGACGCCGAGCCCGTCGCCCTCGCCGAGTCCTTCGCCGACGCCCACTCCAACTCCGACCCCAAGTCCAACTCCGACTCCGACACCGACACCGACACCGACACCGACACCGACACCGACGCCGACGCCCACCACGGATCCGCGGGTCACCTTCGGGACGCAGGGCCCCTGGCCAATCGAGAACTCGGTGTACGGACGAGCGCAGGGCATCCTCGAGAGCCCCGTCGTCGCGATGAGCACCGACGAGGCGCAGAACCGATGGGTCGCGACGCGCACCGCGATCTACCTGTTCCGTCCCGGAGCGACGGCGCCGGTGCGCTACGACGTGACCTCCGGGCTGCACCTCATGGGCAATGCCGCCGAGGTCTACGAGGCGAGCTGCGGCGGCGGCCTCAAGGACAAGCTCGGCCAGGCGGCTTCTCCCGGGATCTCCACGATCGTCGGCGGCGCGCCCGGCGAGGTCTTCGTCGGGTACTTCGGCGTGCCGAAGAACCAGGGCGACTGCCAGCAGCCCGGCGCCGATCCGGCCTGGGAGCGGCACACCGGCAAGGTGGACTGGGTGAAGGTGCAGCCGGACGGCAAGATCGAGGTCCGCTACCTCGACTTCGCGAACACCGGCATGGGGATGCATTACTTCGAGAACCGTACCGTCGAGCGGCTCCTGTACGACCACGTCATCCGCGCCGGCGACCTCTACGTCGGTCTCGACCACGGCGTCTCGATGGTGCGCACCTCGCTCTGGACTCCGCAGCCCGCGGGCGTCTGGGCGGGTGAGTGGATGAACGGGTGGATGGCGGACCACCTCCACGCCGAGGCGCACACCGACACCGGCACGCTCATGGTGGGCGAGTGGCGCGGGCTCGCGCTCGATCCGAACGGCGACCTCTGGCACGCCGGCAACTGGGCGGCGGGGCTCATCAGGTACGACCCCGTGCCGCTCAACTGGGTCATGCGCGGCGGGACCGCCGCGTTCGTCGTGAACTTCGGCGATCCCTACGGCTCCAACAAGCCGGTCTTCGATCCGGGCGGCCCCGGTCTCCCGGTGAGCTTGTCGGCGGTCGCCGTGGGTAAGGACGGCCGCGTCTGGTTCGCGAGTGAGGGCAGGTACGGACGCCCGAGCTTCGGGATCGCTTCGTGGAAGCCGCGCGAGCCTTTCACGACGTACGGCACCGGCGCGCTCGGGTTCCCCGACCTCGCCGTCCGCGACCTCGTCGCGCTGCCGGACGGCCGCCTCGCGGTCGCGAGTCCGTACGGCGGCGTGTCGATCTGGGATCCCGTCACCAACGCGGTGAAGCGCCTGCGCGCGGGGAGCGGGCTCCCGAGCGATCAGGTGATGCAGCTCGACCTCGACACGATGGTGGACCCGCCGACGTTGCACGTGACGACCGCCTCCGGCGCCGCCGCGATCCGGATCCTTCCGTAGGCGTCCAGGTGGGGGGGACCCCCGGGCGGCGCGGAGGGCCGGCAAGGTCCCCGCGCCGCCCGTTTTCTCGAATCGTCGATCG
>DASSQI010000004.1:0-4195 GCA_035702585.1 Anaeromyxobacteraceae bacterium
CAGGTCCGCCTCGCGGACCTGCGCCACGACGCGGGGTCGACCTGGCCGCTCGACGCCTCCTTCGTGTGGAACGGCGACGGCCGCATCGCGGTGAAGGGCCCCGTGCAGCCGTTCGCGGCGAGAGGCACCCTCGAGCTCGACGCGGCGGACGTGGATCTCGCGCCGCTGCAGCCGTACCTCGAGCCGGATCTCGTGGCGCAGCTCGCCGCGGGGCGTGCCGGCGCGCAGGTGAAGGTCGCGTTCGACGCCTCGGGAGATTCGCCGCGCTGGACGCTCGCGGGCGACGTGCGCGTGGACGGAGTGTCGGTGACCGAGAAGGGCAACGGCGATCTCCTGAAGTGGCGAGCGCTCGAGCTCACCGGGATCGACGCGGCGTCGACCCCACCTCGCGCTCAGGTCCGCCTCGTGCGGCTCCTCGAACCGAAGGCGAAGGTCTACGTCTGGGAGGACGGCGCGACGAGCGTCGCGCGCGCGGTTGCCACGCCTGCGCAGCCGAAGGGCGCCGCGCCGGCGCCGCCGCCTGCTGCCGCCCCGGCGCCGCGGTGGGCCGCGCGGATCGGTGCGGTGCAGATCGTCGGTGGACACGCGACCGTCGTGGACCGCTCGATCGCGCCTGCGGCGGTCGTGAACGTCTCCGGGTTCAACGCGAAGGTGACGGACCTCTCGTCCGACCCACGCGTGCGCTCCAGGGTCGACGCGAAGCTCGAGATCGAGGGAGCATCGCCCATCGCGATCGTCGGCACGCTGAACCCGCTCCAGAAGGACGCCTACACCGAGCTCGCCGTGACCTCCGCGGGCGTGGACCTCTCGCCGCTCGACCCATACGCCGGCAAGCACCTCGGATACCGCATCAACAAGGGCAAGCTCGACCTCGACCTCCGCTACAAGGTCGAGCGCCGCGATCTCGTCGCGACGAACGTCGTCAAGGTCGACCAGCTCACGCTCGGCGAAGCGACGAACAGCCCCGACGCCACGAAGATCCCGGTGCGGCTCGCGCTCGCGCTCCTGCAGGACCGCGACGGCGTGATCCTCCTCGACGTGCCCGTCGAGGGGCACCTCGACGATCCCGAGTTCCGGCTCGGGAAGGTGATCTGGCGCACCGTCCTCAACGTCCTGACCAAGGTCGCGCTGTCGCCGTTCAGCGCGCTCGCGGCGCTGGCGGGCGGTGGCGACGCGGACCTCTCGATCGCGGAGTTCACGCCTGGCACGGCCGAGCCGCTCCCCTCCGCGCTGGCGCCGCTCTCGCAACTCGCGAAGTCTCTCGAGCAGCGGCCCGCGCTCACGCTCGAGCTGGAGGGCTCGGCGGACGCGGAGCACGACGGTCCGCCGCTGCGGCTCGCCGCGCTGGAGCGTTCGCTGCGCGAGGCCAAGGCGGCGACGCTGCAGCCGCAGCCCGCCTCGGTCGACGCGGTCCAGCTCTCGTCCGAGGAGCGCGTCCGGCTGTTGCGCGCCGCGTACGACGCGGCGTTTCCGACCGCGCCGAAGACCGATGCGCAGGAGCGGCCCACGCCCGAGGTGATGGAGGAGAGGCTCGCGGCGTCGATGGCGGTGACGCCCGACGCCTACCGCGCCCTCGCCTCCGAGCGGGCGCAGCGCGCGCGCGAGGCGCTCATTGCGGCGGGCCTCGACCAGAACCGGCTGTTCCTCACGCAGGGCGGTGAGCGCGCGCAGAAGGAGAAGGGCGCGCGCGTGTACTTCACCGCGAGGTGACGACGAGCGCTCCGGCGTGGGCCGCGCACGCCTGCGTCAGCGCCAGGGCGGGAACGCGCCGAACGGCCACCGCTGAAGGTGGTGCGCCGCGGCGAGCGCCGCTGCAACCGTGAATGCTGCGAGCCAGGCGAGCCGACGTCTGCGCCGCGCGGCTCGGTCTTCGTACGGGTCCTCGAGCGAACGCGTCGCGCCGGCGGGCAGCGCCGCGCGCGCGGTGAGCGCCGAGCCGAGCGGGATGTTCACGCGAACGCGCCCGTTCACCGCCCAGCCGTTCGCGTCGAGCACCGGCCCGAGCGTCCGCTGGCCGAGCTTGAGCCACGCGATGAGCATCGACGGCCCGGAGACGACGCAGACGGCTCCCGCGATCGCGGCGAGCTTCGTCCACCAGGGCTGCAGGTTCAGGAATCCGGAGACGAACCCCCCGAACAAAGTGCCGAGGGCGCCGATGCCGACGCCGAGGGCGGCGATGATGCCCACCATCTTGCCGACGTCCACGGGGTCGGGCGGTCGCGGCTTGCCGCTGGTCGCGGTGTCTGCGGCTGTCGCGATTCCCGCCCCGAGGCGGTCGTCCGCGGCCTTGGCCTTCGACGACGCGAACCGCTGCGCCTGCTCCTCGATCAGCTTCAGCGCCTTCTTGTACGGCGCGAAGAACGCCTGGCGGATCGAGATCGGATTCTCGATGATCTTCACGATCGTCGCGTCCCAGTCGCGACCCTTGCGGTCGAAGAACACGCCGTTGCGACCGACCATGAGGTAGTCGGCGTCGCCCTGGGTGAAGCAGGCGGCGATCGTCATCTTCTCGCCGTCTCGCCGCCGGCAATCGCAATAGGCGATGTACATGCGGGACAGCGACGCCAGCCCTGCGTGCGCGGCGGCGTCGTCGACGCGCACGCAGAGGTCGCACGAGCGCCCGTCGAGGAAGAGGGTCCCGGCCTGGAAGATCGCCGTCTCGCCGGCATCGTAGAAGTCGGCGAACGCGACGAAGTTGCGGAGCAGCCGATGGAGATCCCGGTGGTAGTGGACCATCCGCGCGACGTCCTCGATCGCGGCCGCCTCGTCGGCGCGCTCGCGGTCGCGCGCGATGAGCGCTGCGATGGCGCCCTTGCCATCGCCGCCCAGGATCGCCTTCGCGCGGAGGAGCCCGAGCTTCTCCACCGGGTGCCCCGCCTTGCGGCGCTGCCACTCGCCGTGGGCGGCGAGTGGCGCCTCGATCGCGCGCCACTCGTCGAGCGACAGCGCCCGTACTTCGGCGCCGAGGATCGGCGTCACGGTGGCGCGGTGCAGCGCGGCGAGCGCGTCCGCCCAGGCCGGGTTCACGCCATCGAGGAGCGGCAGAGCCCGTCCCGGCTCGACGCGAGCCAGCGGAAACCCGGCGACGTCCGACGACCCGTCGGCGAAATCCTTGGCTGCGAGCGCAGCCCATTCCGCGTCCGTCCGGTTCAGCGCCGCGACGCCGCGCGGATCGAGCGCGGCGAGCTGGCAGCGCGCGAACCAGTCGGCGACCTTCGCGCGCACCGCCTCGAAGGCATGCCACGCAGCCGGGGTCGCCGCTCCGAGCGGCATGACGGCGTCGCTCGCGCTCCCCTCGTCCCACCAGGTGACGAACCTCTCCAGCTCTTCGAAGAACAGCGTGAGCCGGGCCTCGTCGAGGCCCAGCTTGCCGCTTCGGTCGGTGACGCCGCCCACGCAGGAGATCACGTCGGCGAGGAGCTGTCGGAGCTCGTCCGACTCCGCGGCGTCGGGCGGGACCACGCCGTCGCCGTTGAACAACGTGCTCTCGAAGACCTTGGAGGTGTCCGCGATGTCCGCGAACGTGACCTCGGCGGCGTCTGCCTTGCCGAGGCTCGCGAGCAGCTGGCGCGCGCCGCCGAGGAGGGCGTTGCCCTCCGGCGTATCGCGGCTGATCACGTCGAGAGGCAGCCCGTCACGGCCGTCGACAAGCCGTCCAACGTCGTCGAGCCGCGCCGCGCACCAGCGGATCGCCGCCAGGATCTCCGGCACGCGGACGCGCCCGTCGCGATCCGTGTCGAGGAGCTCGAGCGTCCGCGCGTCGAGCTCGAGCCCCTTCGTCGGACACGAGAGCGCGACCCACAGCTTGGGATCGAGCTGTTCCAGGTTCTGGAGATCTGCGCCTGTCTCGAGCACCACCTGGTCCAGCCCGCCCACCCGGTGGAACCGCCAGCGGTGTGGCCGCGAGCGCGCGGCGTCGTTCGCAGCGCGGGGCGGCAAGGACTCCGGGAGTGAGTCCAGGGATCGTGCAGTCGAATCGGACATGAGGGACCCAGTGGAGAAGGGCCCGACACGTAACACGAGTCAGTGGGCGAGTCCTCTGGGGCCGCGCGGGCGAGGCCTCGCTCGTCGACCACCTGCAACTCGCGAAGATCAGCCTGCTCGCGACGCGCGCGGGCGTCCGTCCAGGCGTATGCCATGCGCTTCGCGAGAGCTCCTGGTACGTGGATCGCATGGACAAGCCCGTCGCGGTCAT
>DASSQI010000005.1:0-9163 GCA_035702585.1 Anaeromyxobacteraceae bacterium
GTCGCCGCGGCCGCCCTCCACGGTCGCGTCCGCGGAGCCGTCGATCTCGATCTTCCTCAGCTCGGGCACCGAGATCTCGACCCGCAGCGGCTTGTCGATGCGCGTGTCGCCCTTGGTGTCGATGACGAGCGTGTCGCCCCGGACCTCCGTCCTCACGCGCTGCAGGAGGCCTGGGTCCGCGGTCACGGCGACGCGCAGCGGCCCGCCGACCTTCACGGCGACGTCCGCCGCCGTCTCCACCTTGATCGCGTTGAAGGACCGGACCTCCCGCGTCTGGGTGGTCGTGGAGCCGTCGCCCTGCGGGGCAGCCCAGGCGGGAACGAAGAAGGCGGCGAGGACGAGCGAGATGAGCGTGCGCATGCCGGGGCAATACGCGCCGCGGGAGGCGCTATTTCACGCGCCCGGCGGTGGCTCCGGCTGGCACCTCGGACACCAGTAGGTGACCCTCGCGTCGAGCCCCTGCTTCGCGTACGCGATCGGAGTCCCGCAGCGGCGGCACGGCTCGCCCGAGCGGCCGTACACCCAGAGCGGCTCGTCGGGGTGGAGGCGTCCGGTGGTGCGGCGGTGGGCTGCCCACGACACCGCCGCGCCGCCCGCGGGCTCGGCGACGTTCGCCGCGAGGAGCTTCCGGGACACGTCGACGACCGTGCGTACCTCCTCGTCCGAGAGCGTCCGCACGCGCCGCGACGGATGCACGCGGGCGAGGAACAGGATCTCCGACTTGAACACGTTGCCGACGCCGGCCAGCACGCGCTGATCGAGCAGCACCTCGCCGATCGCGTCGGCGCCCCGCTCGCGGATCCGGCGCCCGGCGTCGGCGGCGTCGAACGCGCCAAGGAGATCGGGACCGAGGCTGCGCAGCCCGGCGTGGCGCTGGAGGTCTCGGGACGTGAGGAGCTCCGCGTCGGGCACGTCGAACCCGACCGCGACGAAGTCCGCCGTCGCGACCACGATCCGCATCGCGGATCGCGGCCGCTGCCATCGCTCGCCCGGGCGATACACGTGCCAGCTCCCGTTCATGCGCATGTGCGTGCGCAGCACGAGATCGCCCGAGAAGCGCATGAGCTGGTGCTTGCCCCTCGCGGTCACCGACTCGACCGTACGGCCGGCGATGGGACGATCCACGTCGATGCGGGCGAGGTGCGGCAGCACCGACTCGAAGCGGGTCACGACCTTGCCCGCGAGCGCCCGGTGCAGCGTGCGCGCGGCGCGGAAGATGGTGTCACCCTCGGGCATGCCTCTCAGTGCAGGTCTGCGTCGGCCGCGACGGGCCCGGCGGCGCTGCGCCGCGTGAACTGGAGCCCCATCGCGCCGAGCGAGAACCCCGCCGCGACGAGCCACGGGGTGAGCGCGTGTCCGTCCGCCGGCGCCCCGTCGATCTCGGTGACGAGCGTGCTCTCGCCCTTGCCGATCGCGGCCCGCGCGAGGTCCCCGAGCGCGATCGCCACCGCCTCTGCCGTCCGCGAGCGCTCGGGCTCGTCCGCCGGAAGCCACGCGAGGAGCTGCTTCGCGCCGCGCGACAGCCACGCCGCGAGCCAGCCGTCCACGAGCACCACCCGCGCGCCGGCGGCGCGGGCCGGCCGCTTCGCCTCGGGCGCAGGCTGAGCCGGCCACTCGAGCAGCGCGCCGTAGGGATTCGCAGGATCCGTCGCCGCGAGCACGACCACCTCCGGCTCCTCGGGCGGATCGCGCAAGGAGCGCAGGAGGTCGAGCGCGCCGGGCTGCGCGAACTGCATGGCGCCGACCCCGCCGACGAAGTAGCCGCGCCGGATGCGGCCGCTCTCCTCGAGGTGCCGGAAGACCTCGTAGACGGCGCTGAAGCCTCCGGGCAACGACTCCGCGGCGGCGACGCCGCGCGTGACGATGCCGTAGCGCGCGAGGAGCTGCTGCGCGGTCGCCGCGCTCCACTCGGTCGCGCTCGGCCGCGCCGCCCCGGCGATCGCGCGGCGAGACTCGACGAGCGTCCAGCGCCCGCCTGCGGTCGAGGGCGCGGTCAGGCGCGAGCGGTACGGGGCGCGGTGCGCCGCCCGGCGCCGCTCGCGCTGCACCGTCCCGCTCTCGGTGAACGCGCGCAGCGGCTGGAAGGTGTCGTTCGTGACGAGGCCGCGCCAGACCAGGGTCCAGATCGCGTCGACGGTGTGCTGCGCGTATCCGCCGCCGGTCGCCGCGTGGATCTCGCCGAAGTACGAGGCGCCTCGGCGCGCGAGCACGTCGAGCACCTGTCGCTCGCGCTCTCCGAGCGGCGCCTCGCCGTCCGGCCGCGACGGGGGCAAGAGCCGCGCGAGGCTGTCGGTGAGATAGATCGCGATGCGGCCGTCGCGCTCGCCGAGCGGCTCGAGCCCCACCCACGAGATCTCCCCGCCGGCCGCGAGCGTGTCGAGGTCGCCGCGGAGGTAGCCGTCGACGCGCGCCGGCAGGATCTCGGTCTCGAGCAGCGACGCGGGGATGGGCGCCCCCTGGAGCCGCTCGACGGCGTCGAGGATCGCGTCGAGCCCCTTCGCGCGTCGCGGGATGCCGTGCCACCGCACGAGCGTGCGCGCGAGCACGCGCGGCTCGACCGGCTCCACCTCCTCGCGGAGCTTCGCGAGCGAGCGCCGCCGGAGCGCTCGCAGCACGTCGGGATCGCACCACTCGCGCTCCGTGCCGTGCGGCCGGAACGCGCCCTCGAGCAGCCGCCCGCGCTGCACGAGCCGCGCGAGCACCGCCTCGGCGGCGGCGCGGGCGATGCCGAGGCGCGACGCGAGGTCGCTCGTCGTGAACGGCGCGTGGCGGCGCGCGTACCTGTGAGCGAGCCCCTCGAGCGCGTCCGGCACCGGCCCGAGGAACGCCTCCGGGATCCCGACGGGGATCGGCACGCCGAGGGCGTCGCGGTAGCGGGCGACGTCCTCCACCGCGATGTAGCGCTCCTCTCCCGCGATCCGCACCGGGACCGCGCGGCGCTGCGCGACGAGGTCGTCGATGCGTGTGGCGACTTCCGGAGACGCGGCGCGCCGGGCGATCTCGTCCCGCGACAGATCCCCGAGGCGGAGGAGCATGTCGGCGATCGCGTCGGCGCCGCGCGCCTGCTGGCCGGGGGCGAGGTGCTGCAGCTGCGCCTCGAGGAGCGCCATCGCATCGGCGTCGAGCACCTCGCGGAGCTCCGCCTCGCCGAGGAGGTCCCGGAGCTGCGCGTGGTCGATCGCGAGCGCCTGCGCGCGCCGCTCCGCGAGCGGCGCGTCCCCCTCGTACATGAAGCTCGCGACGTAGCCGAAGAGCAGCGACGCCGCGAACGGCGACGGGATGCGCGTGTCCGCCGTGACGACGCGCACCCTGCGGGCGCGCACGTCGCGCAGGACCTCGACCAGCGCGGGCATGTCGAACACGTCGCGCAGACACTCGCGGTAGGTCTCGAGGAGCATCGGGAACGAGCTGAACCGCGACGCGACGGCGAGCAGGTCGGCGGCGCGCTTGCGCTGCTCCCAGAGCGGCGCGCGCTTCCCCGGGCGGCGCTTCGGCAGGAGCAGCGCCCGGGCGGAGATCTCGCGGAACTTGCCGGCGAAGAGCGCGGTCGACCCGAGCTGCCGCACGACGATGTCCTCCACCTCCTCGGGGTCGGGCAGGAGGAAGTCGATGTCGGGTGGCGCGTCGCTCTCGGGCATGCGGATGACGAAGCCGTCGTTCGTCCAGAGCGTCTCGACCTCCATCCCGATGCGCGCCTTGGCGCGCTCGGCCGCGGCGATCGCCCAGGGCGCCAGCACGCGGCCGCCGAACGGCGACAGCAGGCACACCCGCCAGTCGCCGAGCTCGTCGCGACAGCGCTCGACGACGATGGTCCGCTCGTCGGGCACCGCGGACGCCGCGGCCTGCTGGTCCTCGAGGAACCGGAGCAGGTTCTCGGCGGCCTTGTCGTCGAAGTCGTGCGCCCGCATGAGGCGGTCGCGCGCGACGGAGCGAGGCAGCTCGCGCAGCTCGCGGGTGAGGCGGCCGATGTGGCGGCCCAGCTCGAGCGGGCGCCCCGCGGCGTCCCCCTTCCAGAAGGGCATCTTGCCGGGCTCGCCCGGCGCCGGCGAGACGAGGACGCGGTCGTGCGTGATCTCCTCGATGCGCCAGCTCGACGCGCCGAGGAGGAACGTCTCGCCCACCCGCGACTCGAACACCATCTCCTCGTCGAGCTCGCCGACCCGCGCCTGCCCCTGCTTCGCGCCCGCGAGGAACACGCCGTAGAGCCCGCGGTCCGGGATCGTCCCGCCGTTCACGATCGCGACGCGCTTCGCGCCCTCGCGCGACCGGAGCTTGCCGGCGACGCGGTCCCAGGTGACGCGCGGGCGCAGCTCGGCGAAGTCCTCCGACGGATAGCGGCCCGACAGCATGTCGAGGACGCCCTCGAACGACGAGCGCGACAGCTCCGCGAACGGCGCGGCGCGCTTCACCAGCTGGTGGAGCGCGTCCACGTCCCAGTCCTCGACCGAGACCATCGCGACGACGTGCTGGGCGAGGACGTCGAGGGGGTTCCGCGGATAGCGCGTCGCCTCCACCTCACCGCGGTGCATCGCCTCGGTCAGCGCCGCGCACGCGAGCAGGTCGGCGCGGTACTTCGGGAACATGACGCCGCGGCTCGGCACGTCGATCCGGTGCCCACCGCGTCCGATCCGCTGCATGCCGCTCGCGACCGACGGCGGCGCCTCGATCTGCACGACCAGGTCGATCGCGCCCATGTCGATGCCGAGCTCGAGCGACGACGTGGCGACGAGGCCGCGGATGCGGCCCGCCTTGAGGTTGTCCTCGATCGCGATCCGCTGCGGGCGCGCGATGGAGCCGTGGTGCGCTTGCACCAGCGTCTCGCCGGCGAGCTCGTTCAGCGCCGCGGCGAGCCGCTCGGCGACGCGGCGGCTGTTCACGAACACGAGCGTCGTGCGGTGCGCCTTCACGAGGTCGAGCAGGCGCGGGTGGATCGCCGTCCAGATCGACGCGCGCACCGGCGGCTGCGACGCGGGGCCGCTCGGGATCTCCACGGCCTGCCCGAGCCGCGACATGTCCTCGACCGGCACCTCGACCCGCAGCTCGAGTCGCTTTCGCGCCCCGGCGTCCACGATGGTGGCGGACGGGCGCGCCGGATCGGTCCCCTGCAGGAAGCGCCCGACCTCGTCGAGCGGCCGCTGCGTCGCCGAGAGCCCGATGCGCTGCACGCGCCGGCCGGCGAGCGCCTCGAGCCGCTCGCGCGAGAGCGCCAGGGGCGCGCCGCGCTTCGTCGGCACGACCGCGTGGATCTCGTCCACGATGACCGTCTCGACCGAGCGAAGCACCTCGCGGGCGCCCGACGTGAGGAGGAGGTAGAGCGACTCTGGCGTCGTGATGAGGATGTCCGCCGGCGCTCGCGCGAACCGCGCCCGCTCCGCCGCCGGCGTGTCGCCGCTCCGGACCGCCACCTCGGGGACGCGGAACGCGTCGCCGCGGCCAGAGGCGACCTGCGCGATGCCCGCGAGCGGCGCGCGGAGGTTCCGCTCGACGTCCACGGCGAGGGCCTTGAGTGGCGACACGTACACGACGCGCAGCCGCTCCCGCTTCGCCGGCTCCGGCGAGAACATGAGCCGGTCGATGCACGACATGAACGCCGCGAGCGTCTTCCCGCTGCCGGTCGGCGCGAGGAGGAGCGTGCTCTCGCCCCGGTGGATCGCCGGCCACCCCAGCGCCTGCGGCGGCGTCGGCGCCGCGAACGATCGCGCGAACCACTCCGAGACCGCCGGATGGAACGGCAACGCCGAGCCGTCGGCGCCGGTGCTCCCTGTGCTCGATCGTGAGCGCGCGGGCATCGAGCAATTGTAAGGGTCGGGACGGTCGTTCGCCCCGTTCGCGACGCGCTACGTGGAAAGGCTGACGCCGGTCGGCACCGGGCAACTCACGCCCGTTCCTTCGAGACCGCAGTAGCCGCCCGGGTTCTTGGACAGGTACTGCTGGTGGTACTCCTCCGCGAAGTAGAACACCGGCGCGTCGCGGATCTCGGTCGTGACCGGACCGATCCCCTTCCGCGTCAGCTCCGCCTCGTACGCGCGCTTCGTCGCGACGGCGAGCTCGCGCTGCGCGGGTGAGTGCACGTAGATCGCGGACCGGTACTGCGTCCCGATGTCGTTCCCCTGCCGCATGCCCTGGGTCGGATCGTGCTCCTCCCAGAAGAGCTTCAGGAGCTTCGCGTAGGACGTCTGCTTCGGGTCGAAGACGACGCGCACGACCTCGGCGTGCCCCGTGCGGCCGCTGCAGACCTCCTCGTACGTCGGGTTCGGCGTGAAGCCGCCGGCGTACCCGACCGCCGTCGCAAAGACGCCCGGCGTGTTCCAGAAGAGTCGCTCGGCGCCCCAGAAGCACCCCATCGCGAAGTCGGCGACCTCGAGCCCCTCCGGATACGGCGGGGTGATGCGGTTGCGGCTGACGTGGTGGACGCCGGAGATGCGCATCTGCTCGGCGCGGCCAGGGAGCGCCTCGTCGGCCGCGGGCATTCGAGTGGTTCGGGCCATGCGTTCACATGTAACGGCCGCGCTGGTCAGCCGCTCGAGGCGCCCTGCCCTGCCGAGCTCTCGACGAACGCGTCAGATCCGATCTTCGTCGAACGCGTCAGATCCACGCGATGGCGACCGCGACCGCGCCGGCGAGGAGCGTGACCCCGAACGCCGCCGCCACGACCCGCCCGAACGCCCACCCTCCGAGCACCGCCGCCATCGCCGCCTTGACGATCGTGTTCGACGCGAGCCCCAGGAACACCGTCGTCGCGGCGACGGGCAGCGGCACCTCGCCGCCCGCGAGGCGCGCCATCGAGAGCGAGATGGCGTCCACGTCGGTGGTGCCGGCCAGCAGGCCCGCCGCGTACGTGCCGCGCGCGCCGAGATACTTCGTCGCCGCCGTCGCGCCGAGCAGGACCACCGAGAAGACGAGCGCGAACTTCAGCGCGGTCGTGAGCTCGAACGGATTGGAGATCGAGACCGCCTTCGCTTCGCCGGCCTTCTGCCTCGAGCGCAGGTACAGGAAGAGGCACGCGCCGGTGCTGGCGACGCCCATCGCCAGGAGCGGGCCCGTGAGCGCCCCGAGGAGCGCGCGGTTCGTGATCCCGACGACGATGGCGACGCGGGCGACCATGATCGTGGACGCGAGGACGACCGCCAGCGCGCACGAGCGCCGGAGCGACGGCTCCTCCTTCGCCCGCGACGACATGGAGAGGGTGACCGCGGTCGACGACGCGAGCCCGCCCACGAACCCCGTGAGCCCGAGTCCGCGCTCCGGGCCGAGGACGCGCATCGCGGCGTAACCGACGAAGCTGATGCCGGCGATCAGGACGACGAGCACGCCGATGTGGCGTGGGTTCAGGACGTCGAGCGGACCGTACGTGTCGTTGGGCAGGAGCGGCAGCACGACGACGGCGACGATGAGGAACTTCAGCGTCGCGGCCACGTCGTCCGCCGAGATCCGCCTCGCGAAGGCCTGCGACCACGGCTTCGCGGAGAGGAGCATCGTCACGACGACGGCGCTCGCCGCGACGACGAGGATGCGCCGCGCCGGCGGCTCGACGACGCCCCTGGAGAGCGCCAGCGCGCCGAGGAGGAAGCTCACGAGCAGCGCGAGCTCCGACGTGATCCCCGGATCGCGCTCGTGCTGCAGGTCCTTCGCGTAGTTGAGGACCAGGAATCCCGTGAGCGCGAGCAGGACGACGATCGGGATCGCGAGGCCGAGGTCGCGCGCGAGGAGGACGGAGACACCGCCGAGGAGCGCCACGATCGGATGCGTCCGCACGCCCGCGACGGGCTGACCGGACCCGTCGATCGACGCCGAGCGTTCGCGCTCGAGGCCAATCAGCAGCCCTGCCGCGAGCGCGATGCCGAGGGAGGCGAACGGCTCGTACGAGTCCATCACCTCTCATGTTCCATCAGTCCGCGTCGCGGTGCCGGAAAGACGCGGTCGCAGGTGCAGGTCCTTTCGGGGCATGTGGTTCGTCGGCGCTGCCCGTCACTTCACCGGGAGCTTCAGGACGAGGGTCTCGACCATCGCCTCGGGCGCGACGCCGGAATCGCTCAGCGCATCGACGTGGCTGTTCGCGATGTACAGGAAGGAGCCGCGCAGGAACGCGCCCGTCGTCGGCACGTGCCACAGCGAGTTTCGTGTCTCGACGACGCTCGCGCTCGTGACGACCGGCAGCGCCGGATCGATCTCGAACCGCACGATGCGCGGCGTGCCGAGCCCGTTCTGGATCGCATACGCCGTCGTGCCGTCGAGCGCGAGGCCGTCGATCCCGCCCAGCGGGAAACCGAACGGGCCTGCCACCGGTGACGCGGCGCCGCCGGCGAGCGGGATCGCGTGCAGGCCGAAGGCGTGCGCGAAGACGACGTGATCCCCGGAGATGACGATGCCGTTCGGGTAGATGAACCCGCCCTTCACGACCGGCGTGAGCTCGGTCGCGCCGGGGTCGAGCCGGTGGACCGCGCCTGCCTCGCTGTCGGTGACGAACACCGTCCCGTCCTTCGCGATGGCGACGTCGTTGAGCAGGTGCTTCTCGCCCGTGATGAAGGCGCTGCGCCGGAGCTCGCCGGTCTTGCGGTCGAATGCGAACAGCCCCGAGCGGCCGCGCATCGACGGGTCCCAGCCGACCATGGCGGGCGACGCGTTCGCCGCGACCCAGAGAAGATTGCGCTCGGCGTCGAACTTCATCCCCAGCGGCGCGAGCAACCCTCCCCCGCCGCTCGGCACGAAGTCGGACACCGAGCCGTCCGGCGCGACGCGCAGGATCTTCCGCGTACGGATGCTGCTGATGAACAGGTCGCGGGTCTCCGGCTCCGCAGCCACGCCCTCCGCGACGAGGCCCTTCTCGTGCAGCGTGAACGCGACCTCAGCGTTCGCCGTGCGCGGCTCGCGCGCGGCAGCGCTCTTCGCGAGCTCCTTCCACTCACGGCGCTCGCTGATACCGGGGAAGTCCTTCGGGTCGAGCGGGATGTCCCACCCGAGCGCCGCCGCCTCGCGGAGCAGCTCCATCGCGCGCTCCGGCTGCCCGTTGCGGTTCGCCTCCCACGCGCGCACGAACGGCACGCCGGGGTCGATGTCGGCGGGGGTCTTTGCCGTCGTGGGCGGGGGTTGCGAGGTGCGGCAGCCGCAGGCGAGCGAGATGACCAGGAGGGCCACGAGTCGAAGGTGAGAGGTCATGGGGGCG
>DASSQI010000006.1:0-13535 GCA_035702585.1 Anaeromyxobacteraceae bacterium
CCGGGAGACGTGCTCATCTACTGGCAGTTCTCGCACCGCGCCGCCGACGGCACCGACGTCTTCTACGACACGGCGCCGGCCGGGACCGCGCAGACGTTCTGCCCGCAGTCGGGGGTCGAGTTCGTGACGATCCGCGACACCAGCGGCCGCGACATCGATCGAGCCTTTCCGACGTTCAACTGCGTGAACGAGCTCGGCGACCAGGGCGTCATCGTCCGCGCCGTGAGGCCGGGGTCGCACACGTGGGTGATCACGGGCTATCGCGGCGATCCGGGTGTTGCGCTCTACGAGGCCACCTTCAGCTTCACGGTCGCGAGCGATCGGCGGACGGTCATCGATTCTCCCCCCGTGACGCTGACCGCCATTCAGAACGACCTCGTCCTCGAGGCGCAGCTCCGCAGCCTCGCGGTACCTCCCGACCCGGGCCAGTTCTTCACCTGCGGCGCCGCCGGCGTGAGCCGGCTGACGTACAGCCTCGTGGACTTCTTCGGGACCGAGCTCGCGTTCGGCGATCTCCCGTGCCCGGGCCCCGCCGTGCGGCCGAGCGTCACGATCCCCGCGCTGGCGCGCGACAACTACGCGGTGCGGATGCAGGGCTTCGCCGGCCCTTCCCCGACTCCCGTCTTCGACACCGTCGTGCCCGTGAACACCACGACCGCCCCGGTGTGCGGTTCCGATCCCGTCTTCGACCACCTCGACAACGACGCGGTCACGGTCTCCCTGTTCGACCTGCGGAGCATCGTCGGCGGCGCCACCTGCCCCTGAGAACGCTGCGCCAGTGCGCGCGGCCAGAGCGGGCGCGACCTCACACCCTCCGAGGATCGCGCCCGCTCCCTTTTTCGCCGCCGTCCCGGCGCATAGGATGCCGCCCCAATGTCACGCATCGGCATCTTCGACTCCGGCGTCGGCGGCCTCACCGTCCAGAAGGCGATCCTGTCGCGAGTGCCCGGCGTCGACACCGTCTACCTCGGCGATACCGCGCGCGTACCCTACGGCACGAAGTCGCCGGAGGTGGTGACGCAGTACTCGCTCCGGAACGGCCGCTTCCTCATGGAGCGCGACATCGACCTGCTCGTCGTCGCGTGCAACACCGCGTCGGCGGTCGCGTTGCCCGCGCTCAGGTCGGCGCTGTCGGTGCCGGTGCTGGGCGTCGTCGAGCCGGGCGCGCGCGTCGCGGTCCGGGCGACGCGCACCGGGCGCATCGGCGTGATCGGCACCGAGAGCACGGTGGCCTCGGGCGCGTATCAGTCCGCGATCCAGGCGGCGCGGGCCGGAGCGCAGGTCGTCGCGAGGGCCTGCCCGCTCTTCGTCCCGCTCGCCGAGGAGGGCTGGACCGACGCGAACGACGAGATCGTCCGCGCCGTCGCGCGCCGCTACCTCGCTCCTCTTCGCGAGGCGGAGGTCGACGCGATCGTGCTCGGGTGCACGCACTACCCGCTGCTCAAGAGCGCGATCGCCGCCGAGGTCCCCGGCGTCGCGCTGGTGGACAGCGCGGACGCGATCGCCGAGGAGGTCGCGGCGCTCTTCCCACAGTCCGCCGGCCGGGAAGGCGCCCACCAGTTCTTCGTGACCGACACGCCTGCGCGGTTCCTCAGGGTCGCGAAGCGCTTCCTGGGTCGGGACGTGGACGGGGCGGAGCAGATCGACATCCGCTGAAGGATCGTCGCGACGCCGCCGGAGCGCCCGCGCATCCGCCGATCCCCCGCGGGCGGCAGGCGCCGCGCGCGAAATAGTGCCAACCCTCCGGAAACTCGCCCGATTCCCGGGACCCCCGCCTTGCTGCCGGGCGGAGCAGCCGGTACAGTCCTCACGAGGAACCGAGCGGATGATCCCGGGCTACAACCACAACGTCAGGCACCGCGGGAGCGTCTACCACGTGCAGACCGAGGACTCGGGTCTGCAGAACCCCGTCGTCGCGACGCACCTGTTCCTCGGCGGGAACGTGCTCGCCACCCGCAGGACGAGCTACTCCGAGCTCGCCGGTCGGCCCGACGCCGAGGGTCGAATCCGGAAGCTCATGCAGGAGCAGCACAAGGAGATGCTGCGGCAGCTCATCCGCGGCGTGTTCGATCGCGAAGGGACAGCTTCGAGCCGCGCGTACCAGCCCGGCCAGCTCGCCGGGAGCGCCGCACCGCCGCGGCCCTCGACGGCCCCCGCCGATCGAGGCGCACCGGCGGCCGCCCCGCCCGCGCCGCCGTCGCGCGCCCGCGCCGCGTCTGGTGCCGACGAGCCGCCGGTCCTCGCGCGCGTGCCTCGCCCGCCGCCGCCGTCGACGCCGACCGTCACGATCCCCGAGATCGAGGACGAGGATCTCCTGAGCGACCGGCGCCTGGACGAGGTGATCCTCGCGTACCTCGCCGACGCGCCGGGGACGAAGCGTGGCTAGCGAGGCCCTGATCCAGCTGCTTCACGTGACGAAGCGCTACGACGTCGAGGCGCCGGCGCTCTGCGACGTCACGATGGAGATCGCGAAGGGCGAGTTCGTGTTCCTGACCGGCCCGTCGGGCGCCGGCAAGTCCACCATGCTGAAGCTGTTCCTCTGCGCCGAGCCCCCGTCCTCCGGCCAGGTGATGGTGTTCGGGAGGGACGTCGCGCGCATCCGCTCCTCCCGGATACCGTACCTGCGCCGCAACATCGGCGTCGTGTTCCAGGACTTCAAGCTGCTGCCGGACCGCACCGTCGCCGAGAACGTCGCGTTCCCGCTCGAGGTGCGCGCCATCTCGCAGCGCGAGGTGCGCCGGCGCGTGAGCGTCATCCTGCGGTCGCTCGGGCTCGACGGCAAGGAGCGCAAGTTCCCGCCGTCGCTCTCGGGCGGCGAGCAGCAGCGCGTCGCGGTCGCGCGCGCCCTCGTCGGAGATCCCGCGCTCCTGCTCGCGGACGAGCCGACCGGCAACCTCGACGCGGAGCGGGCGCAGGAGGTCATGCTGCTCTTGCACGCGGCGAACGCGCGCGGCACGACGGTGGTCGTCGCGACGCACGACCGGACGATGCTGGAGCGCCACCGCAAGCGTGTCATCGCGCTCGACGGCGGGCGGGTGGTCAGCGATGGCGGCCGCGTCGTCGGCGATGGTGACGCAGTCCGCAGGACGGCGGGGGCGTGACGTGACGCTGCTCGTATACTTCGTCCGGCGAGCGGTGGAGGCGATGTGGCGAAAGCCCATCGTGACGGTGGTCGCGACCGCGACGATCTTCGTCGCGGTGCTCGTCACCGGTGCGTGCGCCGCCGCGCTCACCGCGGGCGAGCGCCTCGCGCTCGGCTGGGCCGGCGACGTGTCGATCTCCGTCTATCTCGCGCCCGAGGCCGACCTCGACGCAGCGCGCGCAGCCGTCGCTGCGGCGGCGCCTGGGCGCAGGGTGACCGCGATCCCCTCGGCGCGGGCGCTCGAGCGGCTGCGCGACTCGCTCGGGAAGGACGCGACGCTGCTCGACGGCGTGGACGCGGCGGCCCTGCCGGCCTCCATCGAGGTCTCGGCCGCGGGCCTGCAGCTCGCGGACGTCCGCGCGCTCGCGCAGCGGCTCTCGCGCGTCCCGGGTGCGCGCGACGTCGACGACGGCAACGCGTGGATCGAGGGCCTCGACGGCACGCTCTCCACCGTCCGCGCGATCGGGATGATCCTCTTCGGCGCGCTCGCGCTCGGCACCGCCGTGCTCGTGTCGAACACGCTGCGGCTCGGCGTCTTCGCGCGGCGCGACGAGATCGAGATCATGAAGCTCGTCGGCGGGACCGACACGTTCGTGCAGGCGCCGTTCTGGCTCGAGGGGCTCTTCCAGGGCGTCATCGGGTCGGCGCTCGCGATCGGGGCGCTGCTCGGGGCCCACGCGATCATCGCGCCGCGGGTCTCCGTGGCGGCGCGGCTCGGCTCCGCGCTCGACCGCGCGCAGCTCCTGCCCACCTCGCTCCTCGCGATGCTCGCCATCTCCGGCGCGGTGCTCGGGCTCGTCTCGAGCGCCATCGCCGTTCGCCGGCACGCCCTCGAGTCGTGATCGCCCTCGCCGCCGCGCTCGCGCTCGCCCTGGCCGCAGATCCCGCGGCGCAGCTCGAGTCGGTGCGCGCACGCCGCGCCGCCGAGGAGGCCGCCGCGAGGGCGCTCTCGTCACGCGAGGCGTCCCTCCTCGGCGCGCTCGACGACGCGCAGCGAGCGCTCGCGGCGGCTTCCGCCGAGTCGAGCCGGGCGGAGGCGGAGCGGGCCGTGGCCGAGGAGGCGCTGCGCGTGGCCCGCGCCGAGTCCGATCAGGTCGAAGCGAAGCTCACGCAGCGTCTCGAGGTGCTGCGCCCTCGCCTCGAGGCCCGGGCGCGCATGAGCCGCATGAGCGCGCTGCGGCTCATCGCGGGATCCGGATCGCTCTCGGACATCTCGCGGCGGCGTTTCCTGCTCGATCGCATCCTCGCCCGCGACGCGGCGCTGCTCCGCGAGGCGCGCGCGCTGAAGGACGACCGCGAGAAGGCGCGCGCCCAGCACGAGGCCGCGGCGTCGCGCCTCGTGGCGCTCGCGACGCAGGCGACGCAGCGTCGCGACGAGGCGGCACGCCGCCGCGAGGAGCAGGAGGCGCTGCTGCGGTCGATCCGGAGCGAGAAGGGCGTGCACGCCCGCGCCGCGGCCGAGGCGGCCGAGCAGGAGCGGAGACTCTCGCTGCTGCTCGTCGGCGTCGAGCCCGGCCGAGGGTTCGCGGGGCTGCGAGGGCGCCTCCCGCTGCCCGCGCCCGGCCGCATCGAGGCGGGCTACGGCCGCGTCGTGGATCCCCGCTTCAACACGGTCACTCAGCACCCCGGTCTCGACATCCGCGCGCCCGAGGGCACGCCGGTGCGCGCGGTCGCGGACGGGCGCGTGGTCCACGCCGGCTGGTTCCGCGGCTACGGCAACATCGTCATCGTGGACCACGGCGACGGCTATCACACGCTCGTCGCGCACCTCGGCTCGATGCGCACCGCCGTCGGCGAGGAGGTGGAGGCCGGTACGGTGCTCGGGACGGTCGGCGACACCGGGTCGCTGAAGGGCCCGTTCCTCTACTTCGAGATCAGGGAGCGGCAGCGGCCGGTCGATCCGACGCCGTGGCTGACCAGATGAGACGAGCGCACCTCGCGAGGCGCCGCAGGGTCGTGCGCGTGGCCGGCGTCGGCGCTGCCTGCGCGGTCGCCTTCGCGGCCGGCGTGCTCGCCGGCGGAGCTTCACGCAGCGCCGTCGCCGGCGGCGGGGATCGCTACCGCGCGCTCGACCTGTTCGCGCAGGTGTTCGCGCACGTCGAGAACCTCTACGTCGAGGACGTGCCCCGGCAGGAGCTCGCGTACGGCGCGGTCGAGGGCCTCGTCGGCAAGCTCGATCCGCACAGCGCCTTCCTGCGCCCGGATCTCTACCGCGCGATGCGCGACGAGACCGCCGGGGAGTTCGAGGGCGTCGGCCTCGAGCTCGGGCTGCAGGGCACGCGCCTCACCGTGATCGCCCCGCTCGAAGGGTCCCCGGGCGCTCGCGCCGGGATCGAGCCCGGCGATCGGCTCGTCGCGATCGACGGCGTCGCGACGAGCGGGATGCCGCTCGTCGACGCCGTCCGGCGGCTGAAGGGAGCGGCGGGCACTCCGGTTCGCCTCGGGCTCGAGCGCGAGGGCGCTGCCGAGCGCGACCTCGTCGTCCTCCGCGAGCGGGTGGTGAGCGAGAGCGTCGACTGGCGCGTCGCGGACGCGCCGAGCGGCCTCGTCGTGATTCGCATCCGCACGTTCCAGGAGCGCACCGACCGCGGCGTGGAGCGGGCGCTCGCCGCCGCGCGCAAGCAGCTCGGGCGCGAGATCGGCGGACTCGTGCTCGACCTCCGCAGCAACCCAGGGGGCCTCCTCGACGAGGCGGTGCGCGTGGCGGACCGCTTCCTGGCGGACGGCCTCATCGTGACCACGGAAGGGCGCGCCCATCGGGTCACGGACATCGAGCGCGCCCACGGACCCGGCACCGAACCGGAGTATCCCCTCGCGGTCGTCGTCGACGGCGGCAGCGCCAGCGCGAGCGAGATCCTCGCCGGCGCCCTGCAGGACCACGGGCGCGCCGCGATCGTCGGGTCGCGCACGTTCGGGAAGGGGACCGTGCAGCAGGTGATCGACCTCGGCGACGGGTCCGGCCTCAAGCTGACCGTCGCGCGGTACTTCACGCCGTCCCACCGCTCCATCCAGGACCGCGGTATCACTCCCGACGTCGAGGTCGCCGACGCGGACTCCGTCACCGCTGCGCCCGCCACGCCGACCCCCGACGTCATCGACGCGGCGGCGACGCCCTCCGCGAACCGCGACGCGGCGCTCGACGCGGCGCTCGCCCACGTGCGCGTCCGCGCGCGATCCCGGCTTCACTGAGGCGACGCGAAAGCGGGATCCCGGCGCCGAGTTTCCTTTGGCAAGCCGGGGGGTTTGGCATTGACTTCCGAGATCCAATAGCTATAGTCCGCGCGTCCCCGAGGCAGGGGAGGGGACGGTCGCTTCATCGCCCCTTTGGGCGATCATCGTTGCCCTCGCCTGCGCCGACCACTCCGAGATGAGCCTCCCAGATATCGCCGTCGTCGTCGCCTACATCGCGGTCCTGACGGTCCTCTCGGTGTACGGATCGCACCGCTACTACATGGCGTATCTGTACTATCGCCACAAGTTCAAGCTCCCGACGCCGCTGCGCCGGTTCGAGCGTTTGCCGCGCGTCACCGTCCAGCTTCCGATCTTCAACGAGATGTACGTCGTCCGCCGCCTGGTCGACGCGGTCTGTCGCCTCGACTACCCGCGCGAGCTGCTCGAGATCCAGGTGCTCGACGACTCGACCGACGAGACCGTCGAGATCGCGCGCGCGTGCGTCGACCGCTGGCGCGAGCAGGGCGTCGACATCCGCTACGTCCACCGGTCCGATCGTCACGGCTTCAAGGCGGGCGCCCTCGAGAACGGCCTCCGGCTCGCGAAGGGCGAGTTCGTGGCGGTGTTCGACGCCGACTTCGTCCCCGAAGCGGACTTCCTCCGGCGGACGGTGGACTTCTTCACCGACCCCAAGATCGGGATGGTCCAGGTCCGCTGGGAGCACCTGAACCGCGGGTTCTCGGCGCTGACGCAGGCGCAGGGAATCCTGCTCGACGCCCACTTCGTCATCGAGCACACGGCCCGCAACCGCTCGGGCGCGTTCTTCAACTTCAACGGCACGGCAGGCGTGTGGCGCCGCGAGACCATCGCCAGCGCCGGCGGCTGGCAGCACGATACGCTCACCGAGGACCTCGATCTCTCGTACCGCGCGCAGCTCAAGGGCTGGCAGTTCGTGTTCCTGCCCCACGTCGTCGCGCCGGCCGAGATCCCGGTCGAGATGAACGCGTTCAAGAGCCAGCAGCACCGCTGGGCCAAGGGATCGATCCAGACCGCGCTCAAGCTGCTGCCGCGCATCCTCCGGTCCGACCTGCCGTTCCACGTGAAGAAGGAAGCGTTCTTCCACCTCACCGCGAACTTCGCGTACCTGCTCATGATCCCGCTGGCGCTGCTCATGCCGCTCAGCGTCGCGGTGCGCATCGGCCACGGCTGGTACGAGGTGCTGCTCCTCGACGTGCCGTTCTTCGCGGCGGCCACCGCGTCGGTGTGCAGCTTCTACGTCGCGAGCCAGCGCGAGGTCGGCGCGACGGTGTGGCAGCGCATCAAGTACCTCCCGTTCCTGATGGCGCTCGGCATCGGGCTGTCGGTGAACAACTCCCGCGCGGTCATCGAGGCGGTGTTCGGGCACCAGTCGAGCTTCACTCGCACCCCGAAGCTCGGCGTCGTCCGCGGCGCCGGCGACATCGCCGCGTCGGCGAAGCGCCGCTACAAGGCCGCCGTCACGGTGCAGCCGCTCGTCGAGCTCGGGCTCGCGGCCTACATGACCTACGGGATCGCCTTCGTGCTCGACACCGAGGTCTACTACTCGCTGCCGTTCCTGTTCCTGTTCCAGGCAGGGTTCGGCTACGTCGGCCTGAAGAGCCTGCTCGAGGGCGGCCGCGATCTCTGGGCGAAGCTGGGCTTCACCGCCGAGCCGCAGCCCGGCGTGGATTAGCCAGCGGCCTCGCCGCTGCAGCCCCGTTCACCGAAGCGACTTCTCGTAGACGGTGACGCCGCGGTCCAGCCGTCCGGCGACCCAGAAGCCCAGCCGCTCCCAGAAGGCCTTCGCGTCCGGGTTCTCGTCGACGACGGACAGCCGCAGCGCGCGGTACCCGACCTTGCCGAGCGCCGACTCGAGCGCGGAGCAGGTCTCGCGACCGTAGCCGAGCCCCTGGCACGCCTCCCGGAACAAGAGCAGCCCGATCTGGACGGTCCCTGGCTCCGGGTAGTCGAGGTGCAGGTCGAGGACTCCGACCGCCGGCCCGCCCGCGTGGGGGATCAGCGCGTAGACGCGCCGCTGCGGGTCGATCTCGGCGTCGGCGAGGAGCTGGATCGCCTCGTCGGGTCGCGGCTGGCGGCCCTCCGTCCGCGCGAAGTAGTCCGGCGCCCCCTCGAAGCAGGCCTGGAGCTGCGCCGCGTACGCGCCCGTCGCGGGGACGGCGCGGAGGCGCGGTCCGTCGAGAGACAGCTCCGGGAGATCGGTCTCAGGCATCGGTCGTGGCCCTGCGTGCGGCTGCTGAGATAGGGCGCGCGGCAGGTCTGGGTCAAGGGCTCGCGCCGTCAGCCCAGCAGGAACCGGAGCGCGGCGGGATCCTCGAGCGATTCGACGACGAGCTCCGCGCCCTCGCGCGCGAGCTGCTCGACCGAGAAGCGTCCCGTGGCCACCGCGAGCACCGGTACGCCGTGCGCTCGCGCCGCCGTGATGTCACGCGGGGTGTCCCCGATGACGACCGCGTCCTGCGCGGTGAAGGCGTCGCCGGTGAGCTGCGCGCAGCGACGGAGCACCGCCGCGACGATCCGCTCGCGCGCCTCGCCGTCCTCGGCGAAGCCGTTCGGCGCGGCCGCGCTCCAGCCGAAGAAGCGGTCCACGGCGCCGCGGCCGAGCTTCACCCGCGCGCCGCTGGCCACGTTCCCGGTGCAGAGGCCGAGCAGCACCCGGGCGTCGGCGACCTGACCGAGGACGCGCTCCACGCCGGGGAGCACGCGGTACCCGGGGCCGCCGATCTCCTCGCGGAGCGCCTCGACGTAGCTCGCCAGGATCCGGTCACACAGCGCCTCGTCGAACTCGATCCCGAGCGCCACCATCGCCTCGCGGACGATGAGCCGGTCGGTCATCCCGTCCAGCTTCAGGCCGGAGAGCCACGTCTCCTCGGGCGTCACCGCGTCGCCGAGGTGCCGCTCCATGGCGCGCTCGAGCGAGCGCCGGCCAGCCCCGCCGCACGAGATGAGCGTCCCGTCGATGTCGAACAGCAGCGCCCGGAAGCTCACGCGAACAGCGCCTCGACGAACTCGTGGGGATTGAACGGCTTGAGGTCGGCGACCTTCTCGCCGACGCCGACGAATCGTACCGGGATCCCGAGCTCGTCGCAGATGCCGATGACGACGCCGCCCTTCGCGGTGCCGTCGAGCTTCGTCAGCGCGATGCCCGTCACGCCGAGCGCCTCGTTGAACTGGCGGGCCTGGGCGATGGCGTTCTGGCCGTTCGTCGCGTCGAGGACGAGCAGCACCTCGTGCGGCGCGCCCTCGACCGCCTTGCCGATGACGCGCTTCACCTTCTTCAGCTCCTCCATGAGCGGCGCCTTGGTGTGGAGCCGGCCGGCGGTGTCGCAGATGACCACGTCGATGCGGTCGTCGGCGCCCTTCTTCACCGCCTCGAAGCAGACGCTCGCGGGATCCGAGCCTTCCTTGCCGCGGACGATGGGGGCGTTCACGCGCTCGGCCCAGATCTCGAGCTGCTCGCCCGCGGCCGCGCGGAACGTGTCGCCCGCGCCGAGGAGGACGGAGTGGCCGGCGCGCTGCGCCTGCGCCGCGAGCTTGCCGACCGTCGTCGTCTTGCCGGAGCCGTTGACGCCCACGACCATGACCACCCACGGGCGCGCCGAGCCTACCTGGAGCCCGACCTCGTCGGCGGCGCGACCGTCGAGGTTCACGATGCGCTCGATCTCGCCGCGGAGCGCGCCGCGCAGCTTCGCCGGATCGGACAGCTCCTTGCGCCGCACGCGCTCTCTCGCGCTCTCGAGCAGCGACGTCGCCGTGCGCACGCCGATGTCGGCGGTGAAGAGGACCTCCTCCATCTCCGCCAGCACCGACTCGTCCACCACGTTCGAGCCGGTGAACAGCGCGTTCAGGCGCGCCATGAAGCCGCCGCGCGTCTTCTCGAGCCCGGCGGCCAGCGTCCGCCCCGCCTCCGCCTCGACCTTGCGGCGGCGCTCCTCCTCCTCGCGCTGGCGAGCCTCTTCCGCGTCGCGAGCCGCCTGCTCCGCGGCCTCGCGCGCGCGACGCTCCTCTTCCTCGCGGGCCTGGCGGCGCCGTTCCTTCTCGAGCCGCTCCTCCTCCTTGCGGAGGCGGTAGTCCTCCTTGCGGCGGGCCTGCTCCTCCTCGCGCGCGCGCCGGAGCGCCTCCGGATCCTCCGGGGCTCGCGCCGGGAAGGGGACCTCCGGCGGCGGCCGCCGCTCGGGCGCGGCGCCGCCGGGCACGCGCGCGCGCACCTCGGGGACTCCGGCGCGTGGCGCCTTCGGGGGGAGCTCGGGAGCCTCGCCCCGAGCCTCCGGCGGTCCGGGCGGCAGCCGCTTGCGTCGGGCGAGCCGGACGGCGACGACGACCAGCAGCAACACGAGCACGACGACGATCGCGAGGGCCGCGACGTCGCGCGTGGTCAGCTCGGAGATCGTGAGCGCGAGGAGGGGAACGAGACCGGGCGTGGAAAGCACGCGCGGACGATAGGAGCGGGGGAGCGCCCCGTCAACGGCCGCGGCTCACGCCGCGGCGCTCTCGGCGCGCTGCGACAGCCGCACCGAGACGAGCTTCGAGACGCCGGGCTCCTCCATCGTCACCCCGTACAGCGTGTCGACCATCTCCATGGTCCGCTTGTTGTGGGTGATGAGGATGAACTGCGAGGTCTTCGACATCTCCTTCACGAGCTCGTTGTAGCGACCCACGTTGGCCTCGTCGAGCGGGGCGTCGACCTCGTCGAGGAGGCAGAACGGCGTCGGCTTGATGAGGAAGATGGCGAAGATGAGCGCGACGGCGGTGAGCGCCTTCTCGCCGCCGGAGAGCAGGTTGACGCTCTGCAGCTTCTTGCCCGGGGGCTGCGCGAAGATCTCGACTCCTGCGTCGAGCTCGGCGCCGTTCGCGTCCTGCGTCAGGACGAGGCCGGCGCGGCCGCCGTTGAACAGCCGCGGGAACACCTGCTGGAACTTCTCGTTCACGCGGTCGAACGTCTCGCGGAAGCGCTCGCGCGACGCGCGGTTGATCTTCACGATCGCGCTCTTCAGGTCCGCCATGGACGACTCGAGGTCGGCCTTCTGCGCCGTCATGAACTCGTGCCGCTGGCGCAGCTCGTCGTACTCCTCGATCGCGGTGAGGTTGATCGCGCCCATGCGCTCGGCCTGGGCCTTCAGCTCGTCGAGCCGCTCGCGATCGGCCTCGGTCGGCGGCGCGAGCATGTGGAACCGGTGGATCTCGAGCTTCAGCTCCGCCTGGCAGCGCTCGCGGATCTGCTCCTCGAGGTGGGACAGCGCGAGCGCGTGCTCGCGGCCGGTGAGCGCCGCCTCGGAACAGCCGGCGGTGACCGTCTCTGCGCGCTTGCGCAGGTCGCGGGCCTCGTCCTCGCGCGACCTCGCGGCGGCGAGGTTCGCGTCGTGCGCCCCGCGCGCGGCGGACCCCTGCTCGCGCACCTGCGCGAGCTCGGCCTCGACGCGCCCGCGGTCCACGTTCGTCCCTTCGATGCGGCCCTTCAGCTCCGCCGCTCGCGCGTTGCCCTCGGACAGGGCCGCGAACAACCGGCCGCGCCGCTCCTCCACCTCGCGCCGCGCGTCCTCGATGCGGCGGAGCGCTGCGGCGATCGACTCGCGCCGCTCCGCGTCGGCCGCCGCCTTCACGCGCAGGTTCGTGAGCTGCGCCGTGAGCTGATCGGCCCGGGTGCGGACGGTGTCGAGCTGGGCAGCGGCCTCCCGCGCGCGCTCCTCGCCGCGGGCCTGCTCGGCCTCGGCGGTCGCCGCGGCGACGCGGTGGTCCTCCTCCTCGCGCGCGAACCCTGCGAGGCCGTCCTCGAGCTGCGCGCGCTCGACCTCGAGCTGGCCGACGCGCGAGGCGAGCCGCTCGATCTCCTCGGCGATGCGGGCGAGGTCCTTCTCCTGATCGAGGAGCGCGAGCTCCTTCTCGCGTCCGTCCTTGTCGAGGCTCTTCAGCGCGGCCTCGAGCTGCAGGACGCGGGCCTGCAGCGTCCTGTGTCGCTCCTGCGCGAGCGAGAACTCGGCGTCGAACGTGCGGACCGTCTCCTCCAGCTCCTGCACCTCGCGGCGGCGCTGCAGTGCGCCGTGCCCCTCGCCCTCGAGCGGCCCGCCGGTGACGACGCCGTAGGGGTCGAGCACCTCGCCGTCGAGGGTGACGAGCGTGCGCCGATCGGGCGAGGACTGCCACAGCGCGAGCGCGGAGGGGAGATCGCGGACGATGAGGGCGTCGCCGAGCAGGAATCGCACGAGTCGCTCGTACGCCGGATCGAACCGGACGACGTCGGCGCAGCGCGCGACGAACCCGGGCTGGTCCCGCTCGACCTCGCCGACGGCGCCGTCGTGCTCGCGCAGCCGCGTGAGCGGGATGAGCGACGCCCGGCCCTCGGACGCGCTCTTCAGCCAGTCGATCGCCTCGACGCCCTCCGCGTGGCTCTCGACGATGACGTACTGGAGGCGATCTCCGAGGACGGCCTCGACGGCCGTCTCGTACTCCGGCGGCGCCGACACGACGTCGGCGACGAGCCCGAAGACGCCGCGGTCCGTCGACGAGGGGTCCTGGCCGGCGCGGGTCATGAGGCTCCGCACGCCTCGGCCGTAGCCCTCGTAGTTCCGCATCACCTCCTGCAGCGAGTGGAGCCGCGCGCGGCGGTCCTGCAGCTCCTCGCGGATCGTGATGAGCTTCGCCTCGTTCTGGATGAACTCGGCGCGCGTCCGCTCGAGCAGCTCCTCCTGCGCCCCGCGCTGCTCCTCGAGGTGCAGCTTCAGCTGCCGGGTCTTGCCGAGCTTCTCGGTGTAGCTGGACCGCGAGCCGTCGAGCTGAAGCATGCGCTGCGAGATGCCGTCCGCCTCGGCCCGGTTCCGCGCGAGCCGCTGCTGTCCGTCGACGCGCTGCCGGTCGATCTGCGCGAGCTGGCTCCGGTGTCCCGCCGCCTTGCCGAGCGCGGCGCTCGCCTCTCCGCGGGCGGCCTCGATCTGACCCAGCAGCGCGCCCTGCTCGCGCGCGAGGTCCTCGATGGCGCCCTGCGCCTCGGCCACGCGGGCCGCCTCGGCGCCGCCGAGCGCCTGCAGCTCGTCGCGCTGCCGCTCGAGCTCCTCGCGCTCGCGGACGAGCGCCTCGGCCTGGTCCTTCAGGCCCTCGACCTCCGCGGCCTGCGTGCGCGTGCGCTCCGCGATCTGGTCGAGCTCGAGCGCGGCGGCGTCCACCGAGACCTGCGACACGCGCTCGGCGCTCT
>DASSQI010000007.1:0-7925 GCA_035702585.1 Anaeromyxobacteraceae bacterium
CGTGGTCCACGGATCGGGCTGGAGCTGCTTGAGGCCGAGGCTGAAGCGCTCGTTCTCGACGTCGATGTTGAGCACCACCGCCTCGACGACGTCACCCTTCTTGAACTTGTCGCCCGGGTGCTTGATCCGCTCGTTCCACGAGATGTCGGAGACGTGCACGAGGCCGTCGATGCCCTCCTCGACGCCCACGAAGACGCCGAAGTCGGTGACGTTCCGGATCTCGCCGCGGATGACCGAGCCGATCGGGTACTTGTCCTCGAGGAGCGTCCACGGGTTCGCCTCGATCTGCTTCATGCCGAGGCTGATCCGCTTCGCCTTCGGGTCGATGTCGAGCACCACCGCCTCGACCTTGTCGCCCACGTTGACGAGCTTCGACGGGTGCTTCACGCGCTTCGTCCAGCTCATCTCGCTGACGTGGACGAGGCCCTCGACGCCCTGCTCGAGCTCGATGAACGCGCCGTAGTCGGTGAGCGACACGACCTTGCCCTGCACGCGACTGCCGACCGGATACTTCTCGTCGGCGCGGTGCCACGGATCCTCCTGGATCTGCTTCAGGCCCAGGCTGACGCGCTCGCTGGCGGGGTCGAACTTGAGGACGACGACGCGGACCTCCTGGCCCACCTCGAACATCTCGCTCGGGTGGCCGATGCGGCCCCAGCTCATGTCGGTGACGTGCAGCAGGCCGTCGATGCCGCCGAGGTCGATGAACGCGCCGTAGTCGGTGAGGTTCTTGACCACGCCCTTGAGGATCGCGCCCTCGCGGAGGTTCTTCAGCGTCTCCTTCTTCAGCTCCTCGCGCTCCTTCTCCAGGAGCACGCGGCGCGAGAGGACGATGTTGCCGCGCTTCTTGTTGAACTTGATGACCTTGAACTTGAACTTCTCGCCGATGAGCTTGTCGAGGTTCCGCACCGGGCGGATGTCGACCTGCGAACCGGGGAGGAACGCCTTCACGCCGATGTCGACGGAGAGGCCGCCCTTCACGCGGCCGACGATCATGCCTTCGACGAGCTCGTCGCGCTCGCACGCGGCCGAGATCTCGTCCCAGATCCGCATCTTGTCGGCCTTCTCCTTGGAGAGGACGACCATCCCGTTCTCGTTCTCACGGGACTCGACGAGCACGTCGATGCGATCGCCCACCTTCACGGCGGGCTCTGCGCCCGGCGCGGAGACGAACTCCGACATCGCGACCTGGCCCTCGGACTTGTAGCCGATGTCGACGACGGCGTAGTCCTTGGCGAGCTGGATCACCGTACCGCTGACGACCTTCCCCTCTTCGATCTGGCCGCCCCGGGCCTCGCTCTGCGCAAAGAGGGTCGCGAAGTCCTCGCTCTCGATCTCGGGCGGACGGGTCATCTCGTTCTGCATTCTTTGGAAACCAACCTTTGGCGGACTGCGCCGGCGGAGGTCGGATGCCGGCGAGACTGCGTGCAATACCCCTCGTGAACTCGGCCGGCGCCCCGGGGATCGAGGTGCGCAGGGGCATCACCGGGTCATCCGGTGACGATGAAGGTGGGGAAGCTACACAAGCGAATTCATTGCGTCAAGGCAGTCCGAGCTTGCGCGTCCATGCTCCTCAGGCGTGCGGCCACGCCCTCGATGACCCAGTCCGGGGTCGACGCCCCGGCGCTGAGGCCGACGACCGAGCAACCGCGGAACCACTCGGGGTCGAGCTCCTGCTCGGTCTCGACGTGCCACGTCTTCGGCTGGATCTGGCGGCAGATCTCGGCGAGGTGGCGCGTGTTCGCGCTGTTCTTGCCGCCGACGACCACGACCGCGTCCACCTCGCGGGCGAGCGTGCGGGCGTCGTCCTGACGCTCCTCGGTGTCGCTGCAGATCGTGTTCACCGCCCGGACGTCCTTGTGCCGCAGGGCGAGCTCACCGACGATGCGCGCGTATTCGGTGCCGATGCAGGTCGTCTGCGCGACGACGGCGACCTTCTTCGACGGGATCTCGGGCACCTCCGCGCCGGGCTTCACGATCGTGTACGGGCCCTCCGCGAACGAGACGACGCCCTTGATCTCGGCGTGCTTCGCGTCGCCGACGATGACGAGGTGGTACCCCTCGCGGGAGAGCCGCTGCGCCATCGCTTGCGGGAACTTCACGTACGGGCACGTGCCGTCCACCACGGAGAGGCCGCGCGCCTGGGCGGCGGCGAGCTCGCTCTTCACGGCGCCGTGCGTGCGCACGACGACGGTCGTGCCGTCGGAGACCTCCGCCACGGCGTCCACGGTCGCGACGCCCTTCTCGCGCATGCGCTCGACGGCCTGCGGGTTGTGGATGATCGGGCCGAGCGTGACGACCGGCGCGGCGGTGCCGCCGGCGACCTCCATCACCTTGTCGACCGTGCGGCGTACACCCCAGCAGAAGCCGGCCGTGCGAGCGATGCGAACTTCCAAACGGACCTCCGGAGACGTGGGCCGCTCTCAGCCGCGGCCGTGAAGCGCAGATGTAAGCTCGGCGGGCGGCGTTCGCCAGGCGGGCTGGCGCCCAGCTGGATCACCGCCGGATCGCGGGCGGCCGCGGCGAGCTACGCCGCGGTGCCCTTCTCGCCGATGAACCGGTCCTTCTCCTCCCTGAACAGCACGTTGAACGTGGTGAGCGTGCCGTAGCACTTCGTCACGTACTGCTGCAGGTCCACCTTCTCGGCGTCGGTGAGCTTCGGGTGCGCGTTCACCTTCTGCTCGAGGACGCGCAGTCGGTCGCGCATCATGACGATCTTGTGGAACAGGTGCTCGAGCGGGATCTCCTTCGGCTGCAGCGACGGGTCGTGCGGCTTCAGGACGACCGCCCCGCCCTCCCACTTCGGCGCGAGCGGCACGTGCGCGACCTCGTCGCGCAACACCTCGCGGATCACCTCGGCGAATTCTTCTCGGGTCATGGACAGCAGGTCCTCCGGGAGAGATGAGCTCGGGGCTCGCGCGTGCCCGCCGGCGCGCACGATCAATGGCGGGATGCCGCGGGGTCGTCGGAGCGGCGCCGGCGCGGACGGCTGCGACGGGATCGCCGCGTCCCTGGCGAGGTAGCGCTCGCAGACGGGAGCCGTTCCGGGAAAGTCGCCCGTGCGGACCATCAATCGGCACGGACCGACAGGGCCGCGGGCGTCCTCGCCGATGGGGCGCCAGAGCCGGCAGCTGCCGCACTCCTTCGCTCCGTAGACGCGCTCGGATCCTTCCATCGCCGGGCGAATCCTACTCGGCGTCCACGCGCCCGGAAAGGCGACCTTCGACGAGCGCCGCGAGCCGGTCGACCACCTGGTCGAGCGTCAGGCCGCTCGAGTCGAGCAGGACCGCGTCCTGCGCGGGCTTGAGCGGCGCGTGCGCCCGCTCGGAGTCGTCGCGGTCGCGGCGCTGCTGGTCGGCGAGCACCTGCTCGAACGGCGTCGGGTCGCCCCTCGCCTGCAGCTCCGCGAAGCGGCGACGTGCGCGGATCTCGGGCGACGCGGTGAGGAAGATCTTGGCGTCGGCGTCCGGGAACACGACGGTGCCGATGTCGCGCCCCTCGAGCACCGCGCCGCGGTGGTCGGGCGAGAGCGCGAGCCGCCGCTGCAACTCCAGCAGGCCCGCGCGCACCACCGGTCGCGCCGAGACCGCGCTCGCGCCCAGCGACATCGCGGGCGTGCGGATGAGCGCCGACACGTCCTCGCCGTCGAGCAGCACGCGCTGCCCCGCGTGCCCGCCGGGCGGCGGCGCCTCGAACTGGATCGCCAGCGTCGGCAGCAGCGCACCGAGCTGCGGGTCGGCGTCGAACGCGATGTCCTGCCGCGCCGCCGCGAGCGCGACGGCCCGGTAGATCGCGCCGGTGTCCACGAGCGCGAACCCGAGCCGCGAGGCCACCCGGCGCGAGACCGTGCTCTTCCCGGCGCCAGCAGGCCCGTCGATCGCGACGATGAACGGCCGCGCCGTCATGTGCGCACCACCCCCGCCATCTCTCCGACCTATCTTGCGTCGGCCGCGGCGTACGCGCCCATCGCGCGGTACTTCTCGTAGCGCTGGCGGACGAGCTCCTCGGGGCTGAGCGCCTTCAGCTCGGCGAGGTGCTTGCGGAGCGCCGCCTGGATGTTCTCGCCGGTCCGCTGCGGGTCCCGGTGGGCGCCGCCGGGTGCCTCGGGGATCACCTCGTCGACGATCCCGAAGCCGGCGAGGTCCTTCGCGGTGAGCTTCAGCGCCTCGGCGGACTTCTGCGCCTTCGTCGCGTCGCGGTACAGGATCGAGCTGCAGCTCTCGGGCGAGATGACCGAGTAGGTCGAGTACTGGAGCATCAGGATGCGGCTCGTGACACCGAGCGCGAGCGCGCCGCCGGAGCCGCCCTCGCCGACGACCACCGAGATGCTCGGCACGCCGATCGACGACATGACCTCGAGGTTCACCGCGATCGCCTCGGCCTGGCCGCGCTCCTCGGCGCCGATGCCGGGATACGCGCCCGGCGTGTCGATGAACGTGATGAGCGGCATGCGGAAGCGATCGGCGAGATCGTAGAGGCGCCGCGCCTTGCGATAGCCCTCCGGCCGAGGCATGCCGAAGTTGCGCAGCATGTTCTCCTTCGTGTTCCGGCCCTTCTGCTGCCCGATGACGACGACCGGCTCGCCGTCGAAGCGCGCGAAGCCCGACACGATGGACCGATCGGCCGCGAACCGGCGGTCTCCCTCGACCTCGAAGAAGTCCGTGAACATCTGCGAGAGGTAGTCGAGGAAGTACGGCCGGTTCGGATGGCGCGCGAGCTGGACCACCTGCCAGCGCGAGAGATCGCTGAAGATCTCCTGCTGCAGGCGCTTCGCCTTCTTCTCGAGGCGCAGGATCTCGTCGGTGAAGTCGACGGCGGCGCCGCCGGAGAGCTGCTTCAGCTCGGCGATCTTCGACTCGAGGGCGATGAGCGGACGCTCGAAATCCGTCGTGTAGGCGGTGCGTGCGGACATGACCGGGGTTCATAGCACGTCATCCGTGCCGAGGCGCCAGCCGCGGCACCGTCGCGGCCCGCCCCGGCGCGGTCCCCGCGGGCCGCGGGGCGGTCCCGGGTCACGGGATGACACCCCGCGTCAGCCGCGTTCGAGCCACGCGCGCAGATCCGCTGCCAGCGCGTCCGCGTCGACGGGCGGCGAGAGCCACTCGACGCCCGGCTCCCGGCGGAGCCAGATGACCTGACGGCGTGCGTACCTCCGGTGCGCGATCTCGATGAGGCGCACCGCCTCCGCACGGTCGATCTCGCCGCGCGAGAGCGACACCGCCTCGGCGTAGCCGATCGGGAGCCTCGCAGGCACCGCACCGCCGAAACGCGCCTCGAGCGCGGCGACCTCCTGCAGCAGCTCGGGGCCGACCATCCGCTGCACGCGCGCCGCGATGCGCGCGTGCAGCGAGCCCCGATCGAGGTCGAGCGCGAGCAGACGGAACCGGTACCTGTCGCCGCGGAACGCGTGCTCCCGGAAGACCTGCGACTGGGTCCGGCCGCCGCGCGCGATCTCGAGCCCGCGGACGATGCGCACGAGATCGTTCGGGCCGATCTTCGCGGCCGCCTCGGGATCGACGGCCGCGAGCCTCGCGTGGAGCGCGGGCCTCCCCTCGCGCGCCGCGAACGCCTCGAGCTCCGCCCTCAGCGCGGGATCGCGGCCCGGCGCCTCGGCGACGCCGTGGAGCAGCGCTCGAAGGTACAGCCCGGTCCCGCCGCACAGGACCGGGACGCCCCCGCGCGCGAGCACGTCGGTGATCGCGCGATCGGCGGCCTCGACGTAGCGCGCGGCGTCGTAGCCCTCGCCCGGCTCGGCGAGCTCGTACAGGTGATGCGGGACCTCGGCGCGCTCCGCGCTGGTGGGCTTCGCGGTCGCGATCTCGAGCCCGCGGTAGAGCTGCTGCGAGTCGGCGTTCACGACCTCGCCCCCGAGCGACAGCGCGAGGTCGATCGCGAGCCGCGACTTCCCCGAGCCGGTCGGGCCCGCCACCGCGATGACGCTCGAGGCGCGTCCCCGCTCGGCGGGCTCCGGACCGCGCACCGTCATCGGTGGTGGTGGAAGCGCCCCACCAGCTCGTCGAGCGCGACCGGCGTCTCCTCGCGCGTCGCCAGGTCCTTCAGCTTCGCCTGCCCGCTCGCGACCTCGTTGCCGCCGAGCACGAGCGCGTACTTCGCGCCGACGCGCTCGGCCTGCTTGAACTGGCGGTTCAGCTTGCCGCCGCGCGCGTCGAGCTCGCAGGAGACGCCCGCCTTGCGGAGCTGCACGGCGCGCCTGAGCGCCTCGCGGGCGCCGGTCTCGTCGGCGGAGATGATGAACAGCGTCGGCTTCGCGTCCGGCGGCGCGCGCCCGATCGCGTCGAGGATCAGCGCGAGCCGCTCCTGTCCCAGCGCGAACCCGATGCCCGGAGTCGGCTGGCCGCCGAGCGTCTCGACGAGGCCGTCGTAGCGGCCGCCGCCGGCCACCGCCGACTGCGAGCCGAGCGCGTCGCTCGAGAACTCGTAGGCCGTGCGCACGTAGTAGTCGAGCCCGCGCACGAGCCGCGGGTCGACGTGGAACGCGACGCCCAGCGCCTCGAGCCCGCCCTTCACCGCGTCGAAGTGCGTGCGGCAGCCGTCGCAGAGCCGATCGAGCAGCCGCGGCGCCTCGGCGAGCACCGGCTGGCACGACTCGTTCTTGCAGTCGAGGACGCGCAGCGGGTTGCGCTGCGTGCGGTCGCGGCAGTCGGCGCAGAGCCGGTCCTGGCGCTGCTCGAGCCACGCGCGCAGATCGGCGAGGTACGCCGGCCGGCAGCTCGCGTCGCCGACGCTGTTCAGCTTCAGCGTCGCGGAGACGCCGAGCCGCGCGAGGTAGTCGTCGAGCATCGCGATCTGCTCGACGTCGATCGCCGGCTCCGACACGCCGAAGCACTCGCACCCGATCTGGTGGAACTGCCGGTAGCGGCCCTTCTGCGGGCGCTCGCGGCGGAACATCGGGCCGACGTAGTACCACTTCTGCAGGCCCTCGACGTGGCAGCCGTGCTCGATGTACGCGCGCACCGCGCCGGCGGTGCCCTCGGGCCGGAGGCAGAGCAGCTCCTCGCCCTTGTCCTCGAAGACGTACATCTCCTTCTGCACGATGTCGGTGGTCTCGCCGACGCCGCGCGCGAACAGCGCCGCGTGCTCGACCGCGGGCGTCCGCACCTCGCGGTAGCCGTACAGCAGGAACACCTCGCGGGCGACCCGCTCCATCTCCTGCCACCGCGGCGACTGCGCGGGCAGGATGTCGTTCATTCCCTTGACGCCGGTGATCTTCACGAACGGCGATCTAGCAGGGCTACGAGGCGCGGTCGAGGCCGGGAGCGACCGCGATGGGCTCGCCCACGCGCAGCCGCGCGCCGGCCGTGACGGAGGGCATGAGCGCCGCGCGTCCCGGCTCGAACAGCAGGATGACCGTGGAGCCCATCTCGAAGGCGCCCAGCTGGGCGCCCTTCTCCACCGGGATGGGCGTCTCGTAGTCGCGCGTCACCGGCTGGGCGCGCGGCCGGTTCGTGAGCGGCACGCCGGGGTCGTAGTACGCCCTGACGCGCCCGACGATCGTCGCGCCGACCGCGACCACGGCGCAGGTCCCGAGCGGCGTGTCGAGGACGGTGACGAGGCGCTCGTTCGCCGCGAACAGGCCGGGCACGCCGCGCACCGCGGCGGGGTTCACCGGCCACAGCACGCCGGGGACGTAGCGCCAGCCCGTGATCGCGCCGCCGAGCGGGAAGTGGATGCGATGGTAGTCGCGCGGCGAGAGGTAGATCGTCGCCCACGCGCCGCCGGTGAAGCGCTCCGCGAGCGCGTCGTCCGCGAGCAGCGCGGCGATCCCGTAGTCGATGCCCTTCGCCTGGATGAGCCGGCCGCGATCCGCGACGCCGCACTCGGAGACGACGCCGTCGACGGGCGAGACCGCCACCTCATCGCCGCCGGCGATGGGGCGCAGGCCGGGCCGGAGCGGGCGCGCGAAG
>DASSQI010000008.1:0-2310 GCA_035702585.1 Anaeromyxobacteraceae bacterium
GATCCCCTTGTCGAGGATCCCCTGCTGCACCTCGCGCGGCAGCTGCTCCCAGATCTCGCCCGGCCCGAACGGCGAGTTCACGAGGAACGTCGCGCCCGGCACGGCGGTCTCGAGCATCTCGTACTTCTCGAGGAAGCCGAACTGGTGGCAGGCCACGAAGTTCGCCTGCGAGATGAGGTACGCGGAGCGGATCTGCTTCGGCCCGAAGCGCAGGTGGCTGATCGTCACCGAGCCCGACTTCTTCGAGTCGTAGACGAAGTAGCCCTGCGCGTAGTTCGGCGTGTCCTCGCCGATGATCTTGATCGAGTTCTTGTTCGCGCCGACGGTGCCGTCGGCGCCCAGGCCGTAGAACAGCGCCCGGACGACGTCCTTGCCCTCGGTGTCGAAGGTCGCGTCGTACGGCAGCGAGAGGTGGGTCACGTCGTCGTTGATGCCGACGGTGAAGTGACGCTTCGGCCGCTTCTTGCCGAGCTCGTCGTAGACCGCCTTCACCATCGCCGGCGTGAACTCCTTCGACGACAGGCCGTAGCGGCCCCCGATCACCGTGATCTCGTGGTGGAAGCGGTCGATGTGGGCCTGCTGCGCCTCGCGGAGCGCGGTGACGACGTCCTGGTAGAGCGGCTCGCCGAGCGCGCCCGGCTCCTTCGTGCGATCGAGGACCGCGATCGACTCGGTGGTCTTCGGCAGCGCGGCCATGAACTCGCCGAGCGGGAACGGACGGTAGAGCCGGACCTTCACGAGGCCGACCCGCTCGCCCTTCGCGACGAGCGCCTCGACGGCCTCGTGCGCGACCTCGCAGCCCGAGCCCATCGCCACCAGGATCCGCGTCGCCTGCGGGTGGCCCACGTACTCGAAGAGCTTGTACTGGCGGCCGGTGAGCTTCGCGAACTCGTCCATCGCCTCCTGCACGTGGAGGTGGAGGTCCGTGTAGAAGCCGTTGCACGCCTCGCGCGCCTGGAAGAACGCGTCGGGGTTCTGCGCCGTGCCGCGGATCGACGGGCGATCCGGCGTCAGCGCGCGGTCGCGGTGCGCGGTGACGAGCGCGTCGGGCACCATCGCGCGCAGGTCGTCGTCGTCGAGCAGCTCGATCTTCGAGACCTCGTGCGAGGTGCGGAACCCGTCGAAGAAGTGGAGGAACGGCACGCGGGACTTCATCGTCGCGCGCTGCGCGATCGCGGCGAAGTCGTGCGCCTCCTGCACGTTGGCCGAGGAGAGGAGCGCGAAGCCGGTCTGGCGCACGGCCATCACGTCGGAGTGATCGCCGAAGATCGAGAGCGCGTGGGTCGCGAGGGAGCGCGCCGACACGTGCATCACGAACGAGGTGAGCTCGCCCGCGATCTTGTACATGTTCGGGATCATCAGCAGCAGGCCCTGCGACGCCGTGAAGGTCGTCGTGAGCGCTCCCGCCTGCAGCGCGCCGTGCACCGCGCCGGCCGCGCCGCCCTCGGACTGCATCTCGGAGACGGCGGGGACCGAGCCCCACACGTTCTTCTTCCCTTGCGCCGACCACTCGTCGGCCCACTCACCCATGTTGGACGAGGGGGTGATCGGGTAGATGGCGATCACCTCGGACAGCCGGTGGGCGACCGAGGCGACTGCCTCGTTGCCGTCCATCGTCACCATGCGTCGAGCGGACATCCGGTTCCTCCCAGCCGCAATCCGTGCGCGAGAAACCCTCGCGCCGGGCGGCCTTCGCAGAAGGTGCGGGGGCTGCGGGAAATTCCGTGTGATTTCCTGCACGCGTCGGGCCACGCTTGACGGGAGACAAGCGTCCAGGCGCGGGCAGCGGCGGACTGTAGCAGAAACGCCTACCCGCCTGAAAAGGCATGCCGAGCATCATCCGGGGCGGGAGCGCCGTCGCGCGCGCGCGGCGACGTGGCGCGTCGGGGGCGGTCGTGATCGTGGTCAACGCGCGGTCCGGGTCGCGGGGGCCACTGTCGACGCGGTGCGCTCCCGCCTCGATCGCCTCCTCGCCGCCCTCGCCGCCGCCCTCCTCGTCACGCTGCCGGCGGCGCTCGCCGCGTGCGGATCTCCCCGCGCCGCGGCTCACGCCGAGCGGAGCGGCTGCGACGGCTGCCACGGGAGCGGCGGCCTCGGCCTGCCGCCGCCGTCCTTCTCCGGCGCGACCTCGACGAGCGATCGAGGCGTCGGCGCGCACGCCGCGCACCTCTCGTCCGACCTCGCGAACCCGGCGCTCTCGTGCAGCGACTGCCACGTGGTGCCGCGGACGATCGGCGACCCCGGCCACATGTCGCCCGCCTCGCTCGTCGCGTTCGGCGCGCGGGCGCGGGCCGGCGGCGCGACGCCGAC
>DASSQI010000009.1:0-31090 GCA_035702585.1 Anaeromyxobacteraceae bacterium
GCGGCGGCGCGGTGATAGCTCCGCCGGGGTGAAGATCTATACGCGCAGCGGCGATTCGGGTGAAACGGGACTTTTCGGGGGACCGCGCGTTCCCAAGGACGACCCGCGCGTCGAGGCGTACGGCGCGGTCGACGAGGCCAACGCGGCGCTCGGCGAGGCGCGCCACCGCGCGGAGGCCGCGCGAGACGCCGACGTCGCGGGGCTCGTCGCCGCAGCGCAGGACCGCCTGTTCACCGTCGGTGGAGAGCTCGCGACGCCGGCGGGGGCCCGCGCGCGCAGCGCGCTGCCCGCGCTGCAGCCGTCCTGGATCGAGGACCTGGCGCGCGCGATCGATCGCTGGGACGGCGAGCTCGAGCCGCTGCGCCAGTTCGTGCTCCCCGGCGGCTGCGCGCTCGCGTGCGCGCTGCACGTCGCCCGCACCGCCTGCAGGCACGCCGAGCGCCGCGCCGTGACGCTCGCCCGCGCGGAGCCGATCGACCCGCTCGTGATCCAGTACCTGAACCGCCTGTCCGACTTCCTGTTCGTCGCCGCGCGCGTCGCGAACCGGCGCGCGGGCGTGCCGGAGATCTGCTGGGATCCGCAGCGCTGACGCGCGAGCTCCCTCTTGACCACCCACCGCCCCCAGCGAACCCTCCGCAGCACGCCCGCGCGACGCGTCGCGCTCGTGACCGGCGCCGGCGCGCGCGTCGGCAGGGCGATCGCGCTCGATCTCGCGGAGCACGGCTGGACCGTCGCGGCGCACCACTGGTCGCACCCGCCGCCGCGCGGCCTCGAGCCGTACCAGGCGGACCTCTCGTCACCCGAAGGACCGGCCGCGCTCGCGCGCGCCTTCCGCGCGCGCCACGACCGTCTCGACCTGCTCGTCTGCAACGCGGCGCGGTTCGAGCGCCGCGAGCTCGCCGAGATCGACGCCGAGGCGTTCGACGCGCAGATGGACCTCAACGCGCGCGCTCCGGTGCTCCTCGCGCGCGCGTTCCTGCCGCTCCTCCGCAGGAGCCGCGGCAGCATCGTGAACGTCGCCGACATCGGCGGCGGCTTCGTCCCCTGGGCCGGGTTCACGGCCTACGCGGCTTCGAAGGCGGCGCTGGTCCGGGCGACCGAGTGCCTCGCGCTCGAGCTCGCGCCCCGCGTCCGCGTGAACGCGGTCGCGCCTGGCACGGTGCTCTGGCCCGCGAGCTACCCCGCCTCCCAGCGCGCCGAGCTGACCCGGCGGATCCCCCTCCGGCGCGCCGGATCGCCGGCGGACGTCGCGCAGGCCATCCGCTACCTCGCGGACGCCCCCTACGTGACCGGGGTCGTCCTGCCGGTGGACGGCGGGAGGCGGCTCAGCGGCCGCGGCTCGCCCGGATGAATGGCAGGGGTCGGAAAGAGTCGCCGGATCGGACCAAGTCGCCGGGATGAAGTGGAGCGGTGTAGTCGTTATCTCGTTGAACGAGCAGAACCACACGGTTACAGTCAGATCCAGCCGGACCACGTACCGCTCGAACGCCACGACACTGGAGAGAATCGATGGAAGCAACCGCTCAGACCCCCGTCGCCAAGACCGACCCCGCTCCGGCGAGCCCCATCACCATGACCACCAAGGCGGTGGAGATGGTGAAGACCGCGATGGAGCAGGAGAAGCTCGAAGGCTACGGCATTCGCGTCGGAGTCGTCGGCGGCGGCTGCTCCGGCTTCCAGTACGCGATGGACTTCGAGAATGAGGCCCGCGACGGCGACGCGACGTACGAGCAGGATGGCGTGCGCGTGTTCGTGGACCCGATGTCCTCGATGTACCTGCAGGGCGTGACGATCGACTACGTGCAGGGCCTGCAGGGCGCCGGGTTCAAGTTCAACAACCCGAACGCCAAGAACACCTGCGGCTGCGGCAGCTCGTTCACCGCGTAGCGCGCAGTCCCACGAAGGGGTTCTCGAGCCGCTCGTCGCCGACGAGCGCGCTCGGCCCGTGACCGGGCCAGAAGCGGACGTCGTCGCCGAGGGTGAAGATCCGGTCCCGGATCGATCGTTCGAGCGCCGTGAAGTCGCCGCCGGGGAGGTCGGTTCGTCCGACGCTCCCCGCGAAGAGCGTGTCGCCGGTGAGGAGCTGCCTCGCGTCCGAGAAGTGCAGCGAGCAGGATCCGAGCGTGTGCCCTGGCGTGTGGATGATCCGCGCCCGCTGGCGGCCGACGATCACCTCGTCGCCGTCCTCGTGCCAGAGCGCGATCTGCGGCACGTCCGCCGGCCCTTCGAACCCGAACATCTCGGCCTGCGTGGGCAGCGCGGCGAGCCAGTCGCGATCGCCGGCGTGGAGCTGGGCCGGGATCGCGAGCCGCTGCTGCAGCTCGGCACACCCCGCCGCGTGGTCCACGTGCCCGTGGGTGAGGAACACGCGCGTGACGCGGAAGCCGTTCGACCCGGCCATCGCGAGGACGCGATCCGTCTCACCTCCCGGGTCGACGACCACCGCCTCGCCCGTCTCGTCGCAGCCTACGACGTAGGTGTTCTCGGCGAAGGGGCCGACGACGAGGCCACGGACCACCAGCATCGCGCGCTCCTGGCAGGCCCGGACGCCTGCCCTACTCCATCGCGACGACGCCGAGGATGTTCTGTCCGGCGTCGACGTGCAGCACCTCGCCGGTCACGTTCCTCGCGAGGCCGCTGCAGAGGTAAACCGCGGCGTTGCCGACGTCGCCGTGCTCGATGTTCCGCCGGAGCGGGGTGCGATCGGCGTTGTCGGAGAGCATCGAGCGCATGCCCTTGATGCCGGCGGCGGCGAGCGTCTTCAGCGGCCCGGCGCTGATGGCGTTCACGCGGATGTCGTCCTGGCCGAGGTCGTGCGCGAGGTACCGCATCGAGCACTCCAGCGCCGCCTTCGCGACTCCCATCACGTTGTAGTTCGAGACGACCTTCTCGGCGCCGGAGTAGGTGATCGTCACCACGCTCGCGCCCGGCCTGAGCAGCGGCTTCATCGCGCGCGTGAGCCCGACGAGCGAGTACGCGGAGATCTCGAGCGCGATGCGCCACGCCTCGCGGCTCGTCGCGTCGGTGAAGCGGCCGTCGAGCGCCTCGCGCGGCGCGTAGGCGATGGAGTGCACGAGGACGTCGAAGCCGTCGGGCCACACCTGCCGCAGCGAGGAGGCGGCGCCGTCGATCGACTCGTCGCCCGCCACGTCACAGTCGATGAACGCCTTCGCGCCGACGCTCTCGACCAGCGGGCGGACTCGCTTCTCGAGCACCTCGCCCTGGTAGGTGAACGCGAGCTCGCAGCCCTCGCGGTGAAACGCCTCCGCGATTGCCCACGCGATGCTCCGCTCGTTCGCGACGCCCGTCACGAGCGCCCTCTTGCCCACCATGAGTCCCTGACCGCCCATCGATCCTCCACTTCGGGTTCGCCCGCGCGAAGACGCGGGGGCGTGTCTTTTATTACACTCGCGCGATTCGCACCAACCGGGAGTGATCCCTGACTGACGACAAGGCGCTCGCGGGCTGTACCGGCGCGCTCATCGCGGGCGGACGCGGCACCCGCCTCGGCGGAGTCGCGAAGGGCCTGCTCACGGTCGGAGGCGACACGATCGCCGCCCGGAGCGTCCGTCTGTTCCGATCGCTGTTCGCGGACGTGGTCGTCGTCGCGAACGATCCCGCCCCCTACGCGTCCCTCGACGCGCGCATCGAGCCCGATCGGGTTCCCGGGAAAGGGGCACCCGGCGGGCTGCACGCGGCGCTCGTCACGGCGCGGGCGCCGTGGGTGTTCACCGCCGGCTGCGACATGCCCTTCCTCTCGGCGGCGCCGATCGAGCTGCTCCTCGCGCTTCGTCGCGAGGGAGAGCTCGCGGTCGTGCCGGTCTGGAGAGGAGTCGCGCAGCCGCTGCACGCGGTGTGGTCTCGCGCGGCCCTGCCGCTGGTCGAGGAGCTGCTCGCGCGCGGCGATCCGTCGCTCCAGCAGATCGTCAGGGCCGCGGGGGCGCGGCTCGTCCCCGAGGACGAGTGGGCGCGGGTCGATCCGGCGGGGAGAGCGCTCGAGAACGCCAACACACCCGCCGACCTGGCGCGCCTCGGGCTCGCGCCGCCAGGTCCATGAGGTGCGGCGGCGTCGCCGCCACCACGAGCAGGTGACGGCGGCGACGCGTCGCCGCGATTTCGTCAGAAGAACGTCGCCCGGACGCCGACCTGCAGCCACTCGTGCCAGGCCTTGTCGTCGATGTTCGTGTCGGCGCTCGAGAGCCCGCTGATCTTGAGGTCGCCGAACTGCCCGAACGTCATCGCGACGAACGGTCCCAGCGTGAAGCGATCGCCCGCGTGCAGGTCGGCGCCGGCCTGGACCATGAAGTCCCAGCCGCGGATCGTCGAGCTGGCCGTCTGCCGGAGGTTGCCGATGTCGAAGTTGCGGTCGGCCTTCAGCCACTCGTAGCCGCCGCCGATGCCGAACCAGGGCGTGAACATCCCGCCAGGCGCGAAGATGTAGTTGAGCTGGAGCCCGGCGCGAATGTCCGAGCCGTTGTCGAATGCCGTGCCACCGTTCGTGAACGCGTACTGTCCGTATGCGCCGAGCTCGAGGCTCGGGCCGAACCGGTAGTTGAGCTCGAGCCAGAGCGGCCAGGCGTGGTCGACGAGATCGTCGAACGCCACGGTGCCGGTGCCGAACCGCGGCACGCCGCCGGCGTCGCCGAACGGAAATGCGTACGCCGCACGCGCGCCCAGCAGGAATCCTGTCCTGTCCGCGGCGCGCGTCGCAGGCGCGATCATGAGGGCAGCGAGTGCCGTCAGTGCGAGCAGCTTCTTCATCAGGTCCTCCCCTATGGAACGATGCGTTCCCCCGATCGACGATCGTCACGCGTTCGCCGCGGTGCACGGGGGACGAGTCGAAATTGTCGGCAATTCAAAGGAATCTGGACGACGCCCTGCCGGACGTGGGCCCGCGCGGCCGGGAGGCGATCAGGCGCGCGGAGGGCCAGTGGGCCAGGTGGGTACGACCTTCAGGGGCAGACGCGTCGCGCGCCGTGGCGTCCGGCGCGGCGCGGGCGTAGATTGTCCTCGTAGCTCAAAGAAGGAGGACGAGATAGCGGAGCCGTCGCAGAAACCGACAGACCTGCAGTCTCGAACCGGCTGACGCCGGACTGACGCTTCTCCTGAAGCGCCTTCATCGATGAGAAGAGAAGAGAAAGAGGCCCGCTCGCGGGCCTTTTCTCTTGGTGGCGCGCGTCGGGATGCGCGGGTGTCCGGCTCTCCCGTGTCAGAGCGCGATACGCCCTCGCACGCTCGAGGCTTCGTGAGGACCGGGGTCCGCGATCAGCGCGCGCGCCTCGTCCATCTTGCCGAACGCGCCCCACGCGAGGACGCCGCGGACGCGGCCGCCGCCGAGGTAGTAGAGGATTCCCCTCTGGAAGGGCTCCTTCCAGTCCGCGACGATCTCGAGCCTGGAGTCGAGCGCGCCGACCGCCTCGTAGCCGTGCTCGAACAGGTCCGAGTAGAAGAACGGGAGGTGGCGGTACTCGACCTCAGCGCCGGCCATCGAGAGCCCGGCGTCCCACCCCATTCGATTCGCGTTGTCCTCGTGCTCGACGCGGATGCGCTCGCCGAGCGCCGGGTTCCAGAACCGGGCGACGTCGCCCGCGGCGAACACGGCCGCGTCGGCGGTGCGCAGGGACGCGTCCACCACGATGCCCTGCTCCACCGCGAGCCCGGCGGCGGCCGCGAGGCGGTCGTTCGGGACGGTGCCGAGTCCGGCGACCACGAGGTCGGCGCGGATCTCGCCGCTTCCGGTGGTGAGCACGTAGCCGCCGTCGGCGGCCCGGATCCCGGTGATCGTCTCGCCCGAGCGGACGGCGACCTCGCGCTCCGCGTAGTAGCCGTTGAGGTGCAGCGAGAGGTCGCGCGGGAACAGGCGCGCTCCGATGCCTTCCTCGGGGAAGACGAGCGTCACGCGGTACCCGGCCGTCGTCAGCGAGGCGGCCATCTCGGAGCCGATGAACCCTCCGCCGACCACCGCGACGTGCTTCCCGACCGGGAGCGACTGCACGCGGCGGAAGTCCTCGATCGTCCGGTAGTAGACGACGCCCTCTCCGAACGGCAGCCGGCGCGGCGTGACGCCGGTGGCGAGGAGGAGCCGCTCGTAGCCGATGCTCTCACCTCCGTCGAGCACGACGCGCTTCGCGGACCGATCGATCGAGGCGACCCGCACCCCGTTGCGGAGCGTGAGCCCTTCGACCGCCGTCAACCAGACCGAGCCCTCCTCCTGGCCCGTCCACAGCGCCTTCGAGAGCGGCGGGCGCGAGTACGGCGCGACGGCCTCCTCGGACAGCATCACCATCGACCCGGTCGCGTCTTTGGACCGGATGGCCTGCGCGGCGGCGTGACCCGTCATCCCGCCGCCGATGAGCACGTACTTGAAGTCGGGCATCGTTCCTCCGCCGAGGCTCATAACGACCGCGCGCCGCGCGTCGGGTACACTGAAGGGCCCATGCTGACGCTTCCGCCGGCACCGAAGCGGGCCGCGTTGCTCGACGCGCTCGAGGCGGTGGTCGCCGACGCCGATCCCGCGCCGCTGATGTCGCCCCCGGTGGCCCCGGAGCGGCTCACCTCGGCGCTCGCCTCGCGCGGGTCGCGGCGCCTCGCGGCGGACGTGTTCCGCGCGGCGGGGATGGCCGAGCCCGAGGTGCTGATCATGGGGGGCAGCGGGGCCGCCACGGCGTTCCGTGCGGAGGGCAAGGCGGTGATGCGGATGGGCGCCGACCTGGCGCCGAGCGCCGCGATCGCGTCGGTCATCCGCGCGACGTGCGGTATCTGGCGGCAGCGCTCGGGGATGCGGCCGGCGGCCTCCGAGGACGAGGACGTCGCCACGTCGGCGTACCTCTCGCTCGGCGCGGCCGAGGCGCTCGCGGCGCACGAGCTCGGCGAGCGGGACCGCGCCGCCGCGCTGGTCTTCCTCGTGGCGGCGCAATCGGTCGCCCGCGACGAGGCACGCCTGACCGCTGCCGTGGCGCGGGACCTCGGAGAGCCCCTCGACGCCCTGTACGAGGACGCCCTGCGGCTGCTCGCGCTGCGCGGCGACGAGCTTCGCGCCCGGTTTCGCGTGGACCAGGCGAGGCTCCCGTTCGAGCGCGACCCGCCGGAGCTGGTCGGGTCGCCGCCGGAGGACGAGGGCGCCGAGCCGCAGCGCGCGATCGAGGTGGCGTCGCTCGACGAGGCGTCCCGCCGGCTCGACGCGCAGCCGTGTCCGTGCGGAGGCCGCTGGCGCGTCGCGGAGCGAGCCGCCGACCCGGCGGATCCGTCGAGGGTGCGGTTCACGATCGTGTGCCGCGTCTGCCTGCGGTGGCGCACGGTGTCGTGGCACGTCACCGGATCGCGCTGAGCACGCTCTGAGCCCTTCGGGGCACCGCCCGGTCGCCGTCGCGCCGGGCTATGATCCTCGCTCAACTCACTGGGCGAGGTCGGGAATGCCCATCCAGTGGACCCCCTGGCTCGAGCTCGGCATCCCGGAGCTCGATGCCCAGCACCTGCAGCTCGACGACCGCCTCGCCGCGCTCCACGAGGCGTTCTGCGAAGGACGCGTGCCGGACGTTCCGGAGGTGATCGCCGGGGTGCGTGAGCTCGCGGGCCGTCACTTCGGCGCCGAGCTCCGGCGGATGGAGGAGCTCCGCTACGAGCACGTCGAGCGCCACGTGGCGGAGCACCGGAGGTTCTCCGAGCAGCTCGACCACTTCGAGGCGCGGTGCCTCGCGGGCGTCGACGTGCCGCTCGCGATGGAGGTCGCGAACTGGCTCGCCGCCTGGATCCGCGAGCACCAGCGCTGGGATCTCGAGCTGCGTGGCCCCCGCGGCGGAGCGCCGCGCCCATGAAACGGACGAACGTCAGGAACGAGCGGCTCGTGGCCCTGTTCCTGCTCGGCCTGCTGCTCTTCAACTACCCGATCCTCGCGATCTTCGACTCGCCCCGCCTCGTGGCGGGGATCCCGCTGCTCTACCTGTACCTGTTCCTCGGTTGGATCGGAGTCATCGCGGCGGCCGCCGCGATCCTCCGGTGGACGGAAGGCACCTAGCGCCCGCGCGGCGCAGGCTGGACGAACATGCTCCAGGACTGGGTCGTCATCTCGGTCGCCTGTGCGTACCTCGGCCTGCTGTTCGCGATCGCGTACTGGGGCGATCGCCGCGCGGACCAGGGGCGGAGCATCATCGCGAACCCGTACATCTACTCGCTGTCACTCGCGGTGTACGCGACCGCGTGGACGTTCTACGGGAGCGTCGGGCGCGCGGTGAGCACCGGCGTCGGGTTCCTGCCGATCTACGTCGGGCCGACGCTCATGTGCACCCTGTGGTGGATCGTGCTGCGCAAGATGATCCGCATCAGCAAGGTGCACCGCATCACCTCGCTCGCGGACTTCCTCGCGTCGCGCTACGGCAAGAGCGCCCCGGTCGCGGGCATCGTCACGATCATCGCGGTCATCGGGATCCTCCCGTACATCTCGCTCCAGCTGAAGGCGATCGCGACCGGGTTCGAGATCATCAGCTCGTCCCACGTCGAGCTCGACGCCGTCGCCCCGATCGGCCCCACCCCGTTCCTGAACGACAACGCCTTCTACATCGCGCTGCTCCTGGCGGTGTTCACCGTCGTCTTCGGCACGCGCCACCTCGACGCCTCGGAGCGGCACGAGGGGATGGTCGCCGCGATCGCGTTCGAGTCGATCGTGAAGCTCGTCGCGTTCCTCGCGGTGGGCGCGTTCGTCACCTTCGGGATGTTCGACGGCCTGGGCGACGTCTTCTCGCGCGCGGCCGCGGATCCGGAGCTGGCGCGGCTCTTCGTGATCGGCGGGAGCGGACTCGACCTCTACGGCCACTGGGCGTCGCTGTACTCGGCGGCTTTCCTCGCGATGCTCGCGATCCTGTTCCTGCCGCGGCAGTTCCAGGTCGCGGTCGTGGAGAACGTCGACGAGAACCACGTGAAGACGGCGATGTGGCTGTTCCCGCTGTACATGGCCGTCATCAACCTGTTCGTGCCGGCGATCGCGTTCGGGGGGATGCTGTTCTTCCGCGGCTCGGCGGTCGATCCCGACACGTTCGTGCTGACGCTGCCGCTGGCCGCGAACCAGCACTGGCTGACGCTGCTGGTGTTCGCCGGCGGCCTCTCCGCCTCGACCGGCATGGTCATCGTCGAGACCATCGCCCTCTCCACGATGGTGAGCAACGACCTCGCGATGCCGCTGCTGCTCCGGTTCCGCGCCCTGCGGGTCGACGAGGGGCGCGATCTCAGCGGCCTGCTGCTCGGCATACGGCGCGTGGCGATCGTCGTGATGCTGCTCCTCGGGTTCGCGTTCTTCCGCGTGGCGGGCGAGTCGTACGCGCTCGTGTCGATCGGGCTCATCTCGTTCGCCGCGGTGGCGCAGTTCGCGCCGGCGTTCCTGGGCGGGCTCTTCTGGAAGGGCGGCACCTGCGCGGGCGCGCTGGCCGGTCTCGGGGCCGGCTTCGCCGTCTGGCTCTACACGCTCGTCGTGCCCGCGTTCGCGCGCTCCGGCTGGCTGCCGGCCAGCCTCCTCGACCACGGACCGTTCGGCATCGAGCTGCTGAAGCCGGTGGGCCTCTTCGGCCTCGGGGGCCTCGACCAGATCACGCACGCGCTCATCTGGACCATGCTCGCGAACGCGGGCGCGTACGTCGCAGTCTCCCTCGCCTCGACGCAGAGCGCGGTCGAGCACAGCCAGGCGACGCTCTTCGTCGACGTCTTCAAGCACTCGGCCGCGGGGACCGGGTCCCTGTTCTGGCGCGGCGGCGTGTCGGTCCAGGAGCTGCGCGGCCTCCTGAGCCGGTTCCTCGGCGCGGAGAAGGCCGACGACGCACTGGAGTCGTACGCGCGCCAGCGCGACCTGCGATCGTCGTGGGAGGTGGAGGCCGACGCGAACCTCGTCCAGTTCGCCGAGACGAAGCTCGCCGGCGCGATCGGCGGGGCGTCGGCGCACGCGATGGTCGCCTCGGTCGTGAAGGAGGCGCCGCTCTCGATGGACGAGGTGATGAGCATCCTCGACGAGGCGTCGCAGATCATGAAGTACAGCCGCGAGCTCGAGCAGAAGTCGCGCGAGCTGGAGGCGGCCTACGCCGAGCTCCGCAGCGCGAACGAGCGGCTCACCGAGCTCGATCGCATGAAGGACGACTTCGTCTCCCACGTGTCGCACGAGCTGCGGACCCCGCTGACGTCGATCCGCTCGCTGTCCGAGATCCTGCACGACAACCCGGGCCTGGACGTCACCTCGCGGGAGAAGTTCCTGTCGATCATCATCCACGAGGCCGAGCGGCTCACGCGGCTCATCAACCAGGTGCTCGACCTCGCCAAGATGGAGGCGGGCCGCGCCGAGTGGCAGATGGCGGAGGTCGATCCGCGCGAGGCCGTCGAGCACGCGGTCTCGGCCACGAACCAGCTCTTCACGGACGAGCGGGTCTCGCTCGAGGTGCGCGTCCCGGACGGCGTGCCGCGGGTGCTCGCGGACCGCGATCGGCTGGTGCAGGTGGTCATCAACCTGCTCTCGAACGCGGCGAAGTTCTGCGCGCCGGACGTCGGGCACGTGTGGCTGTCGGTCCAGGCGCTGCCCGGCGCCGTGCGGATCGACGTCCGCGACGACGGGCCCGGTCTCTCGGAGAAGGATCAGGAGATCGCGTTCGAGAAGTTCCGCCAGGTCGGCGACACGCTGACGGACAAGCCGCGCGGCACCGGGCTGGGGCTGCCGATCAGCCGCGAGATCATCCAGCACTTCGGCGGACGGATGTGGGTGGAGAGCGAGCTCGGCCGCGGGGCCACGTTCTCGTTCGTCGTCCCCAGCGCGCGCGGCGCACGCCCCGCCGCCCCGGTAGAGGAAACGAGCGCGCCTCCGGCGCGCAAGGCCGAGTGATCGGAGCCGACATGTCGAAGCGGGTCCTCATCGCCGACGACGAACCGAACATCGTGATGGCGCTCGAGTTCCTGATGCAGCACGGCGGCTACGAGGTGCGCACCGCCGGCGACGGCGACGAGGCGGTCGCGGCGCTCTCGGACTTCCACCCCGACCTCGTACTGCTCGATCTCATGATGCCGAAGCGGAACGGGTACGAGGTGTGCCAGTGGATCCGCGCGACGCCGGCGCTCGCGCGGACCAAGGTCGTGATGCTCACCGCGAAGGGACGGGACGTGGACGTCGAGAAGGGGTTCGGCGTGGGCGCCGACGCGTACGTCACGAAGCCGTTCGCGACGAAGGACCTCGTCGAGAAGGTCCGGCGGCTGCTCGGCGAGTGACGCATGTCGCCGCGCGCCAAGCTCGCCGTCGCGTTCCTGGCGGCCTGGGGCGTCTCGCTCGCCCCGGCGGCGGCGGGCGCCGCCGTGCTGTGGTCGCGGCTCGACGAGGGCGAGCGGCGCGGCCTCGCGGCGATGGTGCGCGGGAGCGCGTCGATGCTCGTGCTCGTGCTCGTGCTCTCGGGCGCGGTGGCGTGGCTCGTCGCGCGCGCGCTGTTCGCGCGCTGGGTGGCGCCGGCCGAGGCCATGGCGCAGGGCGTCCGCGTCATGCTCTCCGCGAACCCGTCGCACCGGCTCGAGCCGACCGGCAGCGCCGAGCTCTCGGCGCTCGCCGGCGCCGTCAACGGCTTCGCCGACGCGCGGCAGATGCTCATGCACGACGTCGACGCGCGGATCGCGGACGCGAACCGCCGCGTCGAGGAGGAGCGGAACCGGCTCGCGGCGCTCGTGTCCGACCTGTCGCAGAGCGTCGTCGTGTGCAACCGCGAGGGCCGGGTGCTGCTCTACAACGAGCGCGCCAAGGCGATCCTCGACCCGCCCGCGCGCGGCGGCGGTGGCGGCGAGCCGGCGGCCAGCCCGCTCGGGCTGGGACGATCCGCGTTCGCGTTCTTCGATCGCGCGCTCGTGACGCACGCGCTGGAGAGCGTCTGGGCGCGGGAGCGGAAGGGCGAGGCCAGGGCCGTCGCGAGCTTCGTCACGACGATCGGCGATGGGCGGCTCGTCCGCCTGCAGGTCGCGCCGGTGCGGGGGGCCGCGTCGGACGACGTCCCGAGCGTCGGCGCCGGGGTCGGGCCGATCGGCGGCTTCGTGCTCGTCTTCGAGGACGTGACGAGGGCCGTCGAGTCGGGGAGCCGCACCGGCGTGGCGCTGGAGGGCCTCGTCGACGCGAGCCGGCGCTCGCTGGGCAGCATCCGGGCCGCGGTCGAGACGCTCCTCTCGTTCCCGGACATGGCGCCCGAGAAGGGCGCCCAGTTCATGAGCGTCATCGCCGAGGAGGCGGCGGCGCTCACGGAGACGCTGGAGCGCACCGCCGCGGAGCACGCCGCGTCGCCGGCGGCGGAGTGGCTGCTCGAGGACATCGCCGCGGCCGACGTCGTCACCGCCATCGCGAACCGCGTCGAGCAGGAGCTCGCGATCCACGTCGCGGCCGACCCGGTGGATCCGACGCTGTGGCTCGAGGCCGACAGCTACGCGCTCGTGCAGGCGATCACCGGCGTCGTGCGCAGCGCGCGCGACGAGCTCGCCGTGCGCGAGGTGCGCCTGCGGCTCGAGGCCGCCGGCCGCCACGCGCACCTCGACCTGGCCTGGGGCGGCGCGCCGGTGGCGCCGGACGTCCTCGCGCGGTGGACGGCGCAGCGCGCCGGCGGCGGCGTGCTCCCGTTCACGCTCCAGCAGGTGCTGCAGAACCACGGCGGCGAGATCTGGTTCCAGGCGAGCGTGCCGGGACGCGACGGGTTCCTGCGAGTGCTCCTCCCCATGACACAGCGGAGGCCGGCGCCGCTGCGCCTGCCGCCGCGGGCCGCGCCGCGCCCGGAGTACTACGACTTCGACCTCTTCCACCAGGCGGGGCAGTCGGCGGAGCTCGACGAGCGACGGCTCGGCGAGCTGACCTGCACGGTGTTCGACACCGAGACCACGGGGCTGCAGCCGTCGGAGGGAGACGAGATCGTCTGCATCGGCGCCGTGCGGATCGTGAACGGCCGCCTGCTGCGCCAGGACCGCTACGAGCAGTTCGTCGATCCGCGGCGGCCGCTGTCGCTCGACTCGATGCGGATCACCGGGATCAGCCCCGAGATGCTCGCAGGGCAGCCGACCATCGAGCGGGCGCTGCCCGCGTTCCACCGCTTCTGCGAGGACACCGTCCTCGTCGGGCACAACGCGGCGTTCGATCTCCGCTTCCTGCAGCTCAAGGAGGGAAAGGCCGGCGTCCGCTTCACGCACCCGGTGCTCGACACGCTCCTCCTCTGCGCGGCGCTCCAGCCGCGCGGCGTCGCGCTCGAGCTCGAGGCGATCGCCGAACGCCTGGGCGTGCCGGTGATCGGGCGCCACACCGCGCTCGGCGACGCGATCATGACGGGCGAGATCTTCCTGCGACTCGTCCCGCTCCTCGCCGCGGAGGGCATCGTCACGCTGCGGGACGCGCGCGAGGCCTCCGAGCGGACGCTCCGGGCGAGGATCCAGTACTGACCGTCGCGGCGACGCGCGACGACGCGGCGACGGCCCGCGTCCGCGCGCACCTCAGCGGATGCGCGCGTGGTACTCCTGCAGGCTCCGGACGCCGTCGGCGCCGGCGCGACGCGCCGCGATGCCCTTCGCGGACCCGAGCGCCGCCGCCGCGGTCGTGATGTACGGGACCTTCGCGCGGATGGCCGCCTTGCGGATGTACGAGTCGTCGTGCGCGCTCTTCTTCCCGGCGGGCGTGTTCACGAGGAGCTGCACCTCGCCGTTCTTGATCGCGTCGACGAGGTTCGGACGCCCCTCCTGCAGCTTCAGCACGAGCTCGGCGGCGACGCCGTGCCGGGCGAGGAAGTCGCGGGTACCGGTCGTCGCGAGGATGCGGAACCCGAGGCGGGCGAACTCGCGAGCCGCCTCGAGGATCCCCTCCTTGTCCGGCTCGGCGACGGTGATGAGCACCGTCCCCTCGAGCGGCAGCGGCGAGCGCGTGGCCTGCTGCGCCTTGAAGAACGCGAGGCCGGGGCCGTGCGCCATCCCGAGCACCTCGCCGGTCGAGCGCATCTCGGGGCCGAGGACGGGGTCGACCTCGGGGAACATGTAGAACGGGAAGACCGCCTCCTTCACGCCGAAGTGGTCGAACGCGCGGCGGCGCAGCCCGAGGTCCCGCAGCTTCGCCCCGAGCATCACCTGCGCCGCGATCCGCGCCATCGGCAGCGCGCACACCTTGCTCACGATCGGCACCGTGCGGCTCGCGCGCGGGTTCGCCTCGAGGATGTAGACCTTGCCGTCGGAGATCGCGTACTGCACGTTGATGAGGCCGACGACGCCGAGCTCGATCGCGAGCCGGCGCGTGTAGTCCTCGATCGTGGCGACGTGCTCGGGCGCGATGGTCACCGGCGGGATGATGCACGCCGAGTCGCCGGAGTGGACGCCCGCGAGCTCGATGTGCTCCATGACCGCGGGCACGAACGCGTCGGTGCCGTCGCAGATCGCGTCGGCCTCCGTCTCGACCGCGTTCTGCAGGAACCGATCGACGTAGAGGGGTCGCTCCGGGGAGACCTCGACCGCCTTGCGGACGTACTCGCGCAGCCCCTCCTCGTCGTGCACGACCTCCATGCCCCGGCCGCCGAGGACGTACGACGGCCGCACGATGAGCGGGTAGCCCATGCGCCCGGCGAGCGCGAGCGCCTCGTCGATGTCGCGCGCGAGCCCCGACTCCGGCTGCGGGATCCCGAGCTTCCGCACGACGGCGCTGAAGCGCTCGCGGTCCTCGGCGAGGTCGATCGTCTCCGGGGACGTGCCGATGATGCGCACGCCGGCCTCCTCGAGCTGACGCGCGATGTTGAGCGGCGTCTGCCCGCCGAACTGCACCATGACGCCGTCCGGCTTCTCCTTGGCGTAGATCGCGAGCACGTCCTCGACCGTCACGGGCTCGAAGTAGAGCCGGTCGGAGGTGTCGTAGTCGGTCGAGACGGTCTCGGGGTTGCAGTTCACCATGATCGACTCGTAGCCGGCCTCACGCAGCGCGAACGCCGTGTGGACGCAGCAGTAGTCGAACTCGATGCCCTGGCCGATCCGGTTCGGACCGCCGCCGAGCACCATGACCTTCTTCTTGCCGGTCGCCGAGACGCGGACGGCGTCCGGCGCGCGGTAGGTCGAGAAGTAGTAGGCGGCGTTCTCGACGCCGCTCACCGGCACCGCCTCCCAGCCCTCGACGGCGCCGAGCGCGGTGCGCCGCTCCCGCACCGCCTTCTCGGTGACACCCAGGATCCTCGCGAGGTAGCGGTCCGCGAACCCGTCCCGCTTCGCGCGGACGAGGAGGTCGTCCGGCGGGAGCGTCCCGGCGTGCCGGAGCAGCGCCTCCTCCAGCTCGACGAGCTCCTTCATCTGCTCCAGGAACCAGCGCTTGATGTGGGTCCGCTCGTGAAGGACGTCGAGGTCGGCGCCCTTGCGCAGCGCCTCGTACAGGATGAACTGCCGCTCGCTGGTGGGCTCGTGCAGGAGCTCGAGCAGGTCCTCCAGCGACCGGTCGTGGAAGTCCTTCGCGAAGCCAAGCCCGTGGCGGCCGTTCTCGAGCGAGCGGATCGCCTTCTGCAGCGCCTCCTTGTAGCTCTTGCCGATCGCCATCACCTCGCCGACGGCGCGCATCTGCGTGCCGAGGCGATCCTGTACGCCCTTGAACTTCTCGAACGCCCAGCGCGCGAACTTGACGACGACGTAGTCGCCGGAGGGCGTGTAGCGGTCGAGCGTGCCGTCCCGCCAGTAGGGGATCTCGTCGAGCGTCAGGCCCGCGGCGAGCATCGACGAGACGAGCGCGATCGGGAACCCGGTCGCCTTCGACGCGAGCGCCGACGACCGGGACGTGCGGGGGTTGATCTCGATGACGACGACGCGGCCGGTCCGCGGGTCGTGCGCGAACTGCACGTTCGTGCCGCCGATGACCTCGATCGCGTCGACGATGCGGTACGCCTGGTCCTGCAGCCGCGCCTGCAGCTCGGGAGCGATCGTGAGCATCGGCGCGGTGCAGTACGAGTCGCCGGTGTGGACTCCCATCGCGTCCACGTTCTCGATGAAGCAGACCGTGATCTTCCGCCCCTTCGCGTCGCGGACGACCTCGAGCTCGAGCTCCTCCCACCCGAGCACCGACTCCTCGACGAGGATCTGGCCGACGGGGCTCGCCGCGAGGCCGCGCGCGGCGAGCGCCTCGAGCTCCTCGACGTTGTACGCGAAGCCGCCGCCGGTGCCGCCCATCGTGTACGCCGGCCGGATCACGAGCGGCAGGCCGATGCGGGCGCCCGCCGCCATCGCCTGCTCCACCGACGTCGCGATCTCGCTGCGCGCCGTCTCGATCCCGAGGCGCGTCATCGTCTCCTTGAACGTCTCGCGATCCTCGCCGCGCTTGATCGCGTCGAGGTTCACGCCGATGACGCGCACCCCGTACTCGTCGAGCACGCCCTTGCGGGCGAGGTCGCTCGCGAGGTTCAGCGCGGTCTGCCCGCCGAGGTTCGGCAGGAGCGCGTCGGGACGCTCCTTGCGGATGATCTCGGTGAGCGTCTCGACGTCGAGCGGCTCGACGTACGTGACGTCCGCCATCCCCGGGTCGGTCATGATCGTCGCGGGGTTCGAGTTGACGAGCACGATGCTGTAGCCGAGCTTCCGCAGCGCCTTGCAGGCCTGCGTGCCCGAGTAGTCGAACTCGCACGCCTGCCCGATGATGATCGGGCCGGAGCCGATGATGAGGACCTTCTTCACGTCGTCGCGGCGCGGCATCGGACCGTCCTTTTCGCTGGTGGCGCGGGGGCCGGCATTCTGCACGACTCCGGGACGCTCGCGCCAGCGCCGGCGCAATCCGACGAGGGATCTCGTTCGCCGCTCGGACGGTCTTCCACCAGCCTCCCGCCGCGGCGCTATGCCGGCGGCGGCGCCTGCTGGCTCGACGCGTCAGCTGCGAGCTCCTGACGGATCTCGTGCCACGCCTGGCGCGCCTCCTCGACGGAGCCCTCGTCCTCGATCGTGGTGATGTCTCCCGGGTCGCGCTCGAGCACGACCGCCTTCAGCACGCGCCGCATGATCTTCCCGCTGCGGGTCTTCGGCAGCATGTGCACGAACTTCACGTCCGCGACGACGGCCACCGGGCCGAGCTCGCGCGCGACGGTCGCGCGGAGCTCGCGCTCGAGCTCCGCCGACGGCGAGGCGCCCTGCTTCAGCGCGACGAACGCGGTGATGACCTCGCCGCGCAGCTCGTCGGGCCGGCCGGTGACGCCGGCCTCGGCGATCGCGGGGTGCTGCAGGAACGCGGTCTCGACCTCGATCGTCCCGATCCGGTGGCCGGAGATCTTGATGATCTCGTCCGCGCGCCCGGCGAACCAGACGTACCCATCCTCGTCCACGTGCGCGGAGTCGCCGGTGTAGTAGACGCCCGGGAGCTTGCGCCAGTAGTCCGCGCCGTAGCGGCCCGGCTCGCCCCAGAGCGCGGGCGTGAGCCCCGGGAACGGGCGCAGGAGGACCATCACGCCCTTCTCGCCCGGCGGGCACGGCTGGCCGTCGGCGGGGTTCACGACCGCGTACTCGATGCCGGGCAGCGGCAGCGCCGCCGAGCCGGGCTTGATGGGCACCATCGCGAGGCCGTACGGGTTGCCGAACACGGGTCCGCCGGTCTCGGTCTGCCACATGTGATCGATGACCGGCACCCGGTCGTCGAGCACCTGCCGCTGCAGCCACTGCCACGCAGGCGCGTTCAGCACCTCGCCGGCGCAGACGACGCGCTCGAGGGTGTTCTTCCGGAAGCGCCGCGCCGGCTCCTCGCCGTAGCGCATGAGGAGCCGCACCGCGGTCGGCGACGTGAAGATGCCGGTCACGCCGAGCTCCTCGACGATCCGCCAGAGCGTCTCGGGCCCGGGGTGGTCGAGCGCGCCCTCGTAGGCGACGGTGGTGCACCCCGCGACGAGCGGCGCGTAGACGATGTAGCTGTGGCCGACGATCCAGCCGATGTCCGACGTGGACCACCAGACGTCGCTCGCGCGCAGGCCGAAGCACCACTTGCCGGTCGCGAGCACGTGGACCTGGTAGCCGCCGTGGACGTGGACGGCCAGCTTCGGCTTCGCGGTCGTGCCGGACGTCGCGAGGATGAACGCAGGCTCGTTCGCCTCCATCGCCACGTAGTCGCCGCTCCTGCCGTCACCGCGCGCGAGGAACTCGCTCCAGTCGAGGTCGCGGCCGGGGGTGACCGGCAGGTCGCCGCCCGCGCGCCGCAGCACGACGACGTGCTCCACGTCGCCGCCCGCCGCGAGCGCCGCGTCGACGATGGGCTTCAGCCGCGTGAGGTTCCCCTTGCGGAAGGTGATGTCGGCCGTGAACACGAGCTTCGACCCGCTCGCCTGGATCCGATCGGCGAGCGCGTTCGCGCCGAAGCCCGCGAACACGGCGATGTGGATCGCGCCGATGCGCACCGCGGCGAGCATCAGGATGATCGCCTCCGGGCACGTCGGCATGTACACGGCGATGCGGTCGCCCCTGTCGACGCCGAGGCCGCGCAGCGCCGCGGCGGTCCGGCGAACCTCGTGCAGCAGCTGGCCGTACGTGTAGACGCGCCGCTCGCCGCGCTCGTTCGCGTACACCAGCGCCGCGTGGCCGGCGCGGCCGTGCGCCACGTGGTGATCGAGCGCGCTGTACGCGAGGTTCGTCTGTCCCCCCACGAACCAGCGGAAGTGGGGGAAGTTCCACTCGAAGACGCGGTCCCACGGCCTCAGCCACGGGACGTCGGCGGCCGCCCTGCCCCAGAACGCGTCGGGGTCGTCCTGCGCTTCCTTCGACCAGCGGCGAACGATCGGGTTGACGAGCTCCATGGAGCACCCCCGACAGGATCTCGGTCCGACCGATCGTGACGCCAAGCCCCCCGCCGGGCGGCGTCCGGGCAGCGCGGCGTTCAGCCCGCGAGGATGTCCGACAGCAGCGCGCGAGCGGCCGCGACGCCGACGACGCGGAGCGCCGCCCGACTCTCACCCGGCCCGACGTGGACCGCGATGCTCCCCGCCGGCAGCGCGGCGAAGAGGTCCTCGTCGGTGCGGTCGTCGCCCATCGCGAACACGAGCCGACCGGGGGCATCCTGTGCGAGCACCTGCGCGGCCGCCCTGCCCTTGTCGATGCCGTGGGGCCGGACCTCGAGGACCTTGTCGCCCTGGAGGATCTCGACGGGCGCGTTCGAGAGCAGCGTCGAGAGGTGTACGGTGAGCTCCCGCGACTGCGCGCTGCCGTACTCGGGATCCGCCGCGCGGTAGTGCCACGCGACCCCGGCGGTCTTCTCCTCGATGAGCGCTCCCGGCGTCCGCTCCGTGAAATCGCGCAGGATCTCCAGCACCGGCTCGCGCCAGCGGACGTCTCGCACCTCGATGGGCTTCCACGCGCCTCCGGGGAAGCGCGACCAGAAGCCGTGCTCCGCGTGCAATCCAACCGGCAGCGAGCCGAACCAGCGCTCGAGCGTGGCGCGCTTCCGGCCGCTCACGAGGTGGACCTCGGTGGACGGCCGCGCCGCCAGCCGCCTCAGCAGCTCGATCAGCGCGGCGTCCGGGATCGCCAGCTCCGGCGTGGCGACGAACGGGACCAGCGTGCCGTCGTAGTCGAGCAGCATGACGAGCCGCGGCGCGCGGCGCGCCCGATCCGTCGCCTCGCGCAGCGCCGCCCGAGGCGAGATCCCCTGCGAAGAGACCTCGCCGTCGCCGGAGCGCTCGAGCTGCGCGATGAAGCGGTTCGCCCAGCGGTGGACGTCGTGGTTCATGACGCGCTCGCGGAGCACCTCCATCCGCGTGCGGCGCTCGTCGGCCGGCATCGTGAGCGCGCGGTAGAACACCTCGGCGGAGCGCTCGATGTCGTAGGGGTTCACGCGGAGCGCCTCGGACAGCTCCGCCGCGGCGCCCGCGAGCTCGGACAGCACGAGCACGCCGTCCCCGTCCGCCCGCGCCGCCACGAACTCCTTCGCGACCAGGTTCATCCCGTCGCGGATCGGCGTCACGAGCACCGCGTCTGCCGCGCGGTACAGCGCCACGATCTCGGCCTGCGAGAGGCTGCGGTACATGTAGTGAATCGGCGACCACCGCGGCGTCGCCAGCTCGCCGTGGATCTGGCCGACGATCGCGTCCACCTCCTCGCGGTACTCGCGGTACGCCTCGACCTTCTCGCGCGACGGCACCGCCACCTGCACGAGCCGGACCTTCTCGCGCAGCTCCGGGTGGCGGAGCAGCATCCTCCTGTACGCGAGGAGGCGCCGAGGGATGCCCTTCGTGTAGTCGAGCCGATCGACGCCGACGAGGAGCTGGGCACCGTCGGCTCGATGGTCGGCCGCGAGCGCCGCGACCTCCGGCGACGCGGAGAGCTCGGAGAGCTGCGCCGCGTCCACGCCCATCGGGAACACGCCGAGCCTGACCTCGCGCCCCCGCCAGCGGACCCGGTCGACGTCGATCGCGCCGCCCGCGAGGCGCAGGACCGCGGACGAGAAGTGCCGGAAGTACGACGCCGTATGGAAGCCGACGAGGTCGGCGCCCAGCAAACCCTCCATGAGCTGCTCGCGCTGCGGCAGCAGCCTGAACACCTCCGAGGAAGGAAACGGGATGTGCAGGAAGAAGCCGATCCGCGCGTCGGGGACGCGGTCACGCAGCATCCGCGGCACGAGCATGAGCTGGTAGTCGTGCACCCAGACGAGGTCGCCAGGCTGCCAGTGCGCCGCAACGATCTCCGCGAAGCGCTCGTTCACCGCCTCGTACGCGTCGAAGTCCCGGACCTCGAGCGGCAGACGCGCCGCGAAGTAGTGGAACAGCGGCCACAGGACGCCGTTCGAGTAGTTCTCGTAATAGCGCGCGATCTCGTCGGCGGTGAGCGGCACCGGGACGAGGCGCAGCTCGGCGAGGCGCTGCTCGACCTCGGCGCGCGCCGCGGAAGGGATGGCGTCGAGCTCGCCGGGCCAGCCGATCCACAGCCCGCCCATGCGCTCGTGCGGCCCGCTCATCCCCGTCGCGAGCCCGCCGCTGCTCCGCTCGACGGACACTGCGTCTCCGTCCGCGCGGACGGTCACGGGCAGCCGGTTCGACACGATGAGCAGGCGCGGCAACGGATTCCTCCCCCCGTTGACGGTAGGCGCGCCGGCGCCGCCTCGCACGGCTCAGTTGGTCGTCCGGCCGGCGTCACGCCGCCGCGCGAGCGGCAGGCCGTGGAGTGATCGCGAGCCGCCGCCGGTCGGAGCCGCGGAGCACGTCGAGCGCGACCTCGCTCGGCGAGGACAGGACCACCACGCGCTGCAGGTCGTCGAGCGTCTGCACCGGACAGCCGTTCGCCGCGAGCAGCAGGTCCCGCGCGGCGACGCGTGCGCTGTCGGCCGGCGACCCGGCGACGACCTCGACGATTCGGATCGCGCGGACCTGGCCGGTGGCGGTCGCGACGCCCGGCTCGAGATCCTCGCCACGCGCCGCGATCCCGAGGAACGGACGGCGCACCTCGCCGTCGCGGATCAGCACGCTCGCCACCCAGCTCGCCGTGTGCGCCGGGACCGCGAAGCCGATCCCGCGCGCCCACGGCAGCATGGCGGTGTTGATGCCGACCACCTCGCCGCGCGCGTCGAGCAGCGGCCCGCCGGAGTTGCCGGGGTTGATGGACGCGTCGGTCTGCACGAGGCCCTCGAACGTCGCGCCGTCGGGTGCGGCCAGGTTCCGATACAGCGCGGAGACGACGCCGGCGGTGACGGACCGCTCGAACCCGAGCGGGTTTCCGATCGCCACGACGATCTCGCCGACGCGCAGCCTCCGCTCCGAGAGCGAGAGCGCCGGGAGGTCGCGCGCCTGCACGCGCGCGACCGCGAGATCCGTCCGGGCGTCGGCGCCCACGACCTCCGCCTTGGCGACGTGCGCTCCCGAGAGGCGGATCCGGAGGGGTCCGGTCCCGCGCGCGACGTGCGCGTTCGTGAGCACCCAGCCGTCCTGGGCGAGGACGATCCCGGAGCCCTGCCCGCCGCGTCGCTCGACGCCGACGACCCCCGGCGCCGCGCGGGCGACGAGCTCGGCGAGGTCCTGCGACAGCGTCGCGAGCGCGGTCACGGCCGCCGACCTCCGCGCGGACGGGCGCCGACCGTCACCTGGACGTCCCGCACCTCGCCGGCGCGCAGGAGCTTCATCGGTACGACGTCGCCGATCCGGTCCTCGGCGAGCAGCGTGAGCAGCTCCGACGGATCCTGGAGCGTGTCGCCGCCGAACGAGAGGAGCGCGTCGCCGAGCAGGATCCCCGCTCGCGCGGCGGGGCTGTCCGGCTCGACGCGGGAGACGAGGAGCGCGACGTGCTCGCCGGTCGAAGCCCTGAGCTGCGCCGTGAGCGGCACAGGGATCGTGGCCAGGCCGAGATAACCGCGGCGCACCTCGCCGTGCGCGAGCAGCCCCCTCACGACGCGCCGGAGGGTCGACGGCGGGATCGCGAGGGCCGCGTGCCGCGCCATACCCGCGAGCGCGACGCCCACCGCGCGGCCGTCCGCCCCGAGCACGAGCGCGCCCGACACGCCGGGGCGCAGATCGATGGTCGTCTCGACGTAGCGGTCGATGCGTCCGCCCGCGGGGCCGCGGAACTCGCCGCCGGCACGCGCGATCGACGCGAGCGTCACCCGCGGGCCCTTCCCCGGTCGCGAGATCCCGAGGACGAGCTGCCCTGCCCTCAGCGCCCCCTCGTCGCCCCACTCCGGCACGGCGAGCCCGGTCGCCGGCACCCGCAAGAGCGCGAGATCGGTCGTCGGATCGCGGCCGATCAGCTCCGCCGCGGCCGTCTCTCCGGTCGGCAGCCCGACCTCGACGTCCTCCTCTCGCTCGAGGGTGTGGTGCGCAGTCAGGATGACGCCGTCGGCGGCCCACACGACGCCGGACGACGGCCCGCGGCGGCGACCTTCAACCCGCACGACCGACGCGGCGGCGCGCGCGGCGAGGTCCGAGATCCGGTTCGACAGCTCGGTGAAGAGATCCAGCTCCATGATCGGCTCCTCTCGCTTCGAGGAGACGTTAAGGGCTGCTCGCCGGCGGCACATCGTCCGCGCGACCGGGTACGGCCTGTCCGATCGGACAGGTCCGCGCGGGCGGCGCGTCCTCGGCGCGCGCCGTTAGATGTGTCTCGTGGACTTGCTCCGCGTCGTGGTGGTCTCGCCCGATCCGCTCGCGCGCGGCGGCCTCGCCGCGCTCGTGTCGGGGCGCCGCGAGCTCGCGCTCGCAGGGGAGGCCTCGCCGCGCGACGCGGCCCTCGTCGCGGCCTCGCGCCCTGGCGCCGTGGTCCTGTTCGACGTCGGCGCGGCGGACGAGGACGCCGCCGGGATCGCCGACGTCGTGCGCACCGGCGCGCCCGTCGTCGCGCTCGCGCCCGGGCGTGCGGCGGCGGCCGACGCGCTGCGAGCGGGCGTGCGCGCCGTGCTGCTGCGCGGCGCGAACGCGGACGCGATCTCGGCCGCGCTCGCCGCTGCCGCCCACGGCCTCGCGGTGCTCGATCCCGCGATCGCCGACGACTTCCTGCGGACGCCCGAGCGCGACGACGCGGCCGAGCCGCTCACGGCGCGCGAGCGCGAGGTGCTGGCGCTCCTCGCCGAGGGGCTCGCGAACAGGGCCATCGCCGCGCAGCTCGAGATCTCGGAGCGCACCGCAAAGTTCCACGTCGAGGCGATCCTCGGGAAGCTGGGCGCGAGCTCGCGCGCCGAGGCGATCGTGCGCGCCGCCCGCATGGGCCTCGTCGTGCTCTGAGGGACCGGTCCTCGTCGTGCTCTGACGGACCGGTCGCTCAGGGCGCGCGCGCGGCGGTGCGCGACGCGACCCAGCCAGCGATCGCCTTCCGGATGGCGGGCACCGCGCGGCGGGTCGCGTCGATCCCGGCCTGCATGCACCGCTTCTTCTGCGTGAAGTCGAGCATCGCGACGTCGCCGACCGCCGGCGCGATGAGCACGTCGGCGTCCCTCTTCGAGTGCTCGACGTTCAGCGCGAACATGATGTTCGTCGCCTGCAGCGTGACGTCGAGGAGGTTCGTGATGTTGGTGTTCCCGAGCGCCTCGCTGATGTCGACCGCGATCACGATGTCCGCTCCCTTCGCGCGCGCGACGGAGATCGGGATGTTGTCCACGACCCCGCCGTCGACGAGGAGCTTGCCCATGTGCTGGACCGGCTGGAAGACGCCCGGGATCGCCGAGCTCGCCCGCACCGCGCGGGCCACCGAGCCGCGGTCGAGCACGACCTTGGTCCCCCAGTTCAGATCCGTCGCCACCGCCGCGAACGGTATCTTGAGCTTCTCGATGTCGCCGGTCTTCACCCGGGTCCTCACGAACTGCTCGAGCTTGTCGCCCTTCGCGAGCCCCATCCCGACCACGGCCGACGCGATGCCGTAGTCGAGCAGGTCGTCCTTCCCGAGCGTGAACGCCGTCCACTCGAGCTCGAAGCTGTCGGCGTCGGCGGCGTAGATCGCACCGATCAGGCTGCCGACGCTGGTGCCCACCACGAGGTCGATCGGGATCTTCTCCTGCTCGAGCGCGCGGATCACGCCGACGTGAGCGAACCCTCGCGCGGCCCCTCCGCCGAGGACCAGCGCGATGCGCGGCACCGGCGGCGGAACGGCAGGCGCGCTGGGTTTCGCGACCACGGGGGGCGCAGGCGGCAGCGGCGCAGGCGCGGACCTGCAGGCCGACAGCGCGGCGAGGCTCACGAGGAGAGCAGCGTTCGAGGGGCGCATCCTTGACGGTTCCTCCGTTCGAAGGATACCGCAGGACCGAGATCCAGCCGTGGCGCTCGCGCCGTCGCGGCCGAGCAGTGGCGCGCCCGCCGGGTCATGCGCAGCTTCGCCGCGTGAAACGTCCGCTCGTCGCCGGGGTCGCGGTGGGCTCCGCGCTCGGAGCCCTGGCGAAGCGCTGGTGGTTCCGCCGCCAGCGGTCGGGCGCCCGCGGGTCGCTTCGCATGGGCCTCACCGGCGGCGTCGATCAGGTCGGGCTCGCCCTGATGCAGGTGACGGGCGTGCGGCTCCTCGAGGGCAACCGCCTCACCTGGCGCGACAACGGCGAGGTGTTCGACGCGATCGAGGCGGCGATCCGCGCCGCGCGCCACAGCGTCCACGTGGACGTCTACATCTGGAAGCCGGGCCAGCCGGGCGACCGGATCGCGGAGCTGGTGTGCCGGCGCGCGCGCGAGGGGATCGCGGTGAGGATCCTCGTCGATCCGATGGGCAGCGTCGGGTTCGACGATCAGCTCTACCGGCCCCTGCGGGAGGCGGGCTGCGAGGTCCGCTACTTCCGTCCGCCGAAGAAGCATCCGTTCTCGCTGACCGGGCGCAATCACCGAAAGCTCGTCGTCGTCGACGGCAGGATCGGCGTCACCGGCGGGTTCGGGATCGCGCCGTTCTGGGCCGGCGACGGTTTGTCGCCCGATTCGTGGCGCGACTCGAACGCGGAGGTCGAAGGCCCGGTCGTCACCCAGATGCAGGCGGCGTTCGCGGCGCACTGGCTCGAGACCGGAGGCTCGTTCCTCCCGGCCGAGGAGTTCGAGCGGGCCGGGCCGGCTGGAGACGCTCGCGCGGCGTACGTGACGAGCATGGACGTCGAGGGGCTGTCGCACGCCCGGTGGGTCACCCACATCGCGCTCATGGCGGCCCGTCACCGCGCCTGGATCGCGAACGCCTACTTCGTCCCGCTGCCGTCCCTGCTGGGGACGCTCGCGCTCCTCCCGCGACGCGGCGTCGACACGCGGATCCTGCTGCCAGGCGAGCATCAGGACCACCGCAGCGTCACGTTCATCCAGCGGCGGCTCTACCCGCGCCTCGCCCGCAGCGGGATCGACGTCTACGAGTACCAGCCGTCGATGATGCACTCGAAGACCATGCTCGTGGACGATCGGCTGGTGATCGTCGGCTCCATCAACCTCGACTTCCTCTCGATGGAGTGGCTCGAGGAAGGATGCCTCGTCGTCGACGACCGTCCGTTCGCAGCCGAGGCCGAGAGGCGCTGGCTCGTGGACGCCGGCAGGTCGCGGCACGTCGCGCAGGCGGAGCGGCCTCTCGCCGCGCACCCGCCGTCGGCCGACGCTGCCGCCGGCGCGGCAGGCTGAAGCCGGGCGTCCGGTGGCGCGGCACGGCGCGGCGCGGCGCGGCACGCGCTACCCGCCGGCCGATGCGGACGCCGCCCACCGCTCGCCGTTCAGGAACCAGGTCAGGCGCTCGGGCGCCTGCCCGACGACGCGGAGGTAGCCACCGTGCACGCCGCGGAGGTGGTGCCAGGCGCACAGCGCCGTGAGGTTGTCGACCTCGTCGCTGCCGCCGTGCGATCGAAACTCGACGTGGTGCGTGTGGACTGCGGCGTGGCTGCACCCCGGGACCTGACAGACGCCCTCGTCTCGTTCCCGTACCTTCTGCGCACGCGTCCGGGCGGGCCGGATCTCGTGCTGCCAGGTCATGACGAAGTGTCCGGAGATGAACGAGAGGCACTTCCCGAGCGGCAGCAGGCGGTGGACGCGCTCGCGGACCTCCCGGACCGCCGCGGCGAGGAGGGCGGCGATGCGGCGTGGCATCGAGACGGCGAGAGTCTTCGCGGCACGCATCTGCCGCTCGCGCTCGCCCTCCACCCGTCGGCGGAGCTCGATGCAGGTGAGCGCCCGCGCGCGCGGCGTCAACGACCGGATGTCGCGCTCGGGCAAACGTGAAAGGACGCGGAGCTTCTCGTACGAGACCTTCTGCCTGCGGGCCTCGCGGAGCGCCGGCGATGCCCACAGCCGCCGCTCCAGCGCCTCGCGCTGCTCCACCGCCCGCGGCGGGAGTCCCAGCCGCTCCTCGACGTACTGCCGGAACGTGGCGAAGCCGAGGATCGTCGGAACGCCGCTCCGCCTGATGGCGTGGGCACACCAGCCGATGACGTCGTCCAGGCCCGCCCGACGGCCTGCGAGCTCGCGCAGGCGTGCGTCGATCTCCTGGGCGGTCGCGAGCTCGTCGAGGCCGAGGTCGGGAGCCGGGATGCCGCCGACCACGGGCAGGATCGCCCAGCGCTCCGTCTCGCGCTCGAGCGCAGCGCGCCTCTGGGCGTTCCCGGGGTCAATTCGTCGGAAGGTGCTGCCGAGCGGCCGATTGTCGTCGTCGGGATCCTCGTCCGAGACCCAGCCGAGGTACTCCTGCGCAATCGCCTCGAACCGCTCGATGCGGCTCGACTCCGGCGCGACGACGCCCGCGAGGTCGAGCGCGCCGTCCACGATCAGCCGGTCGTCGTCGGACAGATGCGTGCGCAGCCGCAGCCACTCCTCGTCCGCGTCGAGGCCGGATCGCACGCGCCGCACCGCCTCCTCGAGCTCCCTCACGGTGCACCGAGCGGCGCGCTCGACCCACGCCGCCTCGGCGTCGCCGAGGGCGACCGGCAGCACCGTCTCGGCCGCGCGGATGCGGACCTTGCCCGAACGCAGCGCTTCCCGCAGCTTCGGCCGTTCGCGCAACTCGACCGCGAGCCGCACGAGCTGCCGCGTCGTCCTCTCGCCGATGTCGAGGACCTCGCGCCCGTAGTCGTCGAGGTGATAGCCGAGCTGCGCCAGGCGGTCGCCCCGCTTCAGCGCCTGGAGCCCCTCGCCGATGGCGAGGTCGAGCGCCCCGCGCGCTCGCGCCGCCCATGCGAGGACCTGCTCGCACTCGTCCCCCTCCGGCTCGCCGCCGCGGAAGTACACGTCGAGCTCGGCCCGCGTGAGCGGCTCGAGATCGAGTGGCGGCGCGGCGTCCATCCACGAAGAATTGCACGCGAGTCTGACAATCTTGCACGCAATCGCAGAGCAATCGGGGCGCCGGAGGTCTCGTCCTGCACGCCGGCCGTAGCGACCCGCCCGCGCGCTCGTCGGGCTGCGCACGACGACCGGAGCGAGCGGCCGGCGCGCAGGCTCATCGGCCCGGGCAGCCGGGGCGCGCGGCGCGTTCGTCATCGCACTTGCGGCAGTCCGGACGTGACGCCCGCACGTGCGTCTGCGACGTCACCCGGCGGCGCCCGGGAGCCTCGGCTCTCCTGCACGAACGCCACGAGGTCGCGGAGCGACTCGTCGAGCCGCTCCATCCAGTAGAGCCACACGAGCGGCGTCGTCGGTCCCGACCGCACCGCCGCGTCGGCCACCAGCGACGCGCGTGCGCGCTCGATGGGCTCGTCGGGCGGCGGCGGCTCCGACCTGCTCACGGCCGGATCGTTCAAGAGCATCGCCGCGACCCACTGCGCCACCGCTGCGAGCCGCCGCCCCGCCTCCGCGATCTCGCCGCGCCCCTCCGGACCGAACCGCGCCAGCGCCTCGCCGGGCGCGAGGTGGCGAGCGTAGAGGACGACGGCCGTCGCGCCGTGGACGAGCCTGGCGGAACGCGGCGCGCGGATGCTCCCCAGGAGCGGCTGCGCCGTCGCGCGGAGCGCTCGCAGCCGCCCCTCCATCGCCCTCGACGCGTCGATGGGCGGCTGGCCCATCCCGCTCGCCCGGCTCACCACCGCGGCGTCGATCCACTCCGCCGCGCCGTTCAGGACGTCGGCGACCTCGGCGCGCACGCGTGTACGTGCCCTGATCGGCAGCACCACCGCGGCGATGACTCCGCCGACGACCGCGCCGACCACCGTCTCCTCGACGCGGAGCACCATCACGCCGGGGCTGAACTGTCCGAGGAGTCGGTAGAGGACCGCGATCAGCGCGGTGAACCAGAAGAGGAGCCACGCGTAGTTGAGCCTGAACAGCCAGTACGCGAGGAAGATGCACGAGAACACCGCCACCAGCTCGAGCCGGGGATGCCCGGCGACGGCGGCGCCGAGGAGCACGCCGGCCGCGGCGCCGAGCACCGTGCCGAGCACACGCAGCCAGGCGCGCTGGACCGTGTCGGCGACCGTGGTCGCGCGGGTGAACACGACGAACGAGGCGATCACCGCCCAGAACCACCGCGTCGCGGAGAGCCGCTGCCCGACCACCATGGCGGCGGCGCCGGCCAGGGTCGCCTGGATCGCCTGGCGCGTGGCGGGGTGCAGGCCGAGCGGAGTGGGCGCCGGCGGCGGTGGCGGCGGTGGGCTGCCGGTGGGCGCGAGCGTGCGATCGGGGACGGCGGTTCGCGCCCAGCTCGAGGCTCGCACGAGGTCGTCGAGCGAGGTCCGCGCGCGACGCACGTCGTCGCGGGCCCGGGCCGGAGCGCGCTCGAGCTCGGCGGTGGCGAGCGCGCGCGACATCCGGGCGTCGGCCGCCCCGGGATTCCCCGGTCGCCCCCTCGCGACGGAGAGAGCTTCCCCCAGCGCGGCGCGGACCTCGCGGCGCGACGCGAGCGGGAGCGCCCGCGACGCGACCACCTGCGCCACCGACTGGACGACGCGCTCGGCGGCGAGCTGCAGCTCGAACGTGCGATCGCGCAGCTCGCTCACCGACTGCCCCGAGGGCAGCGTCGGCGCCGGCATCCGGACGAGGAGATCGTCGAGCGCCAGCGCGGCCTCGTGCAGGCGATCGACGTGCGCCGACATTCGCCGCGCGAATCGCCGCCCGCCGCGCGCGAAGACGTCGTCCTGCAGGCGACGGAGGACGACCGCAACGGCGCGCCGCAGCGCGGCGAGCGCGCCCGGCATCGCCCGCTCCGGCTCGTCGCGGACGAGCCAGAAGCGCACCGCCCATGCGATCGCGCAGCCGGCGAGGAGTGATCCGGCGGTGGCGGGGAGCTGCGCGGGGCGCAGGTGCAGGTACTGCGCGACGAAGAACATCATGAACGCGATGATCCCGCCGCCGACGCCGACGGGCCCGAGCCGGCGCGCCCACACCGCCCCGAAGATGAGCGCCAGCGACACCACGGCGGACGCGCCGGGCCCCGCCGCGCTGGAGAGCGCCGCGAGCGCCGCCGCTCCTGCCGCGACGAGCGGCAGCGCCACGAGCACGCGGCGCTGCTGCCGGCGCGGTCCTTCCGGGACGACGACGGCGCTCGACATCGCCAGGTTGACGCCGAGGAGCCACGCGCTCGGCGCGATCGCGAGGCGAGCGCCGATCGCGGAGAGAAGCCAGGCCGACAGCGCCGCGCCGAGGACGGCGCGCAGCCCGGTCCTGAGCCGGGCGAGGTTCGGATCCGACGCGAAGAACAGGTCGCGCAGGTACGCCGGATCGAGGAGGCGCGAGCTGGTCATGCCGCGCCTTCGGGTCGGCGGGCCGAGCGTCCGCCGCTACATCGGCGGGACCACGTCCTTGCCGACGAAGATGCGGTCCGCGACGCGAGCGCCGTCCTCGCCGCGCTTCACCGCGGCGAACACGTGCGCACCCGGGGTGAGGCGGGACCTGTCCGCGGGCTCGAGCTGGACCACGGGGATGCCTGCCGGCACGACGACGGTCTTCTCGCCGTCCTTGTAGCGGAGCGCGAGCTTCATCCCGCCCCCGCCCTTCGCGACGTCCTTGACCGTCGCGTTCGTCATCGTGCTCTGCGATCCGCCGGACTTGTCCATGCCCGAGACGGTCGCGTTCGTCATGGTGCTGCCGGCCTGCAGGTCCCACGGCCGGTGCCCCTCGCCGGAGCCGCGCATCGGCTCCGCGAAGATGTGGATCTCGACCGCCCGCAAGGAACCGTCGGGCTGCGGAACCGCGGTCGTCCCGATGTAGGCGTTCTTGTCGATGCGCCCGAGGTCGGCCTTCGTCGCGACGCTCACCTTCGTCTTGTCGGTGAGCGAGAACTTCGCGGTCTCGCCGCTGCGCGTCTTCACCTCGACCGAGTCTCCGGACACGCTGGCGACGTCGCCGCGCACGTGCTCCTCGGCCGGCGGCTGCTGCGCAACCGCGACGCCGCCGAACGTGAGCGCGGCGGCCACTGCAGCGATCGAACGAGACATGTTTTCCTCCCGGACCCGCACGGAACTGTTCCGCCCACGGGCCGCGCGCGCAACGCCGCCTTGGGCTCCTGGCGAGACGGCGATCACCCGTCGGTGACGCGCGGCGCACCCGCGCGCTCGATGCGCGCCGGCCTTGCGCCGCCAGGAACGCGACGCGGCGGCCACGCGGCCGTCGCCGAGCGATACGACGACGCCGTCCGGTCGTTCGTGGACTACCTGTACGAGCTCGGCCGGACGCCGTGATCAGCGCGCGAGCGCGCGATCGACCCACGCGGCGACGCCGCCCAGCGAGCGGAAGTCGCAGACGGACCGCGCGGCGGCGGCCGGCACGACCTCGTTCACCATCTTGGTGAGCGCGACCCCCGGTCCGAG
>DASSQI010000010.1:0-2403 GCA_035702585.1 Anaeromyxobacteraceae bacterium
GCGCCCGTCCGGTATGGTGCCCGACCCTTTCCGGTCGCCCGCGCCATCGACGCAGAACGTCAGGATTTCGCAGGGCGCTTCGTCGAGGAGCTCACGGCTCGCCGCTTCGCGCGAGCGCCCGCGCCCGACGGCATTCTCGCGATCGCGTCGCGCAGCACGACGGCGCCGTTGTGCTCCTCGTCGCGAGCGCCGTACACGAGCGTCACCGTGCCCGTCGCGGCGCGGCGAGCGAGGTCGGCGAGGAGCGCACGCGCCGGCTCCGCACGCAGCTCCGCCAGGTAGCGACGCGCGAACTCGCGGAACCGCTCCGGCACGTGACCGAACCATTGGCGCAGCTCCGGGCTCGGCGCGAGGTCCTTCGCCCACACGTCGAGCCGCAGCGCCTCCTTCTTCACCCCGCGAGGCCAGAGGCGATCCACGAGCACGCGGTAACCGTCGCTGCGCGCGGGCTCCTCGTATGCGCGCTTGATCTCGACCATGTCGATCACCTCAGGGCTCGCGCCACAGCGGGACGATCCGGCGGGCTGCGCCGGTCACGCACGCCATGACCACCGGGACGAGCAGCAGCGCCGGCCCGTCGCGGCGCGCGACGACGTGCGCCGCCAGGACGAACGCCCCCGCTCCCAGCACCGCGCCGCCGATGACGCGGTGAAACCGCGCCACGTCCGAGCCGATCGGGACCTCGTCGACGCGGCCGTGTCGCGGCCGGAGAGACCGCCGGCCGACAGCGTCGAGCAGCAACGCGACGAGCCACAGCAGGCCGGCATAAGCGGCGCAGGCGAGCAGCGGCCCGATCCCGGTCACGGCAGCTCCTCGGTGACGCCGGCGGCGGTCGCGCCGCTCATCTGGCCGGGCTCGCCATGCGTCACCTCGGTGAACAGCGCGCTGCCGGTGCCGGTGTCGAGGTCGCGGCCGCCCGCGTGGCGCACGCCCTGGATGCAGATCCAGAGCAGCGGGAGGACGCCGCCGCCGATGAAGACCACGTCGCCGGGCAGGCGCATCCACTCGAACAGCGAGAGATATCCGGTGGTGAGGTACTTGATCTCGCGCGCCTCGAAGTAGCCGACCGACACGGAGCGCTCGAGCTGGAGCAGGCCGATCGGGAACAGCGTCGCGAACACCATCCACGCGAGCCCGAGGTTCAGGCACCAGAAGCTCACCTTCGCGAACCGCTCGGGCCAGCGCTGATCGGGGACGAGGTAGCGCACCGCGAACGTCGCGAGCCCGGCTGCGAGCATGCCGTAGACGCCCATCATCGAGGCGTGGCCGTGGTTCGACGTGAGCGCCGTGCCGATCTCGTAATAGGAGACGATCGGCAGGTTGATGAGGAACCCGAAGATCCCGGCGCCGAGGAAGTTCCAGAAGCCCACCGCGACCAGGAACATGATCGCCCAGCGGTGCGGGAACGCGCCCTGCGCGGTGGTCGACGTCCACTGCTTCTGGCCGAGCTGCAGGAAGCTCCACGCCTCGACGGTGAGGAAGGTGAGGGGGATCACCTCCGCGGCGGAGAAGAGCGCGCCGAGCGCCATGTGCGAGACGGGTCCGCCCGAGAAGTAGAGGTGGTGCATGGTCCCGACGACGCCGCCGACCGCGTAGAGGATCATCTCGAGGTAGACGAGCCGCAGCGCGACGCGCTCGGCGACGACGCCCAGCAGCACGAACAGGTACGCGACCATCACCGTCGTGAAGAGCTCGAGGAAGTCCTCGACCCACAGGTGCACGACCCAGAACCGCCAGAACTCGGTGATGGTGAAGTGCGACCGCGGGTGGGCGAGCAGGCCGATCGCGTAGAACGCGGGGATCGCGAGCGCCGCGAAGAAGAACAGCCACGGCATGTTGCCGAGCTGCTCCGTGGCGAGCCGCGGGCGCAGCGTGCGCCACAGCATCGCGACCCAGAAGAACAGGCCGACCACGAGCAGCAGCTGCCAGAGCCGGCCGAGGTCGAGGTACTCGAACCCCTGGTTCGCGAGCCAGATGTTGCGAGACCAGCCGTGGATGCCGGCCGCCTCGCCCGCGAGGCTCCCGACCACCACGACGACGAGCGCGCCGAGCAGCGCGAACGCGAGCCACCGCTGTCCCGGAGGCTCCCGGCCGGCGACCATCGGCGCGATGAAGATCCCGGCCGCGAGGAAGGAGGTCGCCACCCAGAAGATCGACAGCTGGACGTGCCAGGTGCGCATCAGGTTGAAGGGCAGGTATTCGCCCAGATTGAACCCGAAGAAGTTCGAGAGCTCGGCGCGGTAATGCTGCGACGCCCCGCCGACGAGCGTCTGCACGAGGAACAGCGCGGCCATGACGAGGAAGAACCAGGCCGTGGTGCGCTGCCCGGGCGTCAGCGCGACCGAGCCGGGCCGCCGGAACACGAGCGTCTGCCCCTCGCGTGCGTGCCACCCGAGGGAGCGC
>DASSQI010000011.1:0-8706 GCA_035702585.1 Anaeromyxobacteraceae bacterium
GACCCCGACCCCGACGCCGACGGTCACTCCGGAGCCGACGCCGAGCCCGACCGCGAGCACCACGCCCGAGCCGACCCCGACGCCGACGCCGACGGTCACGCCAGAGCCGAGCCCGACCACGAGCGCGCTGGAGGCTGGATCGGGAGGCGCAATGCGGCTCGCCGCCCGCAGCGCCGGACAACCGGGTGCGCAAGCGTGAAAGCGCCAGGCGTCTCGCCTGCGGGGCGAATGCGCCTGGCGTACCGAACGATTACGGTGTTCGGACGCAATCGCGTGCAGCGCGGGGAAGGAAGATGGGCCGTCGCGCTTACAGACACCGCAGTCCGATCTCGGCGCTGCTGCGCGAATCAGGGACGATCCTGCTCCTGGCGCTGGCCGCGGCGATGGCGTTCGCGGCGTGGCGCTTCGCGCTGCCGGCGCCGCGCTCACCAACCGAAGTGACGCGCAGCACGACCGATCTCCCGCCGGACGGCGCGGCGGCCGATCCGGTTCCTCTCCCGACCGCACCAGCCACGGCCGCTTCCTCGCCCGCAACGGCTGCAACTCCCGTCAGTGACAAGTCGACGAGCTCTCCGCCTCGGAGGCGCGCGGTGGCGAAGCCATCGCCGGCGACGACCGCGCCACGCGCCGCCACGCCAGAGGTGCCTCGGCGCGCCGCATCGAGCGATCGAGCGACCGCGCCACGTCGCGCCAGCCCGGCTCCTCCTTCGCGCGCAGCGCCCGCGGAGAAGGCGCGCGAGCCCGAACCGAGCGCGCCCGATGACGGCTCCGACTTTGCCGTCCGGTGGAACCGTGCGAGCCATTGAGCTGCTGCTGTTGCTGCTGCCCGTGGTCACCGCGGCCGCGCCACGACGGGTCACGGTGATCTCGGTCCCGCCGGAGCTCGAGCTGCGCAGTGGCGCGCGCGCAACGCTGCGCATGAGCACGCACGAAGCGCCCTCGATGCGCGCGAGCGTCGGCGAAGTGAGGGATCCGCGACCCGTCGCGTCGGGCATCTACGAGGCGACGTACGTACCGCCCAGAGAGTCCTATCCGCAGATTGCGATCGTCACGGCGACGACGTCCGAAGGCTTCGGGTGGGTTGCCGTGCCGCTCTCCGGAACCGGCGAGCTTCAGGTCAAGACGAAGCCGGGCGGCGACGCGAGCGTCCGGATCGGAGAGCGCACGTTCGGTCCCGTCCGCGCGGACTCGAGTGGACGGGCCGTCATTCCGATCGTCGTTCCGCCAGGCACGACGTTCGCGATGTTCGGAGACCGCCGCGTGAAGCTCGAAGGGCCACCGCCGGTGCGTCCGTTCGCCGTACTGGAGCCGTCTTCCGTGCCCGCGAATGCTCGCGCGACCGTCGCGGTGCGGGTCGTCGTCGTCACCGAGACCGGCGCTCCGCGCCGGAACGCGGCGCTCAGGCTCGACGTGTCCGATGGTGTGCTCTCGGCGCCACGTGAGCTCGAGCCTGGCGTCTTCGAAGCGAGCTGGGACGTGCCGCCGGCATCCGCCGGGTCGGCGTCGCTCTCGGCGTGGATCGCAGGGGAAGTCGGTGCCTCGTCCAAGGCGTCTCTGCTGCGGTCGCCGCGTGCCGCCGATGCGCCCGCGATCGCGACTGCGCCGCCGCCGCAGGCTCCACGTCCCTCCGCCGCCGCTCCGCGGGACGCGCCGATCGCGCCACGGCCGGTCCCGTCCGCTGTGCCGGAGACGAGGACGACCCCCTCTCCGAGCACGAGCACGGCGCTTCCTCCAGTCGCGGCTGCGCCAGTTCCGAGCCCTGCCGCACTCCCGTCGCCATCAGCGGCATCGCCGCCGTCTCCGCAGGGGCAGCCGGCTGCGCCCCCCCAGGTGTCACCTCCGACGGCTCAGGCGAGGGTTCCACCCTTGCGCCCTGGCGGCGTGTCCACGCGTCCTGTGATCGACGGGACGCGCCTCGAGACGCGTCGGAGCGAGGTGGAGATCGGTCTCCGATCCGGTGCCGCGTGGGACCGCGAAGGGCTGCGCGCGCTCACGGCCGGACTGCAGGTCGCATGGTTCCCTCCCCCGCTCAGCGGATACGTCGGGATCGCGTTGGACGGGAGCGGGCTCGCGGTGCGGGAAACCGAGCGCGTGCCGATCTCGGGCCGCAACATCGAGGTCTCGGCGGTCGCACGCGTGTTCCCGATCCAGGGCGTCGCGCTCCTGCGGCTGCCGCTCCTTGGCGGCAGCCTCGTCGCTGGAGCAGGCGGAGGGTCGGCGTACGGCGTCGTGCGCACCGCGGCGCGCACGCAGCCGACTGCCGAGGTGAGCGGCTGGGCCACGTCGCTCACGGCGCTGCTCGGTTACGGGCATCGCGCCGGAGGGGGATCGCTGTTCGCGGAGGTCCGTGGCCAGCAGGTCGAGACCATCGCCGAGCAGCGCGTGCCCGGCGCGCTCGAGCTCGTCAGCGTCTCGCTCGGTTACCGGTTCGAGCTGTAGGCGTCGGCGCGTCTCGTCATCGACGTTCGTCATCGAGGTTCGTCACCGCGACATCCGGCGCATCGAGCCCCGAGTACTCGGGGTCGGCGCTCACCGCGGCTCCGGTGATGATCTCGTACGCCTGGTCACCGTCCGGCTGGCGATCGTCCACGCCGACCACCGTCACCGACTGCGGCACGAGCCAGTCGAGCGGAGTGAACGTGACGCTCTCGACGGTTACCAGTCCTTCTTCCGGCCGCGACGTGGAGAGCGGGATCGTCACGCTGGCGGTCGGCTGTGACCCGAGCCGGATCGCGAACGCGGCAGCGTCGCCGCGCTCGGTGGTGACGAGCCCTGCAGTGGGAGCGACGAGGACGGCGGCCACGTCGTCATCCTCGTTCATGAGGCGCACGTCCGGGGGGTCGAGGCCCGAGTAGCTCGGGTCGCTGCTGACCGCCGGCCCCGTCACGATGACGTAGGGCTGATCGACGCCCGCGACGGCGTCGTCCACGCCCGTGACCGTCACGGTCTGCGGCGTATTCCAGCTCGAAGGCGTGAAGGTGACGCTGGGCACGTCCGCTACCCCTTCCGACGGACGGTTGCTGGTGAGCGAGATGGTGACGTCGGAAGTCGGTCGAGATCGCAGCACGATCGTGAACGTCGCCTGACCGCCCGCCTCCGTCGTTCGCAGCCCGCTGGTCGGCGTCACCGAGACTCCTGGCGAATCACCGGGACCGGGCGGTGGTGGCGGCGGCGGGGTCGGCGTCGGCGTCGGGCTCGGGCTCGGGCTCGGGCTCGGGCTCGGGCTCGGGGTCGGGGTCGGGGTCGCTTGCTCGACGTCGTCCGGCAGCTCGAAGAACCCACAGCCGGCGAGCACGCACGCGAGGGCGACGGCCATCGAAGTTCGCGCCATGGTCGTCACAATGTATTTCGGCGCCCGCCGCGACACGGCAGAGGTCCGGAGAGCCGGGTGGACGACGCACGCCGCGCGGCACGTCGGCTCGTCGCGCTTCCGACCGTTGGCACCGCGGTCAGGCGAAGCCGCTGACGCGTTGCACCAGGTCCGCCGCGCGGACCGGGGCGGTCGTCCCGCGTCCGTCCGCGAAGACGCCCGGGAGACAAACCCGCGGAACCATGGCCCGCGGGGGTGGCACGCCGCTCGAAATCCATCGCCGCGTGACGTCGCCGCTCCCCCTGCGTCTCGAGACCGTCTCCGCCGGGTTTTCGGCGTTGACGGCGAGTGTCCGACACGTCGGGGCCGCGATGGCCCGTGCGGCCGCCGACGCGCTCGGCGCCGAGCTGGGCCTGCCGGTCAAGGTCGAGGCGCTGCCAGCGTCGGGAGTGCCCGCGCCCGCCGCGGCGACGACCGCGCTCACGTTCGACCTCGCCGCGGGTGGTCGCGTGATCGTCGAGGTGGACGCACGGCTCGCGTCGGGTCTCGCCGCGATCCTGAGCGGCGGCGACGGGCGGGTGGCACCGGCTGCCGCCGTGTTGCCCTCGGAGCGAGCCGCCGCGGAGCTCCTCGCGCTCATCGCTCTCGACGGCGCCCGCTCCGTCGAGCCGCTCGATCGTCTCGCGCCGCGCCTCGTGCGCGCCGAGGGCACCGCCGGTCCGGGTGCTCTGGCGGTCGAGCTCACCGTCGAGGCGGGCGCGCTCCGCGGGCATGCGCGAGCGCTCGTCTCGCGTGCGGCGCTCGGGCACTTCGCGCAGCCGTCCGGGCGCGTCGCCGACCTCGTCCCCGACATCCGCGTGATGGCAGGGCTGCGGCACGGCACCGTCACGATCTCGGCGGGCGACGCCCAGGCGCTTCGCGCCGGCGACCTCGTGCTGCTCGACGGCGATCCCGCTCGCCACGCGCTCGTCTTCCCCGGCGGGCTCGCGCTCGCGGGTCGCCTCGAAGGGAACGCCTTCACCGTGGAGGAACGAACGATGGACGAATGGAACGGCAGCTTCCCGCTCGCGCTCTCGGTCGAGATCGCGCGCGCGAGCGTGGCGCTGCGCGACCTCGCAGGGCTCGAGCCCGGCGGCGTCCTGCCGTTGAACGTCGCTCGCGACGGGCGCGTCACCCTGCGAATCGGCGAGGTCGCCGTCGGTCGCGGCGAGCTCGTCGAGGTCGACGGAGGGCTGGCGATCCGCGTCGCCGCCTGGGAGGGATGCAAGTGAGCGCGCTCGTCGTCCAGGGCGCAGCAGCGGTCGCGATCCTGGCGGCGCTCGTCTACGCGCGGCGGCAGCTGCGGCGCAATGGCGGCAGCCCCCTCACAGCCGAGCTCGACGTGTGCCAGCGCCGCTCGCTGGGGCGCGAGAGCGGCGTCGCCGTGGTCCGCTGGAACCGGCGGGAGATCCTGATCGGCTACGGCTCGGCGGGAGTGGTGCCGCTCGCCGATTCGATCGACGCACCTCTCGAGGAGGAGATCCCGTGACGGCGCCCATCGTCCCGGCCGCACTGCTCGCGGATCGTCCTGCGGAGATGCTCGTCGTCCTCGGCGCGCTCGCGCTCGCGCCCGTCGCCGCGGTGATGCTCACCTCCTTCCTCAAGATGGTGGTCGTCCTCGGCATCGCGCGCTCGGCGCTCGGTGCACCGCAGATCCCGCCCAGCTCGGCCGTCACGGGATTCGCGCTGGCGCTCACGGTGCTCGTCATGTCGCCCGTCGCGGACGAGGCGATCTCCGCGGCTCGCCGCGTCACGCCTCGGCCGGGGGTCGCCGGGACGGTGGAGCTGGCGCAGGCGGCGTCCGAGCCGGTGCGGGGCTTCCTCGCGCGGTTCTCGCGCGTGGACGATCGCGAGGTGTTCCTCGACCTCGCCCGCCGGGCGCGGCGGCCTGATGCGCGGGCGGAGGTGGGCGCGACCGACTTCGCGGTGCTGGTGCCGTCATTCGTCGTGTCGGAGCTGCGGCGCGCGTTCACCACCGGCTTCCTCGTGTTCCTGCCGTTCCTCGTCGTGGACCTGCTCGTCGCGAACGTGCTGCTCGCGCTCGGGCTCTCCCAGATGTCGCCCACGGCGGTGGCGCTGCCGTTCAAGCTCCTGCTGTTCGTCGCGGTGGACGGCTGGAAGCTCCTCGCCCGGGGCCTCGTCCTCGGCTATCTCGCGTGAGCGCCGGCATGGATCCCACGCTCGTGCCCGTCGTTCGCGAGGCGGTCCTCCTCGCGCTCCTCGTGTCCGGCCCGCCGCTCGCGGCAGCGCTGCTCGTCGGCCTCGTCGTCGGCGTCCTCGGGGCCGCGACCCAGGTGCAGGACCCGGCGATCGCGGTGGTGCCACGGCTCGTCGCGGTGTTCGTCGCGCTGGGCGCGTCGGGTCCCTGGATCGGCGCTCGCGTCGTGCGGTTCGCGGCCGCTTGCTTCGAAGCGGCGGCGAGGGCCGCGCCGTGACGGCGGCGGAGGTCCAGTCAGTCGGGTCGCACGTCGTGCCTGCGGCGCTGCACTGCGCGCGGCTGCTCCCGGTGGCGATGCTCTGCCCGTTCCTGGGCGGCCCGGCCGTGCCGGCCATCGTCCGGATCGCTCTCGCGACCGCGCTCGGCGCGGCGGCGTACGCGGCTGGCGGCACGCCGGGCGCGATCGACGGCGTCGCCTTCGCGTTCGCGGCGTTGCGCGAGGTCGCGTTCGGCGTCGTGCTTGCGTTCGTCTCGACGGTCCCGTTCGAGGCGGCGCGCGCCGGTGGGCGCCTCGTCGACACGCTGCGGGGCGCCACGCTGGGAGAGCTGCACGTCGCGCCGATGCGGCAGCGCGAGAGCGCGACAGGAGACCTCCTCTCCCACTGGACGGTGGTGCTCGCGGCGTCGGCCGGTGGCGACCGCCTCGTCGTGAGCGCGCTGCTCGGCACCTTCCATGCGGCACCGGTAGGCGCGCCGCTCGCGAGCGCCGGCGTCGAGGCCGTGCTCACCGGCGGCGCCGAGATCCTCGCCTGCGCGGTCGCGATCGGCGCGCCGGCGGCCGCCGGCCTCGTCGCCGCGGATCTCGCTGTCACGGCAGCCGCGCGGCTGTCGCCGCTCCTGGGTGTTCCGTCGATCGCGCAGCCCGCGCGTGCCGCCGTGGGGACGCTCGCCGTCGCGCTGCCGGTCGCGCTCCTCGCGGGGAAGCTCACTGCGACGGTCGCGACGTCCGCGGGTCTCGTGCGCCTCTGCAGCCGGGGTGCGCCGTGAGCGGCACGCCCACCGAGAAGCCCACGCCGAAGCGCCTCCAGGACGCGCGGCGCCGGGGCGAGATCGCGACCAGTCGCGAGCTCACCTCGGCCGCGGCGCTCGTCGCCGGCCTCATCGCGATCGCGCTCACCGGCCCGAGCGTCGTCGCGAAGCTCGCCGCCCACCTGCGCGGCATGCTCGCCGCTGCGCCGCGCGGCGACCTCGCTCCGGACGCAGCGCTCCTCATGGCCACGCAGCAGCTCGCCGGGAGCGCGCTCGCGCCGCTCGCTGGGGCCGCGATCGCCGCCTGCGCCTGCGGCGCCCTGCAGACGCGGGCGCTGTTCGCGCCCAAGGCCGTGGCGGTCCGCTGGAGCCGCGTCTCGCCGGTCGCCGGGATGCGCCGCCTGTTCTCGACGTCCCAGCTCGCGGTCGGCGCGCTGGGGATCTGCAAGGTCGTCGCGATCGCGCTGCTCGCCTGGACGCAGCGCGACGAGCTGGGTCGCGCATCGGCGGCGCTCGCGCAGGGCTGCTCGCCCGCGGCGCTGGTCCCCGCGGTTCCTGCCGCGATCGGGCCGCTCGCGTTCCGCCTCTGCGGCCTCCTCGCGGTGTTCGGCGTCGGGGACCTCCTCCTCGCGCGCAGGCGTCACGAACGCTCGCTCCGGATGACGCCCGACGAGATTCGCCGCGAGCAGAAGGAGCAGGACGGGGATCCTCAGCACAAGGCCGAGCGGCGCCGCGCGCACCGGTCCATCGCCAGCGCCGCGCCGGCCGCGCGCGCGACGTGCGTCGTCGTGAACCCCACTCACATCGCGGTCGCCCTCCACCACGAACCCGGGAGCGACGACGCACCCGTCGTCCTCGCGAAGGGCTCCGGCGAGCAGGCGCGCCGCATCCGCGTCGACGCGCTGCGCGCGGCGGTCCCGATCGTGAAGGACGTGGCGCTCGCGCGCGCGCTGTTCCGGCTCGCCGAGGTCGGCGACGAGATCCCCGAGGAGCTGTACCACGCAGCCGCGGCGGTGCTGATCCACGTGCACGGCCTCTCCCAGGAAGATCGCCCATGAACGTCCACGCACTCCTCTCGCGCGTCCGCGGGGCATCCGATCTCGGCTTCGCGGCGGCGGTGCTCGCGGTCGTGGCGCTGCTGTTCGCGCCGCTCCCGGCGGCGCTGCTCGACGTCGGGATCGCGCTCAACCTGGGCCTCTCGGCCGCGATCCTCCTCGTCACCCTCTTCGCGCGCGACGCCCTCCGCTTCGCGAGCTTCCCGACGCTGCTCCTCTTCACGACGCTGCTCCGCCTCGCGCTCAACGTGAGCTCGACGCGGCTCGTGCTCGCGCGCGGCGACGCCGGGCGCGTCATCGAGGCGCTCGGGCGGGTGGTCGTCGACGGGAGCACCGTCATCGGGGTGGTGGTGTTCGCGATCCTCGCCGTCGTGCAGATCCTCGTCGTCGCGAAGGGCTCGGAGCGGGTCGCCGAGGTCGCCGCCCGCTTCACGCTCGACGCGCTCCCGGGCAAGCAGATGTCCATCGACGCCGACCTGCGCGCAGGCGCCATCGACCAGGGCACCGCGCGAGCGCGGCGCCGCGCGCTCGAGCGCGAGAGCCAGCTCTACGGCGCGATGGACGGCGCGCTCAAGTTCGTGAAGGGCGACGCGTTCGCCGGGATCCTCATCGTGCTCGTGAACGTCTGCGGCGGCACCGTCGCGGGATCGCTGCGCGGGATGGAGGCCGGGGACGCGCTGGCGCGCTACGCGCTCCTCGCGATCGGCGACGGGCTCGCGTCACAGATCCCGGCGCTGCTGCTCGCGATCGCGGCCGGCGTCGCGGTGACGCGGGTGGCCGCCGAGGACGAGGGCGGCTCGCTGGGCGGAGACATCGCTCGGCAGCTCCTCGCCGAGCCGCGCGCCCTCGCCGCGGCGGCCACGCTGCTCGGAGTGCTCGCGCTCGCGCCGGGGCTGCCCGCCGCGCCGTTCGCCGCGGCCGCGGCGGCAGCGGGAGGCGCCGCCTGGTACGGCGTCCGGCGTCGCGACCTGCTGCGGGCTCAGGGCGCGGATGGGCGCCCTCCTTCGAGCACCGGCACCGATCCTGGCGAGCACGCGACCCAGGGCCTCGGCCCGATCGTGGCGCGCGCGCCGGTTCCGGTCGAGGTGGTGCTCGCCGAAGACCTGCTCCGCGCC
>DASSQI010000012.1:0-5042 GCA_035702585.1 Anaeromyxobacteraceae bacterium
CTCTTCAACGTCCTCCGCTACCCCTCCTTCCGGATCATCGCCGCCGGGTTCACGGCCCTCCTCCTCGGGCTCCTGCTCGGGCCGCTCTTCATCGAGCGGATGCGGGAGATCCAGTACGGCGCGTCGAACGTCCGCGACGACACGCCCGACACGCACAAGCGGAAGGTCGGGACGCCGTCGATGGGCGGCGCGCTCATCCTGTTCTGCCTCGTGATGTCGACGCTGCTGTTCGCCGACCTCGGGAACCGCCTCGTCTGGGCGGTGCTCGTCACGACCGTCGCGTTCGGCGCGATCGGCTTCTGGGACGACTACCTCAAGATCTCGAAGCGGAACTCGAAGGGCCTCGCCGGGAAGAAGAAGCTCGTCTGGCAGACGCTCGTCATCCTCGGCGTCTTCTACTTCGTGCTCACCGACCTCCACTTCCGCACGGTGGGCGCCTTCCCCTGGCTCCGCGTCGGCAGCTACCAGGACCTGCACCTCACGCTGCCGTTCGTCTCGACGCGCATCTTCGAGCCGTCCCTCGGGTGGCTGTACCTGCCGTTCATGGTGTTCGTGATCCTCGGCACGAGCCACGCCGTGAACCTCACGGACGGCCTCGACGGGCTGGCGATCGGCCCGACGATCATCTCGGCGTCGACGTTCCTCATCCTGTCGTACGTCGCGGGCACCACGATCGCGGGGTTCTCCCTCGCGGCCTACCTCCAGATCCCGATCATCCCCGGGGCGGCCGAGCTGGGCGTCTTCTGCGCGGCGCTGGTCGGGGCGGGCATCGCCTTCCTCTGGTACAACACCTATCCAGCGTCGGTGTTCATGGGGGACGTCGGCTCGCTCGCGATCGGCGGCGCGCTCGGCATGCTCGCCGTGCTCACGAAGAACGAGGTGGCGAGCGCGATCCTCCACGGCGTGTTCCTCACCGAGACGGTGAGCGTCATCGTCCAGGTGACGAGCTACCGCTGGACCGGGAAGCGGGTCTTCAAGATGGCTCCGATCCACCACCACTACGAGCTGAAGGGCTGGGCCGAGCCGAAGATCATCGTCAGGTTCTGGATCATCTCGATCATGCTGGCGCTCGTCGCGCTCGCATCGCTGAAGCTCAGGTGAACGGCGCGATGGCCTTCGACGTCCGCGGACAGCGCGCGCTGGTGGTCGGCCTCGCCAAGAGCGGGGTCTCGGCGGCGAAGCTCCTCCACGCGCGGGGAGCTCGGGTCACGGTCACGGACCGCCGCGCCGCGACCGAGCTGCACGCGCAGATCGAGGCGCTCGGGAGCGGCGTCCAGCTCGCGCTCGGCGGCCACGACGAGGGCGACTTCACGAGCGCCGACCTCGTCGTCGTGTCGCCCGGGGTGCCGCTCGCGCTGCCGGAGATCGCCGCGGCGCGCCGCCAGGGCGTGCCCGTGCTCGGCGAGGTGGAGCTCGCGTGGCGCTTCCTCGCGCACGCGCGGCTGCCGTTCGTCGGCATCACCGGGACGAACGGCAAGAGCACGACGACCGCGCTCACCGGCGCGCTGTTCCAGCAGGACCGCCGGGCGTTCGTCGGGGGGAACCTCGGCACGCCCGCGTGCGAGCTCGTCCTCTCCGGGCGCGCGGTGGACGTCGCGGTCCTCGAGCTCTCCTCGTTCCAGCTCGAGGGGATCGACCGCTTCCGCCCGAGCGTGGCGGCGATCCTGAACGTCACGCCCGACCACCTCGATCGCTACCGCGACGTCGAGGAGTACGCGGCGGCGAAGGCGCGCCTGTTCTCGAACCAGCAGCCCGGCGACCGCGCCGTCGCGAACGCGCGCGACGCGAGGGCGATGGCGATGGCCGGCGCCTCGCGCGCGAGCCGCTGGACTTTCGGCTTCGGCGATCCGGCGACGGCCGCGGCGCGCTGCCCGGGCGACGGCTCGTCGGGCGAGGTCGTCGTCGCGCGCCCCGGCGGCGCCGCGGAGACGTACCGGCTCGGCACGCGTGCGCTGCGCGGCCGCCACAACCGCGAGAACGCCATGGCTGCGGTGCTCTGCGCGCGCCTCCTCGGCGTGCCGCCCGAGCGCATCCAGGCCGGCCTGGACGAGTTCCCGGGGCTGCCGCACCGGCTCGAGGTCGTCTCGGAGCGCGGCGGCGTCGAGTGGGTGAACGACTCGAAGGGCACGAACGTCGACTCGACGCAGGTCGCGCTGCAGGCGTTCCCGTCCGATCGCGCGCACGTCGTGCTCGTCATGGGCGGCCGCGGCAAGAAGGCGCCGTACGCGCCGCTGCGGCCGCTGTTCGCGAACCGCGTGAAGGCGCTGCTCACGATCGGCGAGGACGCCCCCGCGATCGAGCGCGAGCTCGGGGACGCGTGCCCCACGGAGGGCGCGGGAACGCTCGCCGAGGCGGTCCGGCGCGCCGCCGCGCTCAGCGGACCCGGCGACGTCGTCCTGCTCTCGCCCGCCTGCTCGAGCTACGACCAGTTCAAGAACTACGAGGAGCGCGGCGAGGCGTTCCGCCGGCTCGTCGGGGAGCTGCGATGAACCCGGCGCCACCGCGAGCGAGCGCGCACTTCGACCCGCTCCTGCTCCTGTCGGCGCTCTCGCTCACCGCCATCGGCGCCGTCATGGTGTACTCCGCGAGCGCGGTGGTGGCGGACAAGCAGCTCCACGACCAGTTCCACTTCCTCGTGCGCCAGCTCGTCGCGGCCGGCATCGGGCTGGTGCTCCTCGTCGTCGCGCTGCGGCTCGGGCCCGCGCGCGTCGCGAAGCTCGCGTACCCGCTGCTCGTCGTCACGCTCATCGCGCTCGTGCTCGTCCTCATCCCCGGCATCGGCCGCAAGGCGGGCGGGGCGCGGCGGTGGATCGACCTCGGCTTCATCTCGTTCCAGCCCGCCGAGGCGGCGAAGATCGCGCTCGTCCTGTTCCTCGCGCGGTCGCTGTCGCGCAAGAACCCGGAGCAGCTCAAGACGCTGAAGGTCGGCGTCGCGCCGCACGTCGTCGTCGCGGGCGTCCTCATGGCGCTCTGCCTCCTCGAGAAGGACTTCGGCAGCTGCGTCGTGCTGGGCCTGGTCCTCGCGATCGTGCTGTTCTCCGCGGGCGTCCGCGTCACCCACCTCGCCGGGATGGCGCTCCTCGCGGCGCCGTTCGCGTGGTGGGCGATCGCCGGGAACGACTACCGCGTCCGCCGCATCGAGGCCTGGAAGAACCCGTTCGACTATCGCGAGGGGGCCGGCTTCCAGATGGTGGAGTCGCTGCTCGGCATCGGGAACGGCGGCTGGTTCGGCCAGGGCCTCGGCCAGGGCAAGGGCAAGCTGTTCTACCTCCCGGCCGCGCACACCGACTTCATCGGGGCGGTCGTCGCGGAGGAGACGGGGCTCGTCGGGATGGCGCTGCTCGTCACCCTGTACGCGCTCTTCGTCTGGCGGGGCCTGCGCGCCGCGTTCCGCGCCGCCGACCCGTTCTCCTGCTGGGTCGCGCTCGGGATCTCCTCCCTCGTCGGGGTGCAGGCGCTGCTGAACCTCTCGGTCGTGCTGGTGCTGTTGCCGACCAAGGGCCTCACGCTACCTTTCGTCTCCTACGGCGGCAGCTCCCTCATCACGCTGCTCGCCGCGACCGGCGTCCTGCTCGCGGTGAGCGGCGCGCGGGGCGGCTTCCTCAGGGAGCCGGACCATGCAGTCCGTACGGAGCCGGGAGCGGAGGTGGCGCGGTGAGAGTGTTGATCGCCGGCGGCGGGACGGGTGGACACGTGTTCCCCGGCGTGGCGCTCGCCGAGGAGGTCGTGACGCGCCACCCCGACAACGACGTCGTGTTCGTCGGGACGTCTCGCGGCCTCGAGGCGAAGGTCGTGCCCGCGGCCGGATACCCCATCGAGCTCATCGACGTGAAGGGCCTCAAGGGCAAGGGCCTCTCGACGCTCTCGAACCTGCTCCTCCTCCCGCGCGCGTTCGTCCAGTGCGTGCGCGTGCTCCAGCGCTGGAAGCCGGACGTCGTGATCGGCGTCGGCGGGTACGCGTCGGGGCCGGTGGTGCTCGCGGCGTGGATGCTCGGCATCCCCACCGCGGTCCAGGAGCAGAACGCCGTCGCCGGGTTCACGAACCGCGTGCTCGGCAAGTTCGTGAAGGCCGCCTTCACCGCGTTCCCGGAGGCAGCCCGCTACTTCGGCGGCAGGAAGGTCTTCCAGCTCGGCAACCCGATCCGCCGGCAGCTGCTCGAGAACTTCATGTACCCGTCGTCGGCGCACGATCGCCAGCGCCTGCTCGTCTTCGGCGGCTCGCAGGGAGCCCACGCGCTCAACATGCGCGTCATCGAGGCGCTGCCGCACCTCCCCGACCTGCGGGACCGCATCGTCATCACGCACCAGACCGGCGCGCGTGACCGCGAGCAGGTCGAGAAGGGCTACCTCGCGGTCGGGTTCACGCCCGACGTCCGCGAGTTCATCACCGACATGAGCGCCGTGTACGCCGCGTCGGACCTCGTGGTCTGCCGCGCGGGGGCGACGACGCTCGCGGAGCTCACCGTCTGCCGGAAGCCCTCGATCCTGATCCCCTTCCCGGCGGCGGCCGACAACCACCAGGTCATGAACGCGAAGAGCCTCGTCGACGCGGGCGCCGCCGTGATGATCGAGGAGCGGGACCTCACCGGCGAGGTGCTCGCTCGCGAGATCCGCGCCATCCTCGGGGACCCGGCGCGGCGGGAGCAGATGGCCCGCGCCGCGGCGAAGCTCGGCAGCCCGCAGGCGGCGAAGGAGATCACCGACGTCTGCGCGGAGCTGGTCGAGCGCCGCTGGGGGTCGCGCCACGGGCGCCTCCGCGGCCCGGATTTCAAGCCGGTACGCCCTGCCCTTCCCCCGCCCGCCGGCGGATCGTAGGGTACGCCCCGATGAGCCTGTTTCGAAGCAGACGCGCCCGGATCCACTTCGTCGGAGTCGGTGGAATCGGCATGAGCGGCATCGCCGAGGTGCTCCTCAACCTCGGCTACAAGGTGTCGGGCTCGGACCTCAAGGAGAGCGACATCACCCGGCGCCTCGCGGAGCTCGGCGGGACGATCTTCCGCGGGCACGCCGCCGATCACGTCACCGACGTCGACGTCGTGGTC
>DASSQI010000013.1:0-11233 GCA_035702585.1 Anaeromyxobacteraceae bacterium
CGGAACCCGCTCGGCGTCATCGAGACCTCGCTCTACATCCTGCGCAACCGCATCGGCGAGGACGAGCGCGCCCGCAAGCACATCGATCGGATCGGCGAACAGCTCAACGTCGCGAACGGGATCATCGGCAACCTCCTCGACATGATCCGCGACCGGCCGCTGTCGCGCGATCGCGTCGCGCTGGGAGAGGTCATCGCGAGCGCCGCGGAGTCGCTGCGGCTCCCCTCCGAGGTGAGCGTCGAGCGAGACGGGCTCGACGGCATCGAGGTCAGCGGCGATCGTTCGCAGCTGCGCCAGGTGTTCGTGAACCTCCTCGACAACGCCGTGCAGGCCGCCTCGCCGCGTGGCGCCGTCTACGTGCACGCCGCGCGCAACGACGCGACGGTCGAGGTCGCGATCGAGGACACCGGCCCGGGCGTCGATCCCGCCACCGCTCGCCGGCTGTTCGAGCCGCTCATCACCACGAAGGCCCGCGGCATCGGCCTCGGGCTCGCGATCGTGAAGCGGATCGTCGAGCGCCACGGCGGCAAGGTCGACTACGATCGAGCCGCGGCCGGCGGGGCGAGGTTCACGGTCCGGCTGCCGGTGTGAGGGGCTCTCCGTGCGCCGATACCTGATCGTGGACGACAACCGACCCTTCGCCGAGAACCTCGGCGAGATCGTCCGCGATCTCGGCGGCGACGTGGTCATCGCAGAGAGCGGCGTCGAGGCGCTCGAGGTCGCCGAGCGCCACCGCTTCGACTGCCTCGTCAGCGACATGCGCATGCCGTTCATGGGCGGCGCCGAGCTCGTGCACCGCGTGCGTCGCATCGACCCGGGCATCGCCGCGATCGTGGTCACCGCGCACGTGGGCGACGACGACCTCGCGTCGGCGCGGCGCGAGGGACTCCTCGCGGTGCTGCCGAAGCCGGTCCCGATCGATCGGCTCATCGAGCTCATCGGATCCGCGCGGCGGGAGGGACTCGCCGTGATCATCGAGGACGACGAGCACCTCTCCGACAACCTCTCGGAGGCGTTGAGGACGCACGGCTTCGGCTCCGTCGCCGCGGCGTCGGTGCTCGAGACCGAGCGGCTCGGCCCGGTGCGGCCGTTCGCGGCCCTCGTGGACCTGCACGTTCCCGGCGGGCCGCACGGCGAGGCGATGCGCCGGCTCGCCGAGAAGTACCCGGGCCTGCCGATGCTCGTCGTGACCGGCTACCACGATCCTCCGCCAGTGCCCTGCGAGGCGCTCTTCTCGAAACCCTTCGACACCCGCGAGCTCGTCGCGGCCGTGGAGCGGCTCCACGCGCGGCACCTCGACCGCATGACTTCATGAGCGCACTCGCCCTCGCCACTCGCGTACCGCGGCTCCTCATCGTCGACGACAACCAGTCGCTCGTGGAGAACCTCTCGGAGATCCTCGAGGAGGCCGGCTACGCCGTCCGCGGCTTCAACACCTGCGCCGAGGCGCTGGAAGGCGCGAAGGACGGCTTCGACGTCGCGCTGGTGGACCTGAAGCTCCCCGACGGGGACGGCACCACGCTCGCGCCGCAGCTCAAGGAGGCGTCGCCGGAGGGCGAGGTGGTGCTCCTCACCGGGTTCGCCACGCTCGAGTCCGCGGTCGCGGCGGTGCGCGCCGGCGCCTGCGCGTACCTCGTGAAGCCCTGCGCGACGCAGGAGCTGCTCGTCACCGTCGAGCAGGCGATGCGCCAGGTGCGCCTCCACGCCGAGAAGCGGGAGCTCGCGCGGCGGGCGCAGCGGGTCGAGAAGCTCGCGGCGGTCGGCACCATGACGGCCGGCCTCTCGCACGAGATCCGGAATCCGCTCAACGCCGCCGCGCTCCAGCTCACCGTGCTCGAGCGCAGGCTGCAGAAGCTCCCGAAGGACCAGCAGTCGGCGCTCATCGAGCCGCTGCACCTCGTGCGCGACGAGATCCGGCGCCTCGACCACATCCTCGAGGACTTCCTCCAGTTCGCGCGGCCGCGCGTCTTCGTGCCGAAGCCGGTGGACGTCGCGGCGGTGCTCACGCGCGTCGCCGACCTCCTCGAGGGCGAGGCCGAGCGCCGCGAGATCGGGTTCGAGCGCGGCTTCACCCCGGGGCTGCCGGAAGTCGCCGGCGACGAGGAGCGGCTCCGCCAGGTCGTCATGAACCTCGCGCTCAACGCGCTCGACGCGGCCGGCCGCGGCGGCCGCGTGCGCCTCGGCTGCGCGCTCGAGAAGCCGGACGCGAACGAGGTCGCGATCTACATGGACGACTCGGGACCCGGCGTCCCGGTCGAGGATCGCGACCGCATCTTCGAGCCGTTCTTCACGACGAAGGCGTCCGGCTCCGGCCTCGGGCTGTCGATCGTGCACGCGATCGTGACGCAGCACGGGGGCGCGATCACGGTCGAGGACGCGCCAGGCACCGGCGGCGCGCGCTTCGCCTTACGTTTGCCGCGCGCGCGCTGACCCTACGTGGCCGCCACCGCGCGGGCTTCGAGCTCCTTCAGCCGCGCGCGGAGCTCCTTCTCCTTCTGCCAGCGCGCCGTGACGTCGCGGATGATCGCCGCGACGGCGGTGACGCCGCCGCTCGCGTCCTTGATCATCCCGATCGTGAACTCGATCGAGAGCGTCGATCCGTCCTTCCGGATCGCCGGCACCGCGAGCAGCTCACCCGCGCCGTAGCGGCTCTTCCCGACCGCGAGCGCGTGCTTCCAGCCGTCCCAGTGACGTGCGCGCAGCCGCTCGGGCACGATGATGTCGAGGGACTTGCCGATGGCCTCCTCGGCGGTGAACCCGAAGATCCGCTCGGCGCCGGAGTTCCACAGCCGGATCACGCCCTCGGCGTCGCAGCTGAGGATCGCGTCGGCTGAGGTCTGGACGATGCTCCGCGTGATGTCTTCGGACATGGTCGCTCCTCGGCGTCAGGTGCTGATCGGCGTCAGGTGCTGATCGGCGTCGCGTGCTGATCGGCGTGAGGTGCTGCTTCGTGCATGTTGCTTTGCGTCAGCTGCTGCTCGCGTCAACGCCCCTTCGGCGTCAGCTCCTCACTCCAGCCCTTCGCCCTTCTGACCGAACCCGCCACCCGTCGAGCCCGCCATCCCGAGATCGCCGTCGTCGTCGCGAGACTCGGAGCTGCTGGGCCCCCCGTTCCCGTTCGACTGCGCGTACTCCTTCAGGCGGTACTGGATCTTCCGGACGCTGATGTCGAGGATCTCGGCGGCGCGCGCGGTGGAGCCGTTGCACTGCTCGAGCGTGCGCAGGATGGCCTCGCGCTCGATCTCGAACAGGGTCGCGCCGGGGATGAGGGCACCCGGCTGCCGCTCGCGCGGGCGCGGGCCGCGCAGCGTCGGCGGCAGGTCCTCGGCGGTGAGCTGCGTCGCCTTACAGAGCACGACGGCGCGCTCGATGACGTTCTCCAGCTCGCGGACGTTGCCGGGCCAGTCGTGAGACAGCAGCGCGTTGAGCGTGCCCGGCGCGAGGCCGGTCACCTCCTTGCCGTACGCCTTCGAGTACTTCTCGATGAAGTGCGCGACGAGCGCGGGGATGTCCCCCTTGCGCGAGCGCAGCGGCGGCAACGTCACCGCGACGACGTTCAGGCGGTAGTAGAGGTCCTCGCGGAACTTGCCGCTCTTCACCTCGGCGGAGAGATCGCGGTTCGTGGCGGCGACGAGGCGGACGTCGACCTTGAGGGTCTGCGTCCCGCCGACGCGCTCGAACTCCTTCTGCTGGAGGACGCGCAGGAGCTTGATCTGGATCGAGGGCGAGATGTCGCCGATCTCGTCGAGGAACAGCGTGCCGCCGTCGGCCAGCTCGAAGCGGCCCTCCTTGCGGCCCAGGGCGCCGGTGAACGACCCCTTCTCGTGGCCGAACAGCTCGCTCTCGAGGAGCGTCTCGGACAGCGCGGCGCAGTTCACCTTGATGAACGGCTTGTCGCTGCGCGGCGACTCCTCGTGGAGCGCCTGCGCGATGAGCTCCTTGCCGGTGCCCGACTCGCCGAGGATGAGGACGGTGGCGCGCGTGGGGGCGGCGCGCTTCACGACCTCGTAGACGGCCTGCAGCTCCGGCGCGTCGCCGACGATGTTGTGGAACCGGTAGCGCTCGCGGACGCGCTCGCGGAGGTTCTGGGTGTCGCGCTGCAGGCGCAGCTTCTCGAGCGCCTTCTCGAGCACGACCAGGACCGCGTTCATGTCGAGCGGCTTGACGAGGTAGTTCTCGGCGCCGGCGCGCATCGCCTCGACCGCGGCCTCGATGCTGGCGAACGCGGTCATCATGACGAAGACCGCGTCGGATCCAGCCTGCTCGCGGGCCTGCCTGAGGAGGGTGATGCCGTCCATGCGCGGCATCCGCACGTCGGCCAGCACCGCGGCGGGCGCGAACGTCGCGAGGCGCTGGAGCGCCTCTTCACCGTCGGCAGCCTCCTCGACCTCGTAACCCTCATCGGTGAGCAGCTCGCGCAGCGCCACACGCGCGTTCTGCTCGTCATCGACGACGAGAATCCGCTCCTTGCCGCCCCGGATACCGCTCTTGACGCTCATGCCCTACCTTTCGACGCATGCCGCGCGCATAACCTGCGCAGCGGCGCATGCGGTGCGTCCCATAAACCATTTTGGACGCAAAGTCAGTCCCAACAACCGTCGAGCCGCCTTCGGCGGCGAGACTTGGCCGTCGAGCCGCCTGCGGGGCGCGACCTCTGGCCCGGCGAGCCCGCGCAGCGGGCGGGTCCCCAACGCTCGAGCCGCGCTCGCGGCGAGACCTGCCGTCGAGCCGCGAAGCGACGAGACTTTTCTGGCGCATCGGCCCTTTGGTCGGTCCCGTGCGCCGAGGGCCTCAGACCCCCTCTACCCGCCCCAACCGATCGTACGGTCGCCAGCGGAAGCGGGCGCCGAGCGCCTCGGCCTCCGTCCGGCAGTCGGACTCGGACAGCCCGGGGAGCGCGACGCAGCTCGCGGCCACGTCCGGGACGTGACGCACCGCGCTGCGGATGAACTCCCGGACCGCGTTCCAGGCCGCCGCGCCATAGGAGCTCGGGCAGATCTTCGCGTACGTCTCCCCGTCGGCGGCGTTCAGCGACACGCTCAGGGCGTCGATGCCGGCGGCCGCGAGCTCGGGGACGACGTCCCTTCCCTCGCGGAGGCTCGCCAGCCCGTCCGTGTCGAGGCGTATGCGCGCGACGCCCGCGGCCTTGAGGCGGCGCGCGATCTCGAGCACGACCGTGAGGCGGCGCGTCGGCTCGCCGAGCCCTGTGAAGACCACCTCCGGCCGGTTCGCGAGGCCCGCCTCGAGCGCGGCGCGCCAGACCTCCTCGACGTCGGGGTTCCGGCGGAGGCGCAGGTCGAAGCCGCCGACGACCCAGTCGCCGTCGCGGATCTTCGGACAGAAGACGCACCCCAGCGTGCAGGAGCTCGTCACGTTCAGATACAGCGCGTCGCCGAGCGCGTACGCCAGCACGTCGGGCCGCGTCAGCGGCGAGACCTTCTCGTTGGACACGGTGGACACCATAGTCGACCCCGCCTGGGGCGGCTCGCCAGGCCCGAAGGTCTCGCCGCTTCGCGGCGACCGTAAGTCTCGCGGCTGACGCCGCTCGACAGCAAAGGCTCTACTACACGGTTTCGCGCTGGCCGCTGCAGGTGAGGCAGTAGCGCGCCTCGGGGATGGCGCGGAGCCGCTGCATGCCGAGCGGACCGCCGCACGACAAACACATCCCGTAGTGGCCCGCCTCGATTCGACGGAGCGCGTGCTCGATGTCGTCCAGCTCGCGACGCTCGCTCTCGGAGAGCGGCGAGGGGGTGCTCTCCCAGTCGCGCCAGCTCGCGGAGGGATCGGGGCGCTGCGCCTCGACGAGGTTGCGGCAGATCATCTCCCGTCTTCTCATGAGGAGATTCCGCGCTTCCTGATCGATCCGACTCATCCCTCTCGTCCAACCCTTTCCTGGCGGCGGCGCCGCGCTCGATCGAACCTCTTACACAAGCCGTGCCCAGGAAAAACCGAGCGAAATCCAGATGTATGTCTCTGTTCTTGCGCAGGGTGCGCGCTAGCGCGCACCCCTTGCGTCTGGCGGTAGCGGCCGCGCGAAACGGCGAGACCTCACCGTCGAGCGGCGTCAGCCGCGAGACTTCTGGACTGGCGAGCCCGCGTACGGTTCGAAGCCGGTCCGTGAAGCGGGCGGGTACGCAGGGGTGGATCGGTGAGCCACCTCGCCGCCGCGACGGGGGCTGGGCTTCGGGCTCCGCTGCTCGCGAGACTCGGCGCCCCGCCGCCTCCGGCGGCTCGCGAATCCAGAGGTCTCGCCGCCGAAGGCGGCTCGACGGCTACAGCGGGATGCTCTCCCTGGGCTGCTTCACCGGCAGCTTCAGCGTCAGCACCGGCACCTGCGACTTCCGCATGACCGATTCGGCGACGCTGCCGACCAGCAGGCGCGCCACTCCGGTGCGGCCGTGCGAGCCCATGATGACGAGGTCGTACTCACCCTCCCGCGCGGTGTCGGTGATGACGTCGCCGGGCGTGCCCGCCTCGATGCGAACGTCGCGCAGGTGCTCGCGTTGCGGCCCGAGGAACGCGTCCAGCTCGCGCCGCATCTGCAGGCGCGTCTCGTCCCACTTCTGTCCGCGCGGCGGCGGGACCAGCGACAGGGCACCCTCGCCCGCGTAGCCGTTCGGCTCCCACACGTACAGGACCTCTACCGTCGCCTTGACCGCGGCCGCGAAATCGATCGCGTAGTCGAGCGCGGCGCGGGAGCACCTGGAGAAGTCCACGGGGACGAGAATCCGGCGGATCGAGGGCATCGCGACCTCCGTCTACGCTGAAGGAACCCGGCGGGGGGATCGGGATCCGGCAGTGCGCAAGCGCTGCACGAGCGATGATACCTCACCCCGCGGCTTCACGGCCTGTGCCGCCGATCAGGCCTCTTCATGGGGACGGGCCGCAGAGACGCCGCTCGCCTGGCGCTGCGCTGGATGTTCTACCGACTCGCCTCGGATCACTCCCGCAGCATCTCGCTGCTCCGGATCCGCCGGACGCCAGCGGCGTCGAGCTCCGCGTCGACGTCGGCGCGCCGGTCCGGGAACACCGCGCGCGTCGCGTCGTCCACGACCCACATCTCGAACCCCTCGGCGGTGCCGTCGAGCGCGGACCACTTCACGCAGAAGTCGCGTGCGAGCCCGCAGATGAAGACGCGCTCCACGCCGCGCGCGCGCAGCCACGCCCCGAGCCCGGTCGTGAGCCGCTTGCCGTCGGGCCCGACGTTCTCCTCGAAGGCGCTGTACGAGTCGACGTTCCGGTGGGTGCCCTTCCGCAACAGCAGGCTGATCGCCTCGTCGGGCATGTCGGGGTGCAGCGCGGCGCCGTGCGAGCCCGCCACGCAGTGATCCGGCCACAGCTCCTGCCGGCCGTGGTGGACCTCGACGACGTCGTACGGCTTGCGGCCTGCGTGCGACGACGCGAACGAGACGTGTCCGCGCGGATGGAAGTCCTGTGTCGCGACGACCGGGCCGACCTGCGCGAACTGGCGCGCCAGCCGCGCGACGGGCGCGATCACCGCGTCGCCGTCGGCGACACCGAGCGCACCGCCGGGGAGGAAGTCGTGCTGGATGTCCACCGCGATGAGGGCGTCGCGCCCAGGCTGGATCTTCATGACGAGATCCTATCCCGCGCACCCTGCTGGTGCAGCCGTCCGCCGGTGCGGCTCGCCGGCCAAGATCTCTCTCGCCGCGTCGCCGCGGCCGCTGCGTTGCCCGCGGCCGGTGTGCCTGAGCCGTACCGGTGGCCGCTGCCGTTCTCGTTGTCTCGTGCCTCGCCATCGGCTAGCTTCCGCGCACCATGGACAAGCTCTGGGTCAAGGACGTGAAGGAAGGCGAGCGGGTGAAGAGCGTCTTCCTCGTCGCCCGCAAGTCGGTTCCTACGGCGAAGAGCGGCAAGAGCTATCTGGCCGTCACGTTCCAGGACAAGACCGGCGAGCTGGAGGCGCGCGCGTTCGACAAGGTCGAGGAGCTCGGCGCCACCTTCGAGGAGAAGGACCACGTCGAGGTCGAGGGCCAGGTCGGCACGTTCCAGGGCCGCCCGCAGCTCCGCATCGACACGGTCGCGAAGGTGGACCCCGCGACGCTCGACGCCGCGGAGTTCCTCTGGGTGCCGCCGCCCGAGCCGAAGAAGCCGGAGAAGACGGGCTACAGCGACGCCGACGAGCAGCTCTGGAAGGAGCTCCACCAGCTCGTCGACGTGATCGCCGATCCAAACGTGAAGACGCTCATCCGCGCGTTCCTCGAGGACGACGACGTCACTTCACGCCTGCGTCGCGCGCCCGCCGCGAAGAACGTCCACCACGCCTACCCCGGCGGCCTGCTCGAGCACACGGTGTCGTGCCTGAAGCTCGCGCACCGGCTGTCCGATCACTACCCGCAGATCGACCGCGACCTCCTCGTCGCCGGCGCGTTCTTCCACGACCTCGGGAAGATCCGCGAGCTCACGTTCGAGCGGAACGTCGAGTACAGCGACGAGGGCCGGCTCATCGGTCATCACGTGATGACGGCGCAGTGGATCCACGACAAGGCGCGCCGCCACGGCGTCCCGCGTGACCTCGAGCAGCACATCGTCCACCTCGTGCTCGCTCACCACGGCAAGCTCGAGTACGGCTCCCCGAAGCAGCCCGCGACCCTCGAGGCGCTGCTGACGCACGAGATCGACGAGATCGACAGCCGCGTGAACTCCTGGCTCAACCTGATGGGCCGCGAGGGTGGCACGCGCCGCTGGACCGACTCGCAGAACGTCTACGAGCAGCACATCTGGCGCGGCACGCTGCCGACCGTCCAGACCGAGAAGCGCGGTCCCGCTCCCGAGGTGATGGCGCCGGTGATCTACGTGCCGCGCGCGGCCGGCCCGGGCGCTCAGCCGCAGCAGCAGCGCGACGGCCAGAAGAAGAAGCCGAAGCCGCAGCGTCCGCCGCAGGAGCGGCGCGAGCAGCAGCCGCGCCCCGCAGCAGCGGAGGGCCAGGCTGCGGCCGCGCCGGGTGGCGAAGGTCACGCGGCGCCGCCGCGCCCCGAGCGCGCCGAAAGGACGGAGCGGCCCGAGCGGCCCGAGCGCGGAGACCGGCCGCATCACGGCGGCGGCCCGGGGCACGGCCCCGGCGATCGTGGTCCCCGCGGGCCCGGCGGGCCCGGCGATCGCAAGCCGCGCTACATGGGCCCGCGACTCCCCGGCGACAAGGGTCCGCAGGCGCGCCCGAAGGAGAAGGCGCTCACGCACAACCCGTTCGCGGCGCTCGCCGCGAAGCTCGAGGGCGGCACCGACGCGGACCGACCGGCGGAGACGCCGGCGGAGGCCGCACCGGAGACCCGCGCCGAGAGCGCGCCGGTCGAGACTGCTCCGGTGGAGACCGCGCCCGAGTCGCGGCCCGTCGAGGCCGCGCCGCAGCAGGCGGAGGCCCAGGCCGAGCGTGCGCCCGAGCCGGCCACCGAGCCGAGCGCGGCGCCGTCCGCGGCGCCCGAGGGCGGCGGCGACGAGTCGAAGCAGTCGTGATCTGACCGGAGCTGCGCGACCCCGGCCCGGCCGAGCCGGGCGGGGTCGGTCCTGCTCGAGCGCGCCATGAGGTAGGATCCGGGCGTGACCCCGTTCGGACGCACGGCCGCGATCTTCGACGTCGACGACTCGCTCCTCGACGGCAACGCCGGCACCATCTTCACCTGGTACCTGTACAGCGAGAAGGCGATGCGCCCGGACATGCGCTCGCGCATCCCGCGCATCATCTACGAGTACGCGCGCAAGCGGCTCACCGAGCAGGACATGGTCGAGGTGGGATCGCGCTGCCAGCAGGGGCTGCGCGCCGACGAGATCCGCGCGCACGCGCACGCGTGCTTCGAGAAGCACCTGCGGAAGCGGATCACGACCGGCGCCGTGCGGCAGATCCGCAAGCACCTCCTGTCCGGACACCTCGTCGTCCTCGCCTCGGGCTCGCCGCAGTACATCGTGGACGAGCTCGCCCATCACCTGCGGGTGCACGTCGCCGTCGGCACGCGCACGCGCATCGTGGACGGCAGGGCGACGGATCAGATCGTGCCGCCGGTCGTGTTCCGCGACGGGAAGCGCGCCGTCATCGAGCGCATCGCCGCCCAGTACGATCTCGACCTCGGGCGCAGCTTCCTCTACTCCGACTCCGTCGCCGACACGCCGCTCTTCGAGCTGATCGGAAACCCGGTCGTCATCAACCCCAAGCCCCCGTTCCGCACCATCGCGGAGCGGCGCGGCTGGGACGTCGTCGAATGGGCCGAGCGCACCAAGGGCGCGCTGCCGCCCGACACCGCCGAGGAGTGGGGCAGCTGGGGCGGCTGAGTCAGGGCTGCGCTGAGGAGTGGGACCGCTGCGGCGGCTGAGTCAGGGCTACGCCGCGGGCGCCCCCACCCTGCCGGCCTGCGGCTCCGCCGCCCGGCTCGCGCGGAACGTCCCGTAGAGGATCGGGACCGCGATCTTCACGAGCAGCGTGAACACGAGGAACCCGACGCCGAAGACGCCCACCGAGATCGCGACCTCGGTCGCGCTCGGCGTGTACTCGTAGATCTCACCCAGCGTGTCGGGCGTCATGCCGGGGATGACGAGCGCCATCCCCTTCTCGATGTAGACGCCGATCCAGATGAGGACGCACCCGAGGTTCAGGGTGACGAAGCGCTTCCGCGTGCTCGGGACGAGCAGGATCAGGAACGCGACGACGCTGCACGCCAGCCCGAACCAGGCGAACGGCACGAGGGCCTTGTGCTGCCCGATCCCGCTCCAGACGTACTGCGTGTAGAGCAGGTGCTCCGACGCCGAGTAGTACTCCTTGAAGATCTCCGCGCCGAGCAGGAACAGGTTCAGGAACATGGCGTACGCCATGAGCTCCGACACCTTCCAGATCGCCTCGTCCTTGATCGGGAAGCCGACCGTCCTCCGGAGGATCTGGAACAGCACGAGCATCACCGCGGGCCCCGCGGAGAACGCCGACGCGAGGAAGCGCGGCGCGAGGATCGACGCGTTCCAGAACGGCCGCGCCGCGAGCCCGTTGAAGAGGAACGCGGTCACGGTGTGGATGGCGACCGCCATCGGGATCGAGAAGAGGACGAGCGGGACGACGATGCGCTTGTCGTACTCCCGACCGTGGAACGCCCGGTAGAGCATGTGGAGCACGACGGTGACGTTGACGAGCAGGTAGACGTTCAGGACGAGCGCGTCCCACGTCAGGAGCGACGCGGGCCAGTTCGGCGTCCCGAGGAGCGGCACGATGTGGAGGAAGCGGTCCGGCCGCCCC
>DASSQI010000014.1:0-30692 GCA_035702585.1 Anaeromyxobacteraceae bacterium
GCCGTCGTCCACGTAGACGTCGCACGCGTCCGCGAGCCGGTCGCGGGCGGCGAGCGGCACGAGCTCGCGCGCGAAGCGATCGACGTATTCTTCGCGGCGCGCGCGCCAGCCGGACGGGACCACGTGGGCGAGCAGGGTCGAGACGACGCGCAGCGGCCCCTCGCGGTCGAGCCGGCGCTGGATCCGGAGCAGCCGCAGCTCCTCGTCGTGCTCGAGGCCGTATCCGCTCTTCGCCTCGACCGTCGTGACGCCGAGCTTCGCCATCTCCGCGAGGAAGCCGCGCCCGCGCGCGGCGAGCGCGTCGTCGGAGAGCGCGCGGGTCCTCGCGACGGTCGCCGCGATGCCGCCGCCCTCTCGCGCGATGTCGAGATAGCCGTCGCCGCGCAGCCTCCGCTCGAGCTCGCCGGTGCGCCACCCGCCGAAGACGAGGTGGGTGTGGCAATCGACGAGGCCGGGGACGACGAGCCGTCCGTCCGCGTCCCACGACTCCTCGCGGCGCCACTCGCCGGGCAGCTCGTGATCGGGCCCGGCCCAGCGCACGACGCCCTCGGTCCACGCGAGCGCCGCGCCGGACACCTCGCGCAGCGTTCCCGGGCGGTCCGCCGCGGGTCCGACGGCGAGGACGCCGATGTTCCTCAGGACGGGCACGCGCTCATCCGATCATCGGGAGGTCGAGCCCGCGCGCGCGAGCCGTCTCGATCGCCAGCTCGTAGCCCGCGTCGGCGTGCCGCATGACGCCGGTGCCGGGGTCCGCGGTGAGGACCCGCGTCAGCCTGCGGTCGCCCGCGTCGGTGCCGTCCGCGACCGTCACCATCCCGGCGTGGATGGAATAGCCGATGCCGACGCCGCCGCCGTGGTGGATAGACACCCAGCTCGCGCCGCAGGCGGTGTTGAGGAGCGCGTTCAGCAGCGGCCAGTCGGCGATCGCGTCGGAGCCGTCCTTCATGCCCTCCGTCTCGCGGTTCGGCGAAGCGACGGAGCCGGCGTCGAGGTGATCGCGCCCGATGACGATCGGCGCTCTCACCTTCCCCTCGCGGACGAGCCGGTTGAAGCGGAGCCCCATCTCGGCGCGCTCGCCCAGCTCGAGCCAGCAGATCCGGGCGGGCAACCCCTGGAACCTCACCTTCTCGCGCGCCGCCCGGATCCAGCGCACGAGCGGCTCGTTCGAGGGGAAGGTCTCCAGCACGGCCTCGTCGGTCGCGGCGATGTCCGCGGGATCGCCGGACAGCGCCGCCCAGCGGAACGGCCCCGCGCCCTTGCAGAACAGCGGCCGGATGAACTCGGGGACGAACCCCGGGATGTCGAACGCCTCGCGCATGCCGCGCCGGTCCGCGACCTGGCCGCGCAGGTTGTTGCCGTAGTCGAACGCGATCGCGCCGCGGCGCTTCAGCTCGAGCATCGCGGCGACGTGCACCTGCATCGAGTCGAGCACCCGCTCCTCGAAGCCGGCGGGGTCGCGCTCGCGCGCTGCCGCCGCGGCCTCCAGCGAGAACCCGGCGGGGACGTACCCGACGCGGAGGTCGTGCGCGGCGGTCTGATCGGTGAGGACGTCGGGCGTGACGCCGCGGCGCACGAGCTCCGGCAGGACCTCGGCGATGTTCCCGACGAGGCCGACCGAGAGCGGCCGCCGCTCGGCGCGGGCGCGCTCGACGAGCGCCAGCGCGTCGTCGAGCCGCTCGCTCGCGACGTCGCAGTAGCCGGTCTCGACGCGGCGGCGGATGCGCGCGGGATCGACCTCGACGCCGAGGAACGCCGCCCCGTTCATCGTCGCCGCGAGCGGCTGCGCTCCGCCCATGCCGCCCAGCCCCGCCGTCACGACCAGGCGCCCGGCGAGCGTGCCGCCGAAGTGCTTCCGCGCGCAGGCGGCGAACGTCTCGTAGGTGCCCTGCAGGATCCCCTGCGAGCCGATGTAGATCCACGAGCCCGCCGTCATCTGGCCGTACATCGTGAGCCCGAGCGCGTCGAGGCGCCGGAACTCGTCCCAGGTCGCCCAGCGCGGCACGAGGTTCGCGTTCGCGATGAGGACCCGCGGTGCGTCGGCGTGAGTCCGGAAGACGCCGACCGGCTTCCCGCTCTGCACGAGCAGCGTCTCGTCGTCCTCGAGCCGGCGCAGCGTCTCGACGATCTCGTGGAAGCAGACCCAGTCGCGCGCGGCCTTGCCGCCGCCGCCGTAGACGACGAGGTCCGCGGGGCGCTCGGCGACCTCGGGATCGAGGTTGTTCATCAGCATCCGCAGGGCCGCTTCCTGGTGCCAGCCCTTGCAGGACCGCTCCGTCCCTCGCGGAGCGCGGATGGGCCCTGGCGCGTCGCCGCTCATGCCGGGAACGTAACGCGCGCCGCGCCGGGGCTCACCGCGTTCGGAAGCCTTCACTCGCGGTGCCGCGCCTCGGCGGGGCCGCCCGGCCGCGACACGTTGCGGACGGCGTTCACCAGCGCGACGTGCGAGAACGCCTGGGGGAAGTTCCCGACGAGCCGCCGCGAGTGGACGTCGTACTCCTCCGAGAGCAGCCCCACGTCGTTGCGGAGCGCGAGGAGCTTCTTCACGAGCGCCCGCGCCTCCGCGACCCGCCCCATCAGCGCGAGGCAGTCCGCGAGCCAGAACGTGCACGGCAGGAACGCGCCCTCGCCGGGCGGCAGGCCGTCCATGGTGCTCTCGGACCGGTAGCGCAGCACGAGGCCGCCCTCGCACAGCTCGCGCTGGATCGCCTCCACCGTCCCGCGCACGCGCGGATCGTCCGGCGGCAGGAACCCCACCATGGGGATCATGAGCAGGCTCGCGTCGAGCTCGCGTGAGCCGTACGCCTGGACGAAGGCGCCACGATCCGCGTCGAAGCCCTGCCGACAGACCTGGTCGTGAATGGTGTTGCGCAGCGCCTTCCAGCGCTCCAGCGGACCCTCCATGCCGAGCCGCTCGACCGCGCTCACCGCGCGATCGACGGCGACCCAGGCCATCACGCGCGAGTGCGTGAAGGGATGACGTCCGGAGCGCACCTCCCAGATGCCCTCGTCCGGCTCCTGCCACGTCGACTCGAGGTGCTCGACCAGCGCCCGCTGCAGATCCCACGCCGCCGGCGTCGGGTCGATGCCGCTGCGGCGCGCCTGGTGCAGGCAGTCCATGAGCTCGCCGATGACGTCGAGCTGCAGCTGCTCCGCGGCGGCGTTGCCGATGCGCACCGGGCGTGAGCCCTCGTACCCGGGGAGCCACGGCAGCTCGAGCTCCGGCAGGCGCCGCTCGCCTCCGACGCCGTACATGATCTGCAGCTCGGACGGGTGACCGGCGGCGGCGCGCAGGAGCCAGTCCCGCCAGGCGCGGGCCTCGTCGGTGTACCCGGCCACGAGCAGCGCGTAGAGGGTGAAGGTCGCGTCGCGGACCCAGCAGTAGCGGTAGTCCCAGTTCCGGACGCCGCCGATCTTCTCGGGGAGCGACGTCGTCGCGGCCGCGAGGAGACCGCCCGTCGGCGCGTAGGTGAGCGCCTTGAGCGTGATGATCGAGCGGATCACCGCGTCGCGCCACCGCCCCTCGTAGCGGCACCGCTGCGACCACGTGCGCCAGTACTCCTCGGCGCCACGGACGGCGCTCGCCGGGTCGATCGCCGGCGGCGCCTTCTCGTGCGACGGGTGCCAGTCGAGCACGAACGCCGCGCGGGAGCCGCGGTCGAGCTCGAACCGCGCCGTGACGCGCTCGCGCTCGAGCTCCACGGGGACGTCGCCGGTGAGCCGCAGCGCGTCCGGACCGCCGATGATCCGTGCGCCGCCCGGGCCCGGCATGATCCACGGCGCGGTCGCGCCGTAGCCGAAGCGCGGCCGCAGCTCGAGCTGGACCGCGACGCGCCCGGCGGTGCACTCCGCGACCCGCACGAGGTCGGGCTCGGCGCCCCTCGGCGGCATGCAGTCGGTGACCCGCAGCACGCCGCCGTCCACCTCGAAGTCGGTGTCCAGGACGAGCGTCTCGTCCCGGTACGCCCTGCGCACGCGCCGCACCGGACCCGCCGGAGCGAGGAGCCAGCGACCGTGCTCGACGCCGCCGAGCAGCGCGGCGAAGCACGCGTCGGAGTCGAAGCGCGGAAAGCAGAGCCAGTCGACGGAGCCGTCGTTGCCCACCAGCGCGGCCGATTGCGTGTCCCCCAGGAGCGCGTAGTCCTCTATCCGCAGCGCCACGGCGCCTCAGCCCCGCTCCTGGCGTTCGTCCTTGCGCTGGTCCATACCCGAACGATGCGCACGCGCGGGACGCGCCGAAACCCTCTCGTTTACGCCGGGTCGGTCGTAGACTGGGTGGATGCCAGTCAGCAAGAAGCGCAAGAAGTCCGGGAAGCCCGTGAAGCGCGCAGCGGCGACGCCGGCGGAGGCGGGCCACGAGGGAGCGGAGGCGAAGCCGGCCCACCCGCCCTCGCGCGCGGGCAAGCCGTCGAACCCGTTCGTCGCGCAGCACCAGGTGCCGCGCGGCGCGCAGCGCGGCAGGTGACGCGACCGCGGTTCACGTCCGCGGCGACGACGTCCGCGGCGACAAGGTCACGAGCGTAGCGCCCCAGCCGCCGGCGGCCTCGTCCGCCGGCGCGAAGCTGGCGACGTCGGCGCGCCGAGCCAGCACCGCCTCGACGGTGCGGCGGAGCGCGCCGATCCCCTTGCCGTGAATGATCCGGACGTGCAGCACGTCTCGCTCCCGGCAGGCGTCCAGGTAATCGGCGACGACGTCGGGTACGTCTCGCGGCGCGAACGTGTGCAGGTCGAGGACTCCGTCCACGGGCAGCGTCACCGGCTCTTCTTCGTCGTGGGTGGTCACGCGCGACTCCCGAAAGGGGGCGTCACGATCCGAAGGACCTCGGACGCTCGCCCGAAAGGTTAGATTGCTGCCGCTCTGCCAATCGATCCCGCTCCAGGAGGACTCATGCGCGCGCTCGCCGCTCTCGCCCTGACGTTCGGTCTCGCCACGCCCTCCCTCGTCCTGGCCGCGGCCGCGGACAAGGCGGAGGGGAAGGAGATCCCGCACACGGCGACGGTGGGCGGGCAGGAGCTGAAGCTGAACGGCTGGGGCATCCGGAAGAAGTTCGTCGTGAAGGTGTACGTCGGCGCGCTCTACCTCGCCGCCCCCACGCACAGCGCCGAGGAGGTCGTGAAGCAGGACGCGCCGAAGGCGGTCCGCATGACGTTCCTGCGCGGCGTGTCGAAGGGCCAGATCATGGACGCGTTCCGCGAGGGCTTCGAGGCGAACACCGGGCGCGACGCGCCGGCGACCTTCGCGGCGAAGCTCGACCGCATCGCGACAGCGATCCCCGAGGAGATCAAGGAGGGCCAGGTCCTCGAGGTCGCGTACGTGCCCGGCACCGGCACGATCGTGAGCAGCGGCGGCAACAAGGTCTCGGTCGAGGGCAAGGACTTCTCGGACGCGCTCTTCATGAACTGGTTCGGCCCGAAGCCGCCGAACGACGACCTGAAGCGCAGGATGCTGGGGCGCTGAGCCGCGACCGTCACGCCCAGCGCATCTCCGCCGTGAAGTGGCGGAGGTAGCGGCTCTGCCGCTCGAAGCGGACGCCGCGCACCGTCGCCGCCTTCTGCTTCAGCTCGCAGATCACCTCGGCCGCGTAGTCGAAGTGACTCTGCGTGTACACGCGCCGCGGGAACGCGAGCCGCACGAGCTCCATCGAGTGGTACGTCTCGGTGCCGTCGTCGAGGCGCTTGCCGAACATGACCGACCCGATCTCGACGCCGCGGATGCCGCCCTCGAGATAGAGCGCGTTGCAGAGGGCCCACGCCGGATAGTCGGCCGGCGCGAGGTGCGGCAGGAAGTCGCGGGCGTCGAGGTAGACCGCGTGCCCGCCGGTCGGCTCCACGATCGCGACGCCCGCCGCGAGCAGCTTCTCGCCCATGTACTCCGCCGTCCGGAGCCGGTACCGCAGGTAGTCCTCGTGCAGGATCTCGCGCAGGCCGACCGCGAGCGCCTCGAGATCGCGCCCCGCGAGCCCGCCGTACGTCGGGAACCCCTCGGTGAGGATGAGGAGGTTCCGCGCCGCCTCGAGCCAGCGGTCGTCGCGCAACGCGATGAAGCCGCCGGTGTTCGAGAGGCCGTCCTTCTTCGCCGACACGAGGCAGGCGTCGGCGAGCGAGAAGGCCTCGCGCGCGATCTCCTCGATCGTGCGCTGCTGCTGCCCGGGCTCGCGCATCTTCACGAACATCGCGTTCTCGGCGAACCGCGCCGCGTCGAGGACGAGCGGCTTGCCGTACCGGTTCAGCAGCGCGCGGTACGCCCGCAGGTTCTCGAGCGACACCGGCTGCCCGCCGCCGGAGTTGTTCGTGAGCGTCACCATCCCGAACGGGACCCGGTCGCCGCGATCGCGGAGCAGCTCCTCCACGCGCGCGAGGTCCACGTTCCCCTTGAACGGGTGCCGGGTGCGGGGCTGCAGGCCCTCGGGGATGACGAGGTCGACCGCCTCCACTCGGTCGTACTCGAGGTTCGCGCGGGTCGTGTCGAAGTGCGTGTTCGAGGGGACCACGTCTCCGGGCTTCGTCGCGACCGCGAAGAGGATCCGCTCCGCGGCGCGCCCCTGGTGCGTCGGGACGACGTGCGCGTAGCCGGTGAGATCCTTCACCGCCGCCTCGAAGCGAAAGAACGAGCGCGCGCCCGCGTAGCTCTCGTCGCCCTCCATCATCGCGGCCCACTGTCGCGCCGACATGGCGCCGGTGCCGGAGTCGGTCAGGAAGTCGAGGAGCACGTCCTCCGCGTGGAGGCGGAAGACGTTGAGCTTCGCGTCCGCGAGCAGCCGCTCGCGCTCAGCGCGCGTGGTCATCCGGATCGGCTCGACCGACTTGATCCGGAACGGCTCGATCATCGTCTTCGGCAATGTCCGCCCGCCCGCTTACTGGATCCCGAACACCACGTCGACGTTGGCCGTGAACTCCAGGTCGCCTCCCTGGAACGGCGCCGCCTCCGCCGCCATCGTCGCCATCTTCATCGTGCGCACCACCGGCACGCCGCCACCCCCGGCCTCGCTGACCTCGCGCACCGCGCCGAGCGACACGCCCGCCGCCTTCGCCATGACCTCGGCCTTCGCACGCGCCGCCTCGATCGCGAGCGCGAGCGCGCGCGACCGCTCGGCGGTGGCGTCCTCCCGCTCGAACGAGAGCGAGTGGACGAGGTTGGCCCCGGCGCGCAGCGCGGCGTCGAGCGCCGTGCCTGCGCGCGCGGGATCCCGGTCGCGGACCACGACTCTCAGCTCGTGGACGACGCGGTACCCGACGATCTCGCCCGGCGTACCGAGCTTCGGGTCGAAGCGCCGCTCCATGTTCACGTCGTAGCGGGTCGTGCGCACGTCGCGCTTCTGGACTCCCGCGCCCTCGAGCGCAGCGACGACGCGCCGCATGCGCTGGTCCGCGTCGCGGCTCGCGTCGGGGAGCGCCTTCGCGAGCGCCTCGACCCCGATCGCCAGCACCGCCACGTCCGGCTCCGCGGTGACGCGGCCCTCGCCGGTCGCGCGGATCGTCGCGGAGAGCGCCGGACCGAGGTGCCCGCCGCGGTGGCCACCGGTGGCGGCACACCCGGTCAGCAACGCGAACGCGAGCGGTACGGCGGACAGCGTGCGGGTCATCTCCGTGAACCTCCAGGGCGCGGCGCTGGCGCGCAACGGCGCCAGGGTACCCGCTGGCGTGAGGTCTCGGGGAAATTGCGCCCGACGTTCGGACGACCCGGTGAGCGGCGCTTCGCGGAGCTGCGCGACCTCCCTACCCCGCCTGCAGGAGCCCGCGGAAGAAGCTGAGCGCTGCCGTGCCGATCTCCTCGAGCGAGTCGCCGATCGATTCCTCGCGGCGCGCCGGTGCCGGCGCCGCAGCGGGGGCCGGCGCCTCGGCGGACTCGCCGCCGACGAGCTTCAGCTCGGCCCGCGCGACCTGGAAAGCCTTGATGGCGTCGCGGATCGCGTCGCCGTTCGACTCCCCGTTGAGCGAGGCGAGGACGGCCTTGCGGTAGGCGATGCGCGCCTCCTCGTACCGTGCCATTGCGTGCTGGAGTTCCGTCGTCATGGTCGTCACCGTCGCGACTGCTCCCGCTCCTCGCTGCGTCTCCGTCTTCATCCGACCCTTCCCCAGTTAACCCCACGTTGGCGGCAGAGGGGAGACCCCCGCCCCGCCTGGACACCCTCCGGATGCCTGTTTGCCCCAAGGGGAGACAAACGAGGGTGCCGTACGACGCAATCTTGCGCACGCGACGGGGTCGCGAAAATCCCGGGACCCCGTGACGTGCCGCCGCGGCACACCCCGCCTTGTGCGAGCGAAAAATTTCTGATATTTCGCGGCCCTACACCCGAGAGGAGCCTGCATGTCGCCCCGTCTGCCCCCGGAGCTCTCCGTCGGATTCGAGGAGATCGACGGGCAGCACCGAGAGCTATTGAAGTACGTCGAAGCGGCCATTGCCTCCGTGGAGACGGACGACCGTGCGCGCGTGAAGGCGGCGCTATCCGACCTGGGCGACTACCTCGTCTGGCACTTCGCCGAGGAAGAGTCGTTCATGGCGCAGTCGTCCTATCCGGAGCGCGCCCGGCACAAGGCCGCTCACGACATCTTCATGCAGGACTTCATGCAACTGGGCCAGGAGCTCGAGGCATCCGGGATCACGCCGCTCGTCACGCAGTGGCTGGTCGCGCGCGTCCCGGAGTGGATCCGCTTCCACATCCACGCGAACGACGTCCAGCTCGGGCGGTTCCTCCTCGCGCGGAAGTTTCGTCCGGAGCGCGCCGCCGATCCGCTCGCGAAGCCGCGCGCGTCCTGAATCGCGCCCCGTCGTTCCCGGATCCCAGCGGGGTGAGCCGCGTCAACGCGCCGCGCCCGCGTGCTACAAACGCCCCACCCGCCCCAGTCTCACTCTCGGCCGCTCCGGCCGTACGGGAGTCGTGTCCATGTCGCACGCACGCGCTTGGGATGAAGGCATCGGCACCGGTGTCGACTCGATGGACACCGAGCACCGGCTCCAGGTGAGCCTCGTGAACGCGCTGGAGGAGGCGATCCGCTCGGACCGGGACGCCGCGCTCGCGGATCGCACCCTGCAGCAGCTCGTCGACTTCACGAGCGTCCACTTCCGCTCCGAAGAGCTGATGATGCGCCTCTACTCGTACCCGCAGCTCGAGACGCACTCGCTCGCGCACGCGAAGCTCATGGAGCAGGTCGAGCGCGTCCGCGACCAGCACCGCGGCCGAGAAACGGCGGACGCGACCGAGACGATTCGCGAGCTCCGCGGCTGGCTCGTCAACCACATCAAGAGCATGGACCAGGCCTTCGCGATGTGGCTCGCGCGCAACGGCTACCGCGCGCAGTGACTCGCGCCGGCCGAGGCGCCGGAGCGTGGCACCTCGGATACGGCGAGCGCCGACGTCACGGTCAAGCGGGCCTTCGACGGCGCGCAACACCGCGACTCGGCGGGGATTTCCTTCCGGCACGGAACGTGTAGCGGGGCGACTCGTGCGGCCATCACGGCCGTGAGGAGCTCCCGATGCGTTCCCGACACGTCCTCGCGCCCATGCTCGCAGCCGCAGCGGTCGCGCTCTGGGCCGAGCCCGCGTCCGCGCAGGGCCGCTACTACGCGCCGCCCGACTACAGCCCACCGCGCATCACGGGCGCGCTGAGGATCGGCCTCGACGTTCCCTCGGGACGCGCGTTCACCGGCATGCCGCTGCGGGAGCTGTTCGAGCCGCAGCTCGGCATCCTCGGCGAGCTGGGCGTCCGCGTCAGCCCGGAGGTCACGCTCGGCGGCTATCTCGGGTTCGGCATCGGCTCGGCGGGGAACCGGTTCGACGGCTGGTGCGTCGACGGCGACTGCGGCGCGTACTCGTTCCGCGTCGGGCTCATGGGGCAGTACACGTTCGCGCCGTGGGCGAACGTGAGCCCATGGATCGGCTACGGGTTCGGCTTCACCGCCAGCGTCGCGAACGGCGACGACCGTGCATTCGACTTCTCGTACTCGTATGCCGGGTTCGACCTCGCGCACCTCATGGCGGGCGTCGACCTGCGGCCGGCGGGTCGCGTGGGGATCGGCTTCTACGTGGACTACTCGGTCGGGGTGTACCGCGCGTACCACTGGGACGAGAACGACGTGACGATCGACGACGGCTCCATCGGCGACTCGAAGATCCACCACTGGTTCAGCTTCGGGCCGCGCATCTCGTTCTGACGGAGCTCAGAACAGCGTGTCGCGGCGCGTCTCGACGTACGGCGCGAGCACGTCGCCGTAGCGCTCGACGAGGGGCGCTGGCGCCGCGACGCGCCGGCCCTCGACCATCGACTCGAGCATGACCGCGTTGGCGACCGCCTTGCCCTCGAAGTGGTTGTTCGTCACGACGTAGACGTCCTCGACCGCCGGCAGCTCGGCGATCTCCTGCGTCCGCTCGGCCCACGGCTCGAGCTCCCCGGCGGTGTAGAGGTAGTCGTAGCGCGCGTCGCGGCCGGCCTGCTTGCGGAACCAGTCCTTGTAGTTCCGCCCGTGCACGCGCACGTAGCCGACGGTCGAGGTCGCGATCGCGCTCGGGCGGATCGAGTTCCGGAACAGGGGCTGGTCGACGTTCACGAACCCGATCCCGCGCTCCGCGAGCTCGGCGTACACCGGCCCCACGTTCCAGGACTCGTGGCGGACCTCGAGGACGAGCGGCAACCCCGCGAACGCGCGGAACAGGTCGCGGAGCCACTCCTCTCCCTTCTCGTCCCGGCGGAACGACCACGGGAACTGCAGGAGCACCGCGCCGAGTCGCTTCGCGTCGCGGAGCGCATCGAGCGCCGCGCGCGCCTCCTCGACCTCCTCCGCCCCGTACGCCTCCCGCTCGTGAGTGAAGCGACGCCAGAGCTTCACGGTGAACCGGAAGTCCGGACGATCGGCGACGCGCTCGCACCACCCCTGCGCGACCTTCGCCGGCAGCGGGCGGTAGAAGGTCGAGTTCACCTCGACCGTGTCGAAGAACGACGCGATCCACGCGAGCGCGTGGAAGCCGCGCGGCGCCGGCCGCGGGTACACGATGCCGGCCCAGTCCTTGTAGTCCCAGCCGGCGGGTCCGAAGCGGATCACGGCCGAGAGCTAGCGGGGACCGTCCCGGGGAGCAGCGGTCAGCCGTGACTTCGCTGCGGTTCGGCGCGGCGGCGGCCCTCGTCGCCGATGGCGACCACGGCGCTCGAGTTCACGAACGCCATCGGCGCCGGGATGTGCGCCTCGCCGAGCTCGCAGTCGCGCAGCAGGAGGTAGCCGACGTGGTGGGCGAGGAAGTCGGAGACGCGGACGCGCTTCTTCAAGGTGAGCAGTCCGGACAGGACGCCCGCGTCGAGCATGCACCGCACCTTGTGCTCGTCGGTCTCGCCCTGCGGCGGCGCCAGCATGAGCTGCGACTCGTCGCAGGACGGCAGGATGATGCGCGCGGCGCTGCGGCGCAGCGCGAGGAACGGCAGCGCGTCCTTCTGGCCCGGGAGCGTCACGCGCGTCAGCGTGAAGAACGACGCCGTCTGGCTCGCGTAGTCGAGGAACGAGTGGAGGCGCGAGACGTGGAACGTGCCGGTCATCCAGCCCGCAGGCGTGAGGATGCGCGCGGGGATCGTGCGCTGCGGCGGGCGGTACTCGGGCACGTGCGGCTCCTCTCCAGGGTAGGGCGCCCCACCATAGCGCGGACCCCGCGAAGGGCGCATTCGTGTGCGCGAGTGACACGCCGAGGGGTCCGGTCGGGTGCGATATCACCCGCACCGCGCACACCGGCCACCACTAGAACGCGTGGACGAAGAGGCCGCTCCGCAGCTTCGGCTCGAACCAGGTGCTCTTCGGCGGCATCAGCAGGCCGGCGTCCGAGACCGCCAGCAGCTGCTCGATGCGGGTCGGGTAGAGGTGGAGCGCCATCGACCAGCCCTCCTCCTTCACGCGCCGCTCGAGCTCGGCGGCGCCGCGGATGCCGCCGACGAAGTCGACCGCCGTGTCTCGGCGCGGGTCCTCGATCCCGAACAGCGGCCGCAGGATCTGCTCCTGCGCGATCGAGCAATCGAGCGACGCGACCGGATCGCTCGCGTCGAAGCTGCCCGGGCGCACGCGCGCCCTCCACCAGCGCCCGTCGGCGTACACGCCGAACGACAGCGGCGACTCGGGCGCGGGCTGCGCGGCCGGCTCGACGTCCATCACCGCTCCGAGCGCGTCGAGGAGCGCCCGCGGCGAACGCCCGGCGCGGTCGCGGACGAGCCGGTTGTACGGGAGGATCTGCATCTGGTCGTGCGGGAACACCACCGCGAGGAAGACGCCGTGCTCGCCGGGCTCTCCCTTCCGCTGCGCGTGCACCCTCGCGGCGGCGGCAGAGCGGTGGTGGCCGTCGGCGACGTACAGCGCCGGCACGTCCCTGAAGAGCGCCTCGATCCGCGCACCCGCGTCGGGCGGCGCCACCCACAGCTGGTGGCGGACGCCGTCGCGCGTCGTCAGGTCGTACTCCGGCGTCCCCCGCTTCACCGCCTCCACGACCGCGTCGACGTCCCGCTCGGCGCGGTACGTGAGGAACACCGGCTCGTCGTGCGCCGACAGCGTGTCGATGTGGCGGGTGCGGTCGTCCTCCTTGTCCGCGCGCGTCTTCTCGTGCTTCTTGATGACGTCCGCGACGTACTCGTCGACCGACGCGCACGCGACGATCCCGGTCTGCCGGTGCGCGCCCATCTGCTGCGCGTAGACGTAGAAGCGCGGCTCCGGGTCCTGCTTCAGGACTCCCATCGTGACGAACTCGGCGAGGTTGCGGGCGCCCTGCGCGTAGACCTCCGCGTCATGCTCGTCGGTGCCCTCCGGCAGGTCGATCTCGGGGCGCGACACGCGCAGGTAGGAGTCGCGGTTCCCGGCCGCGAGCGCGCGCGCCTCGCGCGTGTTGACGACGTCGTACGGCGGAGCCGCCACGCGCTCGGCGATGGGGACGGGGGGTCGCAGCGCGCGGAACGGTCGCAGGGTGGCCATTCGGGGGATCCTTTCGGTGCCGGTACTTAGCACGCGCCTCGCCACCGGGCGTGCGGAACCCTTGGCGGGGGTCGGCGTCCTGTTATAAGGCGGCGCCTCGGCACGATGAGCACCTCGACGACGAACCTGCGTCCGCGCACGCTGCCCGCACTCACCGGCTTCCGCGCGCTCGCGGCCCTGCACGTCTTCGTGTTCCACTTCACTCCGTGGCCGTGGCGCACGGCGTTCCCGGGCGCGATGGGGCTCGTCCACGCGGGGTACGTCTCCGTCTCGGCGCTGTTCCTCTTGTCGGGGTTCGTGCTCGCGGTGAACTACCCGGCGCCCCTCGACGGCCCCGGGCGCGTGCGGTTCCTCGTCGCACGCTTCGCGCGCATCTACCCCTCGTACCTGGCGGCGTTCGCGATCTACGTCCCGATCGCCGTCGACGAGTGGTTCGGGCGCGAGCTGCCCGCCGCCGTCGACCCGCGCCTCGGGTTCACGATCTCGGCGGTCCTGTCGCTGGCCTTGCTCCAGGCGTGGACCCCGTGGACCGCCCGCACGTGGAACGCGCCGGGCTGGGCGACGTCGGCGATCGCGTTCGGGTACCTCGTGTTCCCGTGGGCCGCCGCCCGGCTGTCCCGGCTGCGGCCGCGCGCGCTGCTCGCCGCGACGACGGCCCTGTGGCTCTGCGGCCTCGTGCCCGCACTCGCGTACGCGGCGCTCGCTCCCGACGGCTGGTCCGCGTCGCCTGGCACCCAGGGCGCGCTCGTCGATCTGATGAAGCACCACCCGCTCGCGCGGATCGGCGAGATGCTCACCGGCGTAGCGCTGGGGCTCTGGTGGTCGAAGGGCGGGTACCGGGCGCACGTGCCCGGCTGGGCCGCGCCCGCGGCGGCGCTCGCGACGCTCGGGCTCGCGACGTTCTCTCCGCCGCTGCTCCCCTACGCGCTCGTGCACGACGGGCTCCTCTCGCCGCTGCTCGCGATCGTGCTCGTCGGGCTCGCGACCGGGCGCGGCGCGCTGGCGCGGATCCTCGCGGCGCGGCCCCTCGTCCGGCTCGGCGAGGCGGGGTTCGCGATCTACGTCCTGCAGTGGCCGGTCTGGTTCGTCGCGGAGCGCCTCGCGATCGGCCTCGGCGTCGACACGCTCACCGGCACCTGGTTCCTGACGATGCTCGTCGCCCACGTCGGCTTCTGCCTCGCGTGGGTGCGGTGGGCCGAGAAGCCGCTGCGGCGCGCGCTCCGCGCCGGCTTCGACGACCTCGCCGCGCGCTGGCCCGCGCTGTCCGCACCGGGGTCTTGACCCGCCGCGGCGGCCGGGGTCTTTTCGCGCCATGCGCCGCCGCTCCGACGCCCGCTCCGACGCCACCGCGAGCACGAGGTCGGGCCGGCGCGCGCGCGTCGCGGCCGGCGCTCCGGCGATCGCCGCCGCCGCGCTGGCGCTCCTCGCGGCGGTCGCCGCAGGCTGCCGCTCCGCGTCGGTGCGGCCGCCCTCGCCGCCTCCGCCGTGGGAGCTCGCGAACCCGATCGTTCCCCTGCCCGCGCCGCCGCTCGGCATCGACGTCGACCTCGCGGCCCTCGGCGCCACGCCGGAGAAGGTGCGCCTCGGTCGCTGGCTCTTCTACGACGCGCGGCTCTCGGTGGACGGCACCGTCTCGTGCGCGACCTGCCACCGGCCCGAGCACGCGTTCTCGGAGCCGCTGCCCGTGTCGACCGGTGTCGGCGGCAGGACCGGGACGCGGAAGGCGCCGACCGTCGTGAACTCGGGGTTCCCGGTCTCTCCGGTCTGGTTCTGGGACGGCCGTGCGTCGTCCCTCGCCGAGCAGGCGAAGGGGCCGATGGAGAATCCCGTGGAGATGGCGAACACGCACCCGCGCGTCGTCGCGACGATCTCCGGGGTGAGGAGCTACGCGCGCTACTTCCGGGAGGCGTACGGCGACGAGCGGATCGACATCGACCGCATCGCGGACGCGATCGCGGCGTACGAGGCGACGCGCCTCTCCGGGGGCTCTGCCTTCGACCGCTTCGACGCCGGCGACGAGACGGCGCTGAGCGCGCTCGCGCAGGAGGGCCGCGATCTCTTCTTCGGCGCGGCGCGGTGCAACGCCTGCCACCTCGGCCCGAACTTCAGCGACTCGAAGTTCCACAACCTCGGCGTCGGCTTCGAGTGGCGCCCGCTGCGGGCGGCGCTCGACTCCTTCGCCGATCCGGGCCGCTTCGCCGTGACGAAGGTCGAGAAGGACCTCGGCGCGTTCAAGACGCCGACGCTCCGCGACGTCACGAGACGCGCGCCCTACATGCACGACGGCTCGGTCGCGACGCTCGAGGAGGCGGTGTTCTTCTACGTCCGCGGCGGCAACCAGAACCCCTGGCTCGCGCCCGAGATGGACGAGGTGCGCCTCGCGCCGTGGCAGGTCGGCGCCGTGGTCGCGTTCCTCGAGGCGCTCGACGGGACCGGCTACCAGGACGTGCCGCCGGCCGCGTTTCCGGAGTAGCGCGCCGGTCCGGAGACGCGGGCGCACGCCCCAGGCGTGTCAGGGGCGAGTGCGATTCTTCGTCCGTGCCGCGCTACATCGCACTGGATCTCGAGACGGTCCCCGACGAGGACCTCGTGTTCGCGGTCGATGGCGAGCCCGGTCGCAGCTACGGCGAGCAGGTGCAGCGGCTCCTCGCCGCGCGGAAGGCGCAGAGCGGCGGGCGCAGCGACTTCCTGCCGCTGCCGTACCACCGCCCGGTCGCCGCGTGCACCGTCGAGGCGACCGAGGACGCCGGCGCGCTGCTCGTCACCGGCATAGGTTGCTGGACCGACCGCAACCGGGACGAAGCCGACTTCCTGACGCGGTTCTGGAAGCAGCTCCGGGGCCGCACGCTGGTGTCGTTCCACGGCCGCGGGTTCGACCTGCCCGTGCTCGAGCTGAGGTCGCTGAAGCTCGGGGTGTCGGCGCCGAGCTGGTTCAAGAACGGCCGGCAAGCCGCGCCCGAGGAGCACCAGGACCTCTTCGAGCTGCTCTCGAACAGCGGCGCGGCGCCCGCGGCGCCGCTCGACCTCTACGCGAAGCTCGTGGGGCTCCCCGGCAAGGAGGGCGTGGCCGGCAAGGACGTGCGCGCCCTCTACGCCGACGGCGAGATCGACCGGATAGCCGCCTACTGCCTCACCGACGTCGTCCAGACGTGGCTCTTGTACCTGCGGTTCCGGCTGCTCGAGGGGAGCCTCACGCCGGCCGCGTACCAGCGCAGCCTGCGCTCCTCGCGCGAGGCGCTGCCGGCGCTCTTCGCGGAGCGGCTCGGCGGCGGAGTCTGGAAGCTGCTCGACGGCTTCCTCGATCGCTGCGCGCCGTTCTTCGAGGACGGCTCGCCCGCGCCGATGCGCAGGGCGCTGTAGTACGCCGGAATCGGGATAGGTGACTCAACTCGCCTGGCTACGCGTAGCGAACGCCGCGCCTCATCTCGCGCAGCCTGCGAACGCGCTCTTCGATGGGCGGGTGCGTCGAGAGCAGGTTCATGACCACGCCGCCGGCGCCGCTGAACGGGTGGACGATGAACAGGTGCGCCGTGGCGGGGCCGCCGTACTCGTACGGCTGGACCTCGTTGCCGCGCTCGAGCTTCAGCAGCGCGTCGGCGAGCGGATCGGGATCGCCGAGCAGCTCCGCGCCGGAGGCGTCGGCCGCGTACTCGCGCGAGCGGGACACCGCCATCTGCACGATCATCGCCATGATGGGCGCCAGGATCGCCCACGCGAGCATCTCGAAGATGCTGCCGCGCTCCTCGCCCTCGCGCCGGAAGCCGCCGAACATCGCGCCCCACTGGATCATGTGGCCGAGCGAGGCGATGAGGCCCGCGACCGCAGCCGCGATGGTGGCGATGAGGATGTCGCGGTTCTTCACGTGCGACAGCTCATGGGCGATGACGCCTTCCAGCTCGCGCGGCTCGAGGATCCGCAGGATGCCCTCGGTGACCGCCACCGCCGCGTGCGACGGGTTCCGGCCCGTCGCGAAGGCGTTGGGAGTCGCCGACGGGATCACGAACAGCTTCGGCATCGGCATCCCGCCCTTGCGCGTGAGCCGCTCGACCATCGCGTAGAGGTCCGGCATCTGCTCGCGCGTGACCGGCTGGGCGCGGTGCGCCATGAGCGCGATGCGGTCCGAGAACCAGTACGAGAGGAAGTTGAAGACGAGGCCGATGGAGCCGAACAGGATCATCCCCTGGTAGCCGCCCCACACGCTGCCGCCGATCGCGAGCAGCGCGATGAGGAACGCCATGAGGGCTGCCGTCTTCACGTAGTTGCGGCCGACGCCGGCTTGCCGGGGAGCCGTCATGCCGCGCGCGGTGGTGGGTTCGTTCCAGGCCATGGCGGCAAGATAACCAGCGGGCGCTTTTCGTCAAAACGAAATCGGACCCCGCAAAACATTCAAATTTAGAAGAGCGCTACCGAAAGAAAGCCCAGCCCTGTCGCGGGCCTGTCGACCGGACGGGGCTGGACACTTCTCGCGCGCGTCGGACTCCCGTGCTAAGTCGAACCGGGCGATATCGCAGGGGATCTCTCAATGGCGAAGGCGAGGGCGGCAAAGGCGGCGGCGCGCAGGGGTAGTCCGGACGAGCTGGAGCTCTTCCCGGACACCGGACCGGCGCGCCCTGCCCCGAGGCGGCGCGAGGAGGTGCCGAGGACGGCGGCGGCCAAGGTGGTCCGCCAGCCAGCCCCCGGCGGGGACAGCGAGCTCGCGCTCGTGCCCGTTCCCGAGGCGAGCCCTCCGGCGCGACAGCCGAAGCGGCGCGCGACGGCGGAGCAGATGGCGACCCGCCAGCGCGAGATCTCGATCTCCGAGTTCTTCACGAAGAACCGGCACCTGCTCGGCTTCGACAACTCGTCGAAGGCGCTCCTCACGACGATCAAGGAGGCGGTGGACAACTCGCTCGACGCCTGCGAGGAGGCCGGCATCCTCCCCGAGGTGACGATCGAGGTCCGCGACGTCGCGTTCGACCGCAAGCCGGACGGCGACCTCACGAAGGGCGAGGGGCGCTTCGTCGTCATCATCGAGGACAACGGGCCGGGCATCGTGAAGGCGCAGGTCCCGAAGATCTTCGGCAAGCTCCTCTACGGCTCCAAGTTCCACCGGCTGAAGCAGTCTCGCGGCCAGCAGGGCATCGGCATCAGCGCCGCGGCCATGTACGGGCAGCTCACGACAGGTCAGCCGATCCGCGTCACGTCGCGCACGGGCAAGGGCCGCCCGGCGCACTCGTTCGACATCCAGATCGACACCCGCAAGAACAACCCCGTCGTCACGCGCGACGACGAGCTCGCCGAGTGGCACCTCGAGCACGGGACGCGCGTCGAGCTGGAGATCGTCGCGAACTGGCAGCAGGGCCAGCGCTACGTGAACCGGTACGTCGAGCACAGCGCGCTCGCGAACCCGCACTGCACGCTGCACTACCTGCGCCCGCGCCAGGAGCGCCTCACGTTCCCGCGCGCGACCGAGGAGCTCCCCAAGGAGGCGCTCGAGATCAAGCCGCACCCGCACGGCGTCGAGCTCGGCGCGCTCATGCTCATGGCCGCCGAGTCGTCGGCGCACGACATCCGCGGGTTCATGCAGACCGCGTTCTCGCGCGTCTCGGCGAGCGTCGCCGACGAGATCGTGACGAACGCCGGCTTCAAGAAGCGGGTGCGCCCACGCGAGATCGCCGAGGACCGTGACGTCGCGGAGCGGCTCCACAAGGCGATCCAGGCGACGAAGATCATGGCGCCGCCGACGAACTGCCTGTCGCCGATCGGCGACGAGCTGATGCGTCGCGGGCTGGTCTCGTTCCTGAACGTCATCGAGACCGAGGGGCCGGAAGAGGAGGAGCAGCTCGACCTCGACCAGGCGAAGAAGAAGAAGGCCTCGCGCAAGGAGAAGGCCGCGAAGGCGGCCGCGCCCGAGGTCCCCGACGCTCCTCCCGAGGAGGGCGTCGAGAAGATCAAGGGGCACAACTACTTCATCGCGACGGTGACGCGACCGCCGAAGGTCTACCGCGGCAACCCGTTCCAGGTGGAGGTCGGGCTCGCGTACGGCGGCTCCTGGCCGGCCGACAAGACGGTCGAGCTGTTCCGGTTCGCGAACCGCGTGCCGCTCCTGTTCCAGCGCGGCGCGTGCGGCACGACCGACGCGATCGTGAAGACCGACTGGCGCAACTACCTCCTGTCCCAGCCGAAGGGCGGGCTCCCGGTCGGTCCGATGGCGCTCCTCGTCCACATCGCGAGCGTGTGGGTGCCGTTCACGAGCGAGGCGAAGGAGGCGGTGGCGCACTACCCGGAGATCATCCGCGAGATCCAGCTCGCAGCGCAGGAGTGCGGACGCAAGCTCGCCTCGCACATCCGCAGGAAGAAGCACGCGGACTACCAGGCGCAGCGGCGCAGCATCTTCGAGCTGTACATCGAGGAGGTCGCCGACTCGATCGGGAAGATCACCGGCCGCTCGAAGGACGCGATCAAGCGCGACTTCATCAAGGTCGCCGAGCGCGTCACCGAGGCGGATCTCGCCGAGCAGGACGCCGCGCTCGAGATCGCGGCGGAGAAGACATCGAAGCGGCCGCGTCGCGCCGCCACCGAGGAGCAGGAGTAAGCCATGGCGCGCCGGCTGGACGTCACCGACAAGAAGACGATCGAGAAGATCGAGAAGCTCGCCGCGAGCGTGCTCAGGTCAATCAAGGGCGGGGCGAACCCGTTCGTGGAGATCCCGATCCGCTCGCTCGCGAACGTCGAGTTCAACCCCAAGCGCAAGCTCATCGAGCTCGGGGACCAGAAGCAGAAGCGCTACTTCTTCAACGTGTCGATGGCGAAGAAGTTCATGCAGACGTTCCTCGTCTCGGACGCCTGCCGGGAGCTCGTCGAGTCGGGCAAGACGACGAGCATCCGCGATCTCTACTACATGACGAAGCACACCCTCGGGGACACGAAGCAGAACACCTTCGAGGAGCAAGAGGAGTCGGATCCGATCATCGAGGACCTCGAGGTCGCGATCGACTCGCTCCGCGAGGAGCTGCACCTCTTCGCGACCGGCCGCGGCTCGATGGTCGGCCCGATCACCATCCGCGACTCCGGGGACACGATCGACCTCCGCCGGATGGGCTCGGGAGGGTGGTCCGTGCCCTCCATCGTCGAGGAGCACGTGGTCCAGTTCGTGCGGCACGAGGCGAAGTACGTGCTGCTCATCGAGAAGGACGCCGTCTGGCGCCGCTTCAACGAGGACCGGTTCTGGCAGCGCGAGAAGTGCGTGATCGTCACCGGGCAGGGGCAGCCGCCGCGGGGCGTGCGGCGCCTCGTCCAGCGGCTCCACTCCGAGCTGAAGCTCCCGGTGTACGTGCTCGTCGACAACGATCCGTGGGGCCTCTACATCTACTCCGTGATGAAGCAGGGCTCGATCAACCTCGCGTACGAGTCGATGCGCATGGCGGTCCCAGCCGCGCGCTTCGTCGGCCTGTCGAGCTTCGACAAGACGAAGTACAAGCTGCCGCCGAACGTCGCGATCAAGATGAACGACCAGGATCAGGCGCGCGCGAAGCAGATGCTCGCGTACCCCTGGTTCGAGCACGCGAAGTGGCGGCGCGAGATCGAGGAGATGGTCCGGTCGGGCGAGAAGTACGAGCTCGAGGCGCTGTCGCGCCGCGGGATCAGCTTCATCACGGAGGAGTACCTGCCGCGAAAGCTGCGCGATCGGGACTGGCTCGAGTAGCCGGGAATTGACGGACCACGAGCCGTCCGCCAGACTGCGCCGCCCTTTCACACGGAGACGACGATGCCGACACCGCCGGGAAACCGCTCGAAGCGCAAGGTCTCGAACCGCAGCAAGGTCCGCCGCACCCAGGCCACGCGCAAGCGCGCGCTGTCCATCAAGCGCAAGCGCCGCGCGAAGAAGTCGTCGGGCAAGTAGCGCTCGCGTCCGCCTGGCCCGTCCGCAAGCGCGAACGCGGCCAGGCGTCACCGCTGGGTTCGCGTACGCTCGCGCGTTTCGCTACGCCGCCCTCGTCGGGGCGAGGTGCAGCTCGGCGCAGAGGTCGCACGTGATCCAGCGCGCGGAGGGCGGCGGCGCCGCGATCCAGCGCGGCACGATCTCCCAGGCGGTGGGATCCGCACGGTCGCGCGCGCGCCTGCAGCACGGGCACTGCGTGACGCGGCCGTCGACGTGCTCGTAGGCGTCGCCCGGCCGGCGGGAGACCACGTACAGGTCCGAGATCGGTCGCTCGCGCACGACGCTGCGCACCAGCACGACCCCGAGGACGCCGTGGGTCGACACGATCGGCTCCACGCGCGTCGAGGTGAGCCGCGCGAGCGTCGTCGTGTTGTGCTCGCCCGCGATCGAGCGCGACGGCGCGGTGCCGGAGAGCACGTCGTCCAGCGCCTCCTGCCAGGAGCGCCGGACGTCCTCGCCGTCGAGGCCGTCGAGCACGCTCGAGCCTACGAGCGACTCGGCCCTGAGCGTCCCGTGCTCGGCCGCGATCGCCAGCCAGGCCTCGTTCGCGAAGAGGTACGCGCCGCGCGTGTCGAGGACGCACGCTGGCGAGGAAGCGCTGGCGGCGGCGCGGATCGCCGCGGTCAGCACGCACTGGGGGGAGTCCGCGCGCATCATGCCGCGCCCGTTCTGCGAGCCCGGTGCCAGCGAGGAAACGCCGTGAATTCGGGTCCGTGCGTCGGGGTGAGCGCTCACCCTGGGACGGGTGCGCCGAGTCAGTCGGCCTTGGTGAACAGGAACGCGAGCCCGAGGACGAGGAACAGCGCGCCCGCGCCGCGGCGGATCCAGATCGGCGGGATGACCCGGCTCACCGCCTCGCCGGCGAGGACCGCGAGGGCGGTCGTCGTCACGAGCGCCAGCGCCGCGCCGGCGAACACCATCCAGCGCGACCCGCCGCTCGCGAGCGAGAGCGTCGCGAGCTGCGTCTTGTCTCCGAGCTCCGCGAGGAAGATCGCGGCGAACGACGAGGCGAACAGCTTCCAGTCCATGCGGCCCTTGTACGGTGCCGCCGCGGGCACGCGCAACAGGGGCCGCGACCGATCCACCGGAGCCGCGGAGCGAGCCCGGGCTCGCTCGCGAAACCGACCGTCAGATCCCTTCGGCCAGCGCGAAGGAGCAGCTCGCCGGCCCCGCCGACACGTCGAGACCGCCGACGACGGTTCCCCCCGTGCCAGAGTTGACGATGTCGTAGCTCCCGGGCGGCGTGCCGGAGGGGATCGCGACCGTGCACGCCGTCTGGCGCGCGGCGTTGTTCTCGCACGCAGGGTTGATGGCGCAGCCGCGGCTCTCCTCGCACTCGAAGAAGATCGGCGCGATCTCGATGTGTCCCTGCCGGAACTCCGCCTGGCAGGACGCGCGCGTGTCGCTGCAGCGGGGGCACAGGTTCACCGGGATGGTGACGGTCGATCCCGGCGTGGCGGTGCAGCTCGCCGGCGTGACGCTGCTCGCGGCCAGGTCGGCATCGCGCGAGGTGCAGGCCGAGTCCCCGGATCCGCACGCGGCGAGCAGCGCGGCGGCGGCGGCGGCACATACGAGGCGGACGTTCATGGCTTCACTCCGGTCACGGGTTGAGGACGATCTTGCCGAACTGGGCCCGGCTGGACAGGAGCTCCTGTGCCGCAGCCGCTTCCGAGAGCGGGAGGACGCGGTCGACGACGGGGCGGAGCTTGCCCTCCGAGAGGAAGCGCAGGACGTCGAACAGCTCGCCCTTCGCCCCCATCGTGGAGCCCAGGATCGACAGCCGCCGGTAGAAGACGTGGCGCAGGTCGGTCGGCGGGTCGTGGCCGGTCGTGGCGCCGACGGTGACGAGCCGCCCTCCCGAGGCGAGCGCCAGCAGCGACTTCTCCCACGTCTTCTTGCCGACGTGCTCGAACACGACGTCCACCCCGCGCCTGGCGGTCAGCTTCTTCACCTCCTGGACGAAGTCGACGGCCTCGTAATTCACCGCGTGCTGCGCGCCGAGCTCCAGCGCGCGCCGGCACTTCTCGTCGGTCCCGGCGGTGGCGACGACCGTCGCTCCGAGCAGGCGCGCGATCTGTACCGCGGCGCTGCCGACGCCCGATCCTGCCGCGTGGACGAGCACCGTCTCTCCGGGCCGGACGTTCGCGCGGACGACGATCGCGTGCCACGCGGTGAGGAATACGAGCGGCACCGCCGCGGCCTCGTCGAACGAGAGGTTCCTCGGCTTCGGCACCACGTTCACGGCGGGGACCGCGACGAGCTCGGCGTAGCCGCCGGAGACGTGCTCGCCGAGGATCGCGTACGAGCGGCACCCCGGGTCGTTTCCGAGCAGGCACTCGCGACAGCGGCCACACGAGAGCCCGGGGTTCAGCACGACCTCGTCGCCGCGGGAGACCGCCGTGACGCCGGGCCCGACCTCCTCGACGACGCCGGCGACGTCGGAGCCTGGGATGTGGGGCCACGCGAGCTTCAGCCCCTCCCACCCGCGCCGGACCCAGACGTCGAGGTGGTTCAGCGCGACGGAGCGCACGCGGACGAGCACCTGCCCGGGACCGGCGGCCGGGTCCGGCAGCGACTCCGCCCGGAGCACCTCGGGGCCGCCGTGGGCGCGCATCGCGATCGCTCTCATCGACCCGCCTCGGCCCTATTGGAAGATGAAGGGCTGCTGCTTCAGATAGCGCTTCGCGCAGATCGGCGTGTCGAACGGCGGCGGCTGGCCGTTCGCGACGTCCTCCGTCCGCACGTCGCACGCGAAGGTGCAGCCGCCGGCGCCGCAGTCGTTCGACGGGAACTGCCACCGGAGCTGGCAGACGGAACCTCCAGGCGTGCAGACCTGGCCGTCGATCGGCTCGAGATCGCTGCGGCAGGGCCCGACGAGGACCGGCGCGTCTCCGATCGAGTTCGAGGCCTCCCGCAGCGTCGTCGTCCCGAGCTGGATCGCGTCGCAGAGGGCGCGCGTGTCGCGCTCGAGCCGTGCGTCCCGGTTGTCGCAGGCGACGATGCCGAGCAGCGACACGAGCGCGAAGATCCTCACGGACATGCCGCCACGTTAGGATCTCGACGCCGCTGCCGCCATGGAACGAGGCGCCTGCACCCGGGCGGCGCGTGCGGGCGTCGACGCACGCAGCTAGCACCACCCTCGGAGGTACACATGACGATGCCATTCCTGGCGCTCGTGCTCGGCACCGCGCCGCTGAAGGTGGGCGACAAGGCGCCCGACTTCGCGCTGTCCGACACGACGGGCGCGAAGGTCACGCTCTCCAGCATGCTCGCGAAGGGCCCCGTCATCGTCGCGTTCTTCACGAAGGCCTTCACCCCTGGCTGAACCCGCCAGCTCGAAGCGTTCCGGGACCGGAGCGCACAGATCGAAGCGAAGGGCGCGCGCGTCGTGGCGATCTCGACGGACGACGTCGAGACCTTGCGGAAGTTCAAGGAGAAGACGAAGGCGCCCTACCCGCTCTTGTCCGACCCGGGCGGGAAGGTCGCGTCGCAGTGGGTCGGGCTCATGCCGCTCGTGAAGCTCGCGAAGCGCGCGAACTTCGTGGTCGGCCAGGACGGGACCGTGAAAGAAGTGATCGAGGGCGGTGACGCCATCGATCCGACCGCTGCCGTGAACGCGTGCCCGGCGGCGAAGGGGGAGCCGTGATCCGAATCGTCCGTCGCATCGCCTCGGCCGCGCGCCGAACCCTGCTCGGGATCTCGCCGGACGAGATCCGCTACACGTTCGAGGACGTCCGCCGCGAGCTGCGCGCGGCGCGCCGCGACGTCGAGGTCGAGCTCGAGGCCATCCGCAAGGACCTCGAGGACCTCCGCGGAACGGAGCGCGAGCCGCGCGGCGAGGCGCGCGAGCCCAGGGAAGAGCGCGAGCAGCCGGCCGCGAAGGCCTGACGCGCCGCTGCTCCCGGGCGTCTTCAGCGCGCCGCCGGCGGCCGCGACGAGAGGCCGCCGCGCTTCGCGGCCGGCTCGTCCCGCTCCTGCACGAGCGCGCGGCGCACGACTGCCTCCCCGCCCGCGATCTTCAGCCGCTGACCTTCGGTCCAGAACGCACGCCGCAGGTACCCGAGCGCGAGCGTGCCCTCCGGCGTCTCGGCAACGCTCGTGACGACTCCCACCTCCCGACCGTCTTCGACGAGCGGAGTGGTGGGGGGCGTCCCGGCCGGCACCTCGAGCTGCACGAGCCCGCGCTGCACCTGGCCGCGGAACGTGCCGCGGGCGACGACCTCCTGGCCGATGTAGCAGCCCTTGTCGAAGGCCACCGCGTCGCGGACGATGCCGGTCTCGAGGACGAGCCGGTCGACGTCGAGCTCGGCGCCCCAGCGCGGAACCCCGGCCCACACCCGCAGCGCCTCGAGGTCGCCGTCGCCGAGCTCCGCCGCTCCCGCGTCCGCCAGCGCCGCGCGGACGCGCTGCGAGTCCTCCGGTCCGAGGATGAAGTCGCGCGCGGCGGGGCCGTGCCGCGCCGTCTCGAACGACGGAGCGCTCCCCGCGGTCTGCCGGGCGATCGCGATCGCCCGTTCGCCGAACACCGGCAGCACCCGGAGCTCGTCGGCCATCGGCTGGACCTTCACGTCGTCCATGATGACGTACCTGCGCAGGTACGCCGCGAGCGCCTCTGCAGCGTCCGCGGCGACGTCGACGACGAGGTCGTCCTCGCGCGCGAGCACCGTGCCCTCCGCGACGACGTGCGCCTTCACGTCGAGGAAGCTCGTGTAGGCGGACTCGCCAGGCTCGAGCTTCAGCCGCTGCGTCGAGATGCGGTGCAGGAACGGCAGGCGGTGCTTGCCGGTGAGGCGCAGGAGGCCGCGGCGGAGCGGCGGACCGAACGCGGCGCCGCCGCGAGCCTGCTCCAGCTTCTCGGAGTGCGTCATGTGGCTCCTCGGGCGGCGGACGTCGGCCGCGACCCGAGACCTAACGGCGTCCGCTCGCGCGGACAATCGCGTCGTCCGGATCGCCTCGTCTTGCTACCCGCGCTCGGTGAGCACGACACCCGCGATCACCATCGCTCCGCCCGCGACGAACGGCGCCGTGATGTGCTCGCCGTACACCGCCCACGCGAGGACGGCGGTCAGGACCGGCTGGAGGTTCGACCAGATCGCGACGCGGCTCGCCTCGACCCGCGCGAGCGCCCAGTAATAGATGACGTACGACACGACGCTCGTGAGCACGACGAGGTACGCGACCGACGCCCAGCCGGTGCTCGACAGGGCGCGGAAGCGCGCGGCGTCCGAGGCCCACAGCCCGAAGGGCACGTAGAGCAGCGTGCCCGCGACGAGGCTCACGCCGGTGCTCGTCACCGCGCCGTAGCGCTCCGCGTAGATCTTGCCGCCGACCGCGTAGATCGCCCACGCCATCACCGCGCCGAGCATGAGCAGGTCGCCCAAGAGCGTGTCGGCGGCGCCGGCGAGGCCGAGGGCGCCGCGCGCGAGGAGCACCACGAGCACGCCCGCGAACGCGACGGCGATGCCGGCGATCTTGAGCGGCGTCGCCGGCTCGCCGAGGCGGACGCGCGCGAGCAGGAACACGAAGATCGGCGTGAGCGCGTAGAGCAGCGCCGCGTGGCCCGGCGTCGAGCGCGCGAGCCCGGCGAGGAACAGGCCCTGGTTCAGCGGGACCGCCACGAAGCCGAGCAGCGCGAGGCCCGGGAGGTCGGACCGGGAGACGCGCACTCCGCGGGCGCGCACGAGCGCGGCGTACAAGATCGCGGCGAACACGAAACGCACGAGCGCGAGCTCGAACGGCGAGAGCTCGACGAGCGCGCGCTTCGCGGCGAGGTAGGTGCCCGCCGAGAGCGCCGAGTGCAGCAACATCAGCAGGTGCACCATCGGGGCGCGCCGTTCTATCCCGCCGCGGCGAGGCGCGCCAGCGACCAGCGCGCGGCGTCCCGCACGCCCGGGAACGGGCTGTCGAGGTGGGCGCGGATCGCGTCGACCCAGCGCCGCTCGCCGGAGTGTCCCGCCGACAGGATCGCGTTGCGGACGAGGCCCTCGTAGCGCGCGCGGGCGAGCGACGTCCCGTAGAAGCGCTCGCGGTACTCGTCCTCGGTGAGGCGCAGCATCGCCTCGAGATCGAGCGCGCGCTGGTGCGGCCGCGGCTCGAGCCCGGGATCGCACCGAGGCGCGACGTCGCGGTTCCACGGGCAGATCGTCTGGCAGTCGTCGCAGCCGAACGCCCACGGCCCGAGGCGCCCTGCGACGTCGGCGTCGATCGGCCCGCGCCGCTCGATCGTGTGGAAGGAGATGCAGCGGCGCGCGTCCACGAACCCGGGCTCGCGGATCGCGCCCGTCGGGCAGGCCGGGATGCACGCCTCGCACGTGCCGCAGTGGCGCGGGTGCGGCGCGTCGGGCTCCAGCGCGGCGTCGGTGATCACCGTCGCGAGCAGCACCCAGCTCCCGAGATCGGTCGTGATGAGGCAGCCGTTCTTGCCGATCCAGCCGAGGCCGGCGCGCTCCGCCCACGCGCGCTCCATCACCGGCGCGATGTCGCTCGACGCGAACGTGCGGAGATCCGGCGCGCGTTCGCGCAATCGGGCGACCAGATCGCGGAGCTTGCGCCGCATGACCGCGTGGTAGTCGCGGTCGCGCGCGTAACGGGCCACGCGCGCGTGCTCGGCCTCGTCTTCCCATCGAGCGGCGTACCCGAGCGCCAGCGCGACGACGCTGCGCGCGCCGGGCAGGAGCAGCGACGGGTCGAGCCGCTGGGGCGCCTGCGTGCGCAGCCACGCCATGTCGGCCTCCCAGCCCGCCTCGAGCACGCGCGCGAGCGGCGCGGGGTCGAGCGGCTCCGCGCGCGCGACGCCGGCGCGGTGGAATCCCACCGCGATCGCCGCCTCCTTCACGAAGCCGCTGTCGAGGACCGCGCTCACGACGACCGAGATTATCCGCACTGGGGCTCCGCCGCAGGGGCCACCCTCCCGCGTCCGGTGGCCGAAAACTTCCGGCGGAGATCCGCGCCTTCTAAGATCGACGGACTATGGCGCGAAGACTGGAGATCCACGCGTGGGACGCGCTGCCCGGCGTGGCGGAGCGCGGCGACGACTGGGCGCTCGTGCACGGCGATTCGATCGAGGCGCTGGAGAGGCTCGCGCCTCACTCGGTGGACGTCATCTTCGCCGACCCGCCGTACCACCTCTCGAACGGCGGTACGACCTGCCAGAGCGGCCGACGGACTCGCGTGGACAAGGGCGTCTGGGACGCTTCGCGCGGCGTCGGCGAGGACCACGCGTTCCAGATGCGCTGGCTCCAGGCGTGCCGGCGGGTGCTCAAGCCCAGCGGCACGATCTGGGTGTCGGGCACGCAGCACGTCATCTTCTCCGTCGGCTACGCCATGCAGGAGCTCGGCTTCCACCTCCTCAACACCGTCACCTGGTACAAGCCGAACGCGGCGCCCAACCTCGCGTGCCGCTTCTTCACGCACTCGGCGGAGCTCGTCCTGTGGGCGAGCCCGATGCGCACGAAGCCGCTCGCGCACCGGTTCAACTACAAGGCGATGAAGGCGTCGAACGGCGGCCGGCAGATGCGCGACGTCTGGGAGCTCCGCGACGCTGCCGAGCCCACGGAGCGCACCGAGGCCGACGCGCCGCAGCAGGACGTCTGGGCGATCCCGACGCCGGGCGCCCGAGAGAAGGTGCACGGTCGGCACCCGACCCAGAAGCCGATTGCGCTGCTCAACCGCATCATCGCGGCGAGCGCGGCGCCGGGCGACCTCGTGCTCGACCCCTTCTGCGGCTCCGGCACCACGGGGGTCGCGGCGCTCGCGCAGGGGTGTCGGTTCCTCGGGCTCGATCAGGACCAGCAGTACATCGCGCTCGCGGCGCGCCGGCTGCGCGCCGCCCTGCCCTGAGCCGCGTCCCGACGTGGAGGACCGCTGACCCGCCGTTGCCGCGGTGCGCCGCGGCAGCGACGCCCGCGCGCGCGCCGGGTGCATACGTTTCTGGCGTGACAGCCTCGCTCCTCGCCGCCGATGCCATGATGGTGCTCGGCGGCGTCTGCCTCTTCCTCGTGGCGACCATGGCGATCTTCGCGGGACGCTGCGCCACGATCGGCCGACCGCCCGAGGACGAGTGCGTATCTGCTTCCGTCCTTCCCGCGTGGCTGCGCTCCTGGTGGCGGTGGATGTGCTCTCCGCTCGTGCGAGCGTGCCTCCGGCTGGGTATCCCCGCCGAGGCCGTCGCCCTCCTCGGCGTCACCGCGTCCGCGTTCGCCGCGGTCGCGGCGGTATCCCGCTCGCTCGGGTTCGCCGGATGGATGTACCTCAGCGCGGCCAGCCTCGCGGGCATCGGCGCGCAGGTCGCGCGCATGGAGGGCCGCCCGGGGAGGGCCGCCGCCCTCCTCGACGGGTCGCTCGGACGTCTCGCGGAGCTCATGATGCTCGGCGCGCTCGTCTACACGGTGCGCGACCACGAGGGCGCGCTCGTCGCCGGCCTGTTCGCGATGGGCGCGACGATGTTGACGAGCGATGCGAGGCTCCGATCCGAGGCGATGGGAGCGGCGCTGTCGTCCCGCGCGAGCTGGTTCGGCCGCTCGGAGCGAGCGCTGCTCATCGGAGGGCCGTGCGCTCTGGCACCCGCCGCGGACGCTCTGTTCCACCGCGGCGCATCGCTCGACATCCTCGCGGCCTCGCTGGTGCTCGTCGCCGCGCTCGGCGCGGTCTCGGCGGTGCGCCGCATCCACACCGCCCACGAGGCGCTGCGCACGATCGACGCGCTCTCGGACAATTCCCGCGAGAGCGGCCGGCGGCTGCGCCTGGTCCGCGGGGGGCGCGTCTAGCCGGCGCCCATCCGATGCTTCACTGCGCGTGAAGGCTCGAACCCGCCCGGGGCCGAGGATGCAGCGCCGTTGGGCATTGCCGCACCCTGATCAGAATGTTAAGGGGGATTCGTGAAGGGCCCCCCTGCGCGTCACGAAGAGCCCAAGGAGATCTATCCCGCGGTCGAAGGGATCATCTCCGATGCCGCCGAGCTGCAGCGCGGCGACCGCGTCGTCTATCCGAACCAGGGCGTCTGCCGGATCACCGGCGTCGAGGTGAAGGAGATCGCCGGCCAGCGGCTCGAGCTCGTTCGCATGGAGCGCGAGGAGGACGGCGCGGCGGTGCTCGTCCCGCGGGGCAAGGTGCCGGCCGTCGGCCTGCGCCGCGTCGCGAGCGCCGACCAGATCGAGGGCGTCTTCCACTTCCTCGCCGCGGTGTTCGAGGACCCGGAGCTCGACTGGAAGGTCCGCCACCGCGACAACGCCGACCGGCTCATCGCCGGAGGCGTCCTCGGCGTCGCCGAGGTGGTGAAGGGCCTGCACTCGCTCTCCCGGATCCGCCCCCTGCCGACGAAGGAGCGGGAGCAGTACGACAACGCGCGTCACCTGCTCGTGCACGAGATCGCGGTGTCGCTCGGCGTCCCGCCGGCGCTCGCCGAGGACTACATCGACTACGCGCTGATGCCGCCGGAAGGCGTCGTCTTCAAGCTCAAGCCTCCGCCGAAGCCGGTGCAGCTGCCGGTGCGCCCGCGCCGGCGCATCGTGCGTCCGGCCGAGGAGGAGGACGATCTCGGGCTCGACAGCCTGGGCATCGATCTCGGCACCGGCGAGGTCGAGGCGGCGGGCGGTAGCGGGCTCGACCTCGAGGCCCCGCTGCCTGCGGTCGAGGGTGTCGACGGCGCCGAGCCGGCCGAGGAAGAAGGCGCGAGCGAGGCGGCCGGCACGGACGGCGACGACGAGGCCGAGGCCGAGGAAGTCGCTCCACCGCTGCGACCGGAGAAGCGCCGCCCGGGCAAGGAGGCTGTCGCGGCGGCGCCCGCGAAGAAGGCGAAGCCAGCGCCGAAGGCGGCGAAGGCGAAGGCGAAGGCGGAGCCGG
>DASSQI010000015.1:0-14372 GCA_035702585.1 Anaeromyxobacteraceae bacterium
GAGGCGCCGCTCCCGGCCGATCTCCAGGCGGCGCTCGCGATCCTGCGCGGAGCGTAGCGCCCTACGCTCGCTCGTTCGCCGCGAGCGGCGGGTCGTCGAGGTAGCCCTGCGCCTGGAGCCGGAAGAGGTGCGCGTAGCGCCCGTCCTTCTCCAGGAGCTCCCGGTGGCTCCCCAGCTCCTCCACCCTCCCGTTGTGAAGCACCGCGATCTGGTCGGCCATGGTGCGTACCGTGGAGAAGCGGTGGGAGATGACGATGGCGGTCCGGTCGGCGGCCAGGGCGCGGAAGCGCTCGAACAGCTCGTGCTCCGCCTCGGCGTCGATGGAGGCGGTGGGCTCGTCGAGGATGAGCACCTCCGCCTCGCGCATGAACGCGCGCGCGATCGCGATCTTCTGCCACTGTCCCGCCGAGAGCTCGTGCCCCGACTCGAACCAGCCGCCGAGCACCGTGTCGAGGCCGTTCGGCAGCTGGTCGAGGACGGGGTCCGCTCCGGCGCGGCGCGCCGCCTCCAGGATGCGCGGCCGGTCCTCGATGTGCGCCGGGTTCCCGAGCCCGATGTTCTCGGCGGCGCTGAACTGGTAGCGCACGAAGTCCTGGAACACGGCGCCGACGCGGCTCCGCAGGTCCGCGACGTCCATGTCGCGGAGGTCCACGCCGCCGTACAGGATGGCCCCGTCGGTCGGCTCGTGGAGCCGGAGCAGCAGCTTCACGAGCGTGCTCTTCCCGGCGCCGTTCTCGCCGACGAGGCCCAGCTTCTCGCCCGGCGCGATCGTGAGCGACACGTTCTGCAGCGCCCAGCGCTCCTTGCCGGGGTACCGGAACGAGACGTCGCGCAGCTCGATCGTCTGGGCCTTGGCGGGCCGAGGCGCGAGCGCGGGGCTGACGCGCGCGTCCTCCGAGCCCGTGGGGATCGACAGGTACGTGAACAGGTTCGACATGTAGAGCGAGTCCTCGTACGCCGCGGTGAGCGCCCCGAGCACCGCCTGCACCGCCGACTGCCCCTGGCGGAACACGGTCACGTACAGCGCGAGATCGCCGAGGGTGATCTGCCCGCGCGCGGCGCGGATCGCGACGAGCGCGTACATGCCGTAGAACGCGGCGACGGACGCGAGGCCGAAGAGCAGGCCGTACGCCATCCGGCGGATCGCGAGCCGGCGGTCCTCGCCGTAGAACTTCGAGAACAGCCCGCGGTAGCGGTCGAGCACGAGCGGCCCGAGCCCGAACAGCTTGACCTCCTTCACGTGGGTGTCCCGGGTGAGGATCCACTCGAGGTAGTTGAGCTTGCGGCCCTCCGGCGCGCGCCAAGTGTTCACGCGGAAGCTCTCCGCGGCGAGTCGCGCCTCGGCGACGAACGCCGGGATGGCCGACGCGATCACCACGATCACGCTCACTGGCGACACGCGGAGCAGGAGCGCCGACAGCGCGGCGAGCGTCACGGCGTTCTGGACGACCGAGAGCGTCTGCGTCGCGAGCGAGAGCGGCCGCACCGAAGCGTCGCGGCGGGCGTTCTGCATCTTGTCGTAGACGTCGGCGTCCTCGAAGTGGCGCACCTCGAGCGTGAGCGCCTTGGCGAGGATCCGCTCGTTCACGACGTTCCCGAGCCGCGCGCGCAGGAGCTCGCGGCAGAAGCCGGAGAGCCGCGTCGAGGTCATGGACAGCGCCATGAACACGAGCTCGAGCACGACGAGCGGCACGACACGGCTCGCCGGGCCCTCGCCCCGGGCCGCCGCCGCGACCGCGTCGATGACGAGCTTCCCCGTCCACGCGATCGCCGCCGGCAAGAGCGCGGACGCGAGGGCGAGCCCGGCGATCGCGAGGGCAGCGGGCCGGTGCGCCTCCCACACGAGCGCGAAGGTGCCAGGCACGTGACGGGCGACGTCGCCAAGGGTCGCCAGGCGGTCGCGCAGCCGGTCGCCGCGAGGCGGCTGCGGCGGCCTTCGGAGAGGAGGTCGGCGGGGCTTCTCCACGCGGGCGTCCATAGCGCGTTGCGACGGCCGGGGTGACCTTTATTTCTCCTGACCCCGCATGTAGATAGGAGCGCGATGACGCCTCCCGAGCTTCCCCTGCAGAAGAGCGACGCGACCGCGGCGACGCGCGAGGCCGACTGGTCGGTGGAGAAGGCCGCGCAGCACTACAACGTCGGCGGATGGGGCGCGGGGTACTTCTCGGTGAGCGAGAAGGGGCACCTCGTCGTCCACCCCCACGGCCAGCCCGGCCCGACCATCGACGTGATGGACGTCGTCGAGGACATCCAGGAGCGGCGGATCGGGTTTCCCTGCGTCGTCCGGTTCCAGGACGTGCTCCGCGCGCGCGTGCGCCAGCTCAACGAGTCGTTCGCGAAGGCGATCGCCGAGATGGGGTACGGCGGCGAGTACCGCGGCGTCTACCCGATCAAGGTGAACCAGATGCGCGAGGTGGTCGAGGAGATCATCGACGCCGGCGCGCCCTGGCACTACGGGCTCGAGGCGGGCTCGAAGGGCGAGCTGCTCGTCGTCCTCGGGATGAACACCGACCCCGAGGCCCTCACCATCTGCAACGGCTACAAGGACGAGGACTTCCTGCGGCTGGCGCTCCTCGGGCGCAAGGTCGGCCGCAAGATCATCGTCGTCATCGAGAAGCTCTCGGAGCTGCCGCACCTCCTGCGGCTCGCCGACGAGATGGGCGTGGAGCCGTTGATCGGGCTCCGCTCGAAGCTCACCACGAAGGGCACCGGCAAGTGGGAGTCGTCGTCGGGCGACTTCGCGAAGTTCGGCCTCACCGTGCCCGAGCTCATCCGCGCCGTGCAGATCCTGAAGGACGCGGGCAAGGAGGACTGCGCGAAGCTCCTGCACTTCCACGTGGGCTCGCAGCTCACCGAGATCCGCGTCGTGAAGGACGCCGTGAACGAGGGAGCGCGCGTCTACGCGAAGCTCCGCAAGATGGGGCTGCCGATCGAGTACTTCGACGTCGGCGGCGGCCTCGGCGTCGACTACGTGGGGACGCGCAACAACGGGAACACCTCGTCCACCAACTACACGGTGGACGAGTACGTGGGCGACGTCGTCTACAACATCCAGCGCATCTGCCAGAACGAGCAGGTCCCCGAGCCGCACATCGTCTCGGAGTCGGGCCGCGCGATCGTGGCGCACCACTCGTGCGTCATCATGAACGTCTTCGGGCACATCGAGATCGGCTCCGCCGAGGAGATCGCGGCGGCGTCGCTCGCGAAGCCGGACGAGCCGAAGGTCGTGCGCGAGATGCGCGAGATCGTGGGCTCGCTGAACCCCCGCAACAAGGCCGAGGTCTGGCACGACGCGGTCGCGAAGAAGGAAGAAGCGCTCTCGATGTTCAAGCTCGGCATCATCGGCCTCGACGACCGAGCCGTGGTGGAGAGCCTCTTCTGGAAGCTGAGCCGCACGCTCGTCGCGCTGAATCGCGGGAAGAAGCGCGTCCCGCGGGAGACGCGCGACCTCGGCGACAAGATCGCCGACCAGTACATGGCGAACTTCTCGCTGTTCCAGAGCGCGCCCGATCACTGGGCGTTCGATCAGCTCTTCCCGATCGTGCCGCTCCACCGCCTCGGCGAGCCGCCGACGCGCGACTGCACCATCGTCGACATCACCTGCGACTCCGACGGCAAGATCGATCGCTTCATCGAGGGCGAGGAGGGCGTCGACGAGACGCTGTCGCTGCACCCGCTGCGGCCCGGCGAGGACTACTTCATCGGCATGTTCCTCACGGGCGCGTACCAGGACGTGATGGGCGACATGCACAACCTCTTCGGCCGGGTGAACGAGGTCCACGTCTTCGTGGACGACGACGACCCGGAGGACTTCTACCTGGAGGAGGTCATCCCGGGAGACACGATCGACCAGGTGCTCTCGCGCCTGCAGCACGACCCGCCGGACCTGATGCGCCGCGTGAAGGCGGCGCTCGACGCCCGCGCCAAGGAAGGCGCGATCCGTCCGAAGGAAGCGGTGCAGCTCGCCGACTTCTACGAGCGGGTGATGAAGGGCTACACGTACCTGAGCGGCGTCTGACAGCAAGCGCCCTGCCGCAAGCGCCGCGTTGGCGGCGCGCGCCAGGGATGTAGCCGCAAGCGCCGCGTTAGCGGCGCGCGCCAGGGATGCTCCGGGGACTCGAGGAGAGACCCTCGTCCGCGCTCTTGCAGCGGCCCCTCGACCGAGAGCGCGTCGAACCAGCCCACGTTCGTGAGGCCGAGCACCTCGCGGCCGCGCCGAGCGTTGCTTTCGGCGTCGCGCCAGCGCATCGGCGACGTCTCCATACTGCGCGCGCCGCTTGCGCGGCGCTTGCGGCTTACACACTGTTGGAAGTGCAACGAGTGTGGCTGGAATGTCCTTCTTCGTCTTCACGTGCATCGGGATCGCCGCCGGGCTCCTCTACATGTTCCTGCCGCTCCGGCACCACATGGGCGTGCTCGCGGCCATCGTCCTCGGCGGAGCCGGTGCATGGAGCGGCGCCCTGCTCGCGGCGACGGATTCGACGTACGGGTGGGCGCAGTTCGGCTCGCTCGCGGCCGTCGGGAGCGTCGCCGGCGCGATCGGGGCGATCGCGATCATCGAGCTGGCGGCGCGGTGGAACGCGGATCGTTCGCGTGCGTGACGCGGTGGTCCACCGCCGGGTGAAGCTACAACCACTCGAGCTGGGCGCAGCGCCTCCCGCTGGTGGCGGCGGCCGCCGACGTCGCGCCGCGGCGCTCGACGCGCCGGCGCGCGCGACCCGGCGGGCCCTCGTTCGCGGCAAACCGAGGAGGGCGCGGCGCGTTGTCGCAGGGGGAATACGCGGCTTCGCAGCGATTTCGTAATTGCGCGAGGGCAAATCGATCGTTTGCCCCCGAATTGTCCCCGCGAACGGGCGGCGCTTGATGGTGCGCGAATTCGGGTGTTACCCTCGCGCACCTTTCCTGATTCCGCGGGTATCGCTGCACGCACCGTTCGACTCGAGGGGCGCGCAGCTCGCCCATCCGGGGGAATACATGGCCACGCCAGCTTCCGTCGTCGCGCAGCCCGAGACGCTCCGCACGCTGCCCGGAGATGACGTCCGACAGCTCATGTGGAGGTTCTCGGACCGCTTCGACCTGCAGATGCTCGTCCAGTCGGTGCGCTCCGCCGCGCGCGGCCCGGTGGCGCGTCTCGTCGCAGAGGGTGCGCGGAACACGCACGAGTGGAGCGACCAGAAGTCGACGCTGCTCGAGCACTACGACGCGTCGGGCGTGACCGGCCTCATGATGGAGCCGCACCAGGGCGGGTTCATCGAAGGGCCCAAGAACTTCGCGCTCGCGCTCGCCGCGTTCGAGCTCGCCTGGGTCGACGCCGGCGCCGCGACCGGCAGCCTCGCGGGCCACCTCGCGCTCTCGCCGATCCACGAGCGCGGCACGCAGGAGCAGCAGGACCGCTACATGAGCCTGTCCGCGCCGCCACAGCCCGGCGAGGACCGCGAGCCGTGGCGCGGCGCGTTCGTGCTCACGGAGCCCATCCCGTACGTCGGCGTCGACACCGGCATGCTGAACGGCAAGGTCCGGGTCGTCCGCTGGAACGAGGGCGAGGAGCCGGTGCTGCAGGTGGACAAGCGCGGCCGGTTCATCACGAACATGGGCTTCGCGAACTTCGTCACCGCCGCCGTCGACTCCGCGGACCCGCGCATCAAGGGCTCGTGCATGGTGATCCTGGAGGAGGGGGATCCCGGCACGTGGGATCGCGGCACGCCGACGAAGAAGCTGGTGCACCAGCTCTCCTCGACGAACGACCCGGTCTTCAGCCTGCAGGTGCCCGCCTCGCGCATCGTCGGCGGCTACACGGTGAAGGACGGCGTCATCGTCCCGAACTACTCGCACGACGAGGTGATCGCGGCGGTGTTCAAGCACACGCGCGTCCCGGTCGGCGTCATGACCTCGGCGAAGCTGCTGAGCGCCATCGAGCCGGTGATCCGGTACCAGCGCGGCCGCTTCCGCGGCTCGGAGCAGGCGCGGCCGGGCACGCTCCGGTACGACCTCGGCCTGCAGCAGCGGCAGGACGTGCTGCACCGGCTGGTCGACGTGTGGGCGACCGGCGAGGCGGGCACGTCGCTCGGCTTCTCGACGTCGCGGCTCTTCGACGAGCTCGACCCGCTCGAGAAGGAGAAGACGCGCATCCTCGCCGAGCGCGGCGTCCGCGGCGGCAAGGCCGAGTTCAAGCTCTTCAAGGAAGTGAACGCGCGGGCGATCGAGCTCGTGAAGCTGCGCGGTCGCCCCGAGGCGGACCGCGACGCCGCGCGGATCGCGGAGCTCGAGGCGGACCCGCTGGTCCGGTACGCGGTGCTCGACTCGGCGGGCGCGGTGCTCTGCCCCGCGACGAAGCTGTGGAACACGGGATACGGCGCCACGGTGATGCGGGAGGCCGTGAGCCTCATGGGTGGCTACGGCATCACCGAGGACTGCCCCGGGTTCCTCGGCAACAAGTGGATGGACGCGCAGCTCGAGGCCACGTACGAGGGCCCCGAGGCCGTCCAGCGGCGACAGCTCTCGATCACGATGACGAACGAGGTCTTCCTCGCGCAGCTCGAGCAGTGGCTGCACGAGCTCCGGCAGATCGCCTCCGATCGCCCCGGCACCGGCGCCTGCGCGCTCGCGTCGGCGATGCAGATGTGGCTCTACACCTTCAAGCACCTGCAGATCGCGACCGACGCCGACGGCGACGCGCTGTACCAGGGCCCGCGCCAGGGCGTGACGTTCCCCATGGCGGACGCGGTCGCGTGGCTCGTCGCCGCGCGCGCCCTCGTGCTCGACGTGCTCGAGCTGGAGAAGCGCGGCGCGGAGACGCCGACGCTCGCCGAGGCGCTCCCGGGGCTCGTGCGCTTCTACGAGGATCTGACCCACGTGCAGGTGGCGCGGGCGGCGGGCGAGGTCGGGCGCATCTGCGCCGAGCTCGTGTACGGCTACAACCGGCACCCGGCCTGGGGAGACGAGGCGCGTGAGAAGTGCTTCACCTCCGATCAGCTCGACGTCCTCGAGGACATGATCCCCGGCATCGCGAGCTGCACCGTCGACGTGATCGGCCTCGACGGCTCGCACCCGGCGAAGGCCGGCCCGTGCGCGAAGTGCCAGGGCGTCCCCGACTTCGCCGCGCTGAGGGCGAAGCTCGACGCGTGCCTCACAGGCTCGCGGCTCGCGAAGGACCACGCCGCCGAGGCGTTGTCGAAGGTGATGATCCCGGAGGCGCTCGACTACCCGATCTAGCCGTCGAGCCTCACCACCGGCCGCATCCCCCCAGGAGAGAACATGGCCGTCGCCGAGGAGCAGCTGCCGCCCGAGCAGGAGCGGCAGAGCATGGACGTCGACATCGCGTGCGTCGGTTTCGGCCCCGCGATGGGCGGGTTCCTGACCACGCTGGCGCGCGGCCTCGTGAACGAGGACGGGACCCCGCGCGTCGAGAGCGCCACCTGTCCCGGCATGCCGCCGCAGGTCGTCTGCTACGAGCGCGCGGACGGGCTCGGCTTCGGCGTCTCCGGGGTCGTGACGCGCGCGAGGGCGATCCGCGAGTCGTTCCCGCAGCTCGACCCCGCCGCGATCCCGATGGCGGCGCGGGTGAAGGAAGAGCGGACCGTCTACCTGCTCGATCCGGTCGGAGCGAGCCGCCGCCCGGCGACGATGCGCGCCGCGGACCGCATGATCCGGAGCTTCGGCCGCGCGCTACACCTCGAGCACGACGCCGTTCCGCTCCCGTACACCCCCGAGTTCCTGCACAAGCAGGACGGCTTCGTCTTCTCGATCGGCCAGCTCAACCAGTGGGTCGGCGAGCAGCTCATGGCGGGCGGCGTCGTCCAGCTGTGGCCAGGCACCCCGGTTTCCGCGCCGCTCGTCGAGGGCGGCGGCGTGGTCGGCGTGCGGCTCGCGGATCAGGGCGTCGATCGCGCCGGCAGGCCCGAGGGCGCGTACATGCCCGGGCTCGACGTCCGCGCGAAGCTCACCGTCGTCGGCGACGGGCCGGTGGGCGCGGTCGGGCGCGAGCTCGACGCGCGGCTGGGGATGCCCGAGGAGCACCACCGCCGGGACTGGGCGGTCGGCTGCAAGATGGTGGTGGACCTGCCTGACGGCGTGGACCTGCCGCCGGGTTTCGTGCTGCACACGCTCGGCTATCCGGAGCCGGAGATCTTCGGGTTCATGTACGTGCACCCGGAGCGCGTCGCGTCCGTCGGCATCTTCGTGCCGTCGTGGTTCGACAGCCCGATCCGCACGTCGTACCGGTACCTGCAGCACTACGTCCAGCACCCGTACCTGTGGCGCTGGCTGAAGGGCGGACGCCTCCGCTCCTGGGGCGCGAAGTCGCTGCAGGAGTCGGGCAGGCGCGGCGAGCCGAGGCTCGCCGGCGACGGCTTCGCGCGCATCGGCGAGGGCTCCGGGTCCACGAACGTCCTCACCAACTCGGGCGTGGACGAGGCCTGGGCGACGGGCGTCATGCTGGCCGAGGCGGTGCTCGAGCTGTACGCGCAGGGGAAGCCGTTCACGCGCGAGAACCTCGACGCGACCTACGTGCGTCGCCGGCGCGAGAGCTGGGTCGAGCTGGAGGGACGCGTCGCCGAGCGCGCGCGCGACGGGTTCCAGAAGAGCGTCGTGCGCGGCCTCGTCGGGATGGCGCTGTCGGGCCTCACCCGCGGCGCGGTGAACCTCGGGCCGGAGCCGGTCCCGCCGCACGAGCGCATCGGGAGCGTCGAGCAGTACTTCGCCGGGCGCATCCCGGCGGACGAGATCGCCCGGATCAAGGAGGACTGCGCGGAGCGGGGCGCGTCGCTGCACGACGCGCTCATGACGCGCGCCGGCTGGCCGGAGATCCCGTACGACGGGCAGCTCCTCGTCACGCACCAGGACGCGCTGCTCATGGGCGGCAAGGTCCAGGCGGCGCCCGGCTACGCGGACCACGTGGTGTTCGAGAAGCCCGAGCTCTGCGTCGCGTGCGGCGCCCGCACCTGCATCGAGGTCTGCTCCGGGCAGGCCATCATGCCGGGCGAGGGCGGCGTGCCCGCGTTCGATCGCGAGAAGTGCGTCTTCTGCGGCGCCTGCCTGTGGAACTGCACGCAGCCGGTGGAGCCCGGCAGCGAGCGCACGAACCTCGAGTTCCGCGCCGGCGCGGGCGGGCTGCACTCGGCCGAGAACTGACAGTCACCTGGAGGAGAACGGGATGAACGGATTCCACATCGTCGTGTGCGGCAGCATCGTGCCCGACCCGCTGCAGACGCTCGAGCCGGTGGTCGGGCCGAACGGCCCCGGCCTCAAGAACGAGCTCATGCTCCCGGCCGTGCTCGACCCGTGGGCCGGTCACGCGCTGTACGAGGCCGCGAACCTCGCGTCGAAGGTCCCCGGCTCGAAGGTGTGGCTCGTCTCGCTCGGGCCCAAGGCGAAGCTCCAGCAGGTGATGATGGCGGTGGCGCAGAAGGTGCCGTTCGAGCTCGTCGCGGTCGACGGGCCTGCCGGCGGCTTCAACGACGCGGCGGAGACCGCGGCCGCGCTCGCGGACGCCGTCAAGGCCATCCCGGGCCTCGACCGCTCGCGGCTGCTCCTCTTCGGCGGCTGGGAGTCGGCCTCGCGCGGCGCGGGAGCGACGCTGCAGATGATCGGCGAGCGGCTCGAGATCACGGATCAGTTCCAGGGCGTCGACCAGATCGCGCCGCAGCCCGACGGCTCCTTCGAGGTGATGGAGCGCGTCGAAGGTGGCCGGCACCAGGTCTCGACCTGCGCCGGCGCGCCGGCCGTCCTGGGCTGGGCGACGGGAAACCTGCCCGAGCCGCGCAACAACCCGCAGGTCGGCATGGCGAACATGAAGACGGTCATGCCTGCGCTGCAGCGCGCGAAGCCCGCGCCGGTCGGGACCGGCGGGATCGCGTACCAGCAGGTCGTGATCCCGAAGGCGCAGCGCGAGACGCGCATCGTGAAGGACCAGAGCACCGACGACATCGCGCGCGAGATCGTCGAGTGGATCTCGAAGGACTAGCGGAGGCCATCGTGGAGAACATCCTGTTCCTTTCGAGCACCGAGGCGGACGGAAGCCTCTCACGCGCCGCGCTGGAGGCGCTCGGAGCCGCGCGGTCACTCGCCGACGGCCTCGGCGCGAAGCTCTCGGCGGCCGTGTTCGGCGCGAGCACGGCCGCGGCCGCCGCGCAGGTCGCGGGCGCTCCCCAGCGGCTGCTCGCGGCCGAGGGGCCCGACCTCGCCGAGGCCCGCTACGCCAGCGACGCGGCGGCGGCGACTGCGCTCGCTCGCGCGGCGGAGGCGACGATCGTCGTCGCGCCCCACACGTCGCGCATGGCGCGGATCATGGCCGGCGTCGCGCACCGCCTCGGCGGCAAGGTGGACACGCACGCGACGGGGCTCGCGGCGGCCGGCGGCGCTCCCGCGGTGACGCGCTGGTTCTACCGGCAGCGCATGGAGGCGACGCTCACGCGCCCGCAGCGGCCGTGGGTCGTGCTGCTCGACGCCGGCTGCGCGCAGGCGTGGGCCGCCCAGGGCGCGGCGCCGTCGGCGGAGCAGGTCGCGGTCGCGCTCGACGACAAGACGCGGCGCACGCGCGTGACCGGGCTGCGCTCGCCCCAGTCGGGCAAGCAGACCATCCGCCCCGACGCGAAGGTGCTCTTCGTCGCCGGCGCGGGCTGGGGGAAGAAGCAGCCCGACGGCAAGCCTCACGTGGAGGAGGCGGAGCGTCTCATCCTCGACTTCCTCGACGTGTCGAAGGCGTCGCTCGGCTCGTCCAAGTCGCTCGTGGACCAGGCGGGGGAGGGCGGCGCGATCATGACGTTCATGAGCCACCTGAACCAGGTCGGCCAGACGGGGGCGACGCCGCGGCATCCGAAGGGGCTCGCGACGTGCTGCCACGGCGAGGAGCCGCACGTCGTCGGCTGGCGATTCATCACCGAGCGGCGCGCCGTGAACCTCGACCCGAACTGCGGGTGGGCGCGCGGCAAGGCCGACGTCCTGTACGTCGCGGACGCGTTCGAGGTGATGTCGAAAGTGAATGCGTTGCTGCGGTCCCGCGGTTAAGCGGGGCGCATGCCCAACACGTACAAACTCATCGAGGTCGTGGGGACGTCTCCGGTGAGCTTCGCCGAGGCGGTGAAGTCCGGCATCGAGGAGGCTGCCCGGACCGTCCACCACATGAACTGGTTCGAGGTGACGGAGCTCCGCGGTGCCCTGAAGGATGGCAAGGTCTCGGAGTTCCAGGTCACGATGAAGGTCGGCTTCAAGATCGAGCGCTGACATAGCTGGTCGCGGCTCTGCCGCGACCCGTTCGTGTCGATCGCGCAGCTCCGCTGCTGCCTGCAATTGGCGTTCGGGCCTGCAGTCCGCGTTCGGCCGTCGCACATTGAGCGCATGGCGGAGCCTCATCCTCCGATGCTGGCATCGTCGGGCGACCCCGACGCGCTGGTGATCGTCAACTCCGGCTCGCGCTCCGGCAGCGAGGCCCCACCGGACGTGGCCCTCGCCCTCGATCGCGTCGGCGTCGCCGTGGGCGCGCTCCGGGCAACCGGCGATCCGGACGAGATCGTCTCGGCGGTGCGCGACGCGCTCTCGCGCGGCGCCCGCCGGGTCATCGTCGGTGGCGGGGATGGGACGGTGTCCCTCGTGGCGGGGCTCCTCACCGACGGCGGTGCCGGCGACCCGAGCGCGGCTCGCCGTGAGGTCGTGCTCGGGATCCTGCCGCTCGGCACCGGCAACGACTTCGCACGGAACCTCCACATCCCGCGCGACCTCGACGGCGCGTGTCGCGTCATCGCCGCCGGGCGGGTGCGAGCGGTGCCGCTCGGCGTCGCGAACGGGCGCGTGTTCCTCAACGCCCTCAGCTTCGGGATCTCGTCCGCGGTGACGCGCCGGCTCACGCCGGATCTCAAGAAGCGTGCAGGCCCGCTGGCGTATCCGGTCGCCGCGGCGGCGGAGGGCCTCGCGCCGAAGCCTTTTCGCGTCGCGATGGAGATCGACCGCGAGCGCGTCGAGTCTGGCGCGCTGCAGGTCGTGGTCGGCAACGGTCGCTACCACGGCGCCGGAACCGTCGTCGCACCCGACGCGACCCTGGGCGACGCGCAGCTCGACGTCTACGTCGTGGAGTCGGCTGCGGAGCCGCAGGATGAGGGCGTCGCGGCGCGCGCCGCGAACGTCCTGAGGCTCGCGCGCGTCGGCATGCTCCTGCGCCGTGGCCGTCACCTCGAGCACGAGGGCGTGCGCCACTTCCGCTGCGCGCGAGCGCGGTTCGAGTGCGACCCTCCGCAGGAGGTGAACGCCGACGGCGAGCTCGTCGGTGAGACGCCGCTCGCGTGCGAGGTGATGCCGACCGCGCTGCGCGTGCTCGTCCCGTGAGTCACGTCACGCGGGCGCGCCGTCCCTGATCAGCCCCGCCACGAGCCCCGAGATCACCGCGAGCAGCCACCAGGTGACGAAGCAGAGGAGCACCGTCACCCACGGACGTACGTTCCGCGGTACTCCGGCGGGATCCGAGGTCGGTGCCCACACGACCTGGTGCAGTCCCGTGCCGTAGAGCGCGATCGCCGCGGCGAACAGCAAGAGCGCGGAGAGCTGCGGCCGCTCGTCGCCGTGAAGGGTCGACTTCAGTCCGAGCGCGAGGCCGCACACCGCGCCCACGAGCCCCACGAGCGCCATCCACCCGCCGCGACGCCGCTCCTGACGCGTCTCCTTCGCCATCCGTGGCGACACGGGTCGGGACGGTTGCGTGGAGGGCCGGAGGCGCATGGGCAGCGCCCCAGTTGTATCTGGAACGGACGCCGCCGGCCTACGGGACACTCGGGGTGCGCGCCAGAGCGCGCCGTCAGGCGCCGCGTTGCCACGAGAGCAGCCGCTGCTCGCCCGCGAGCGCGCGCTTCTCGGTGAGGTCCTGCGTCACCTCGAGGCACCCCAGGTACTCGCCCGATGCGGAGCGCAGCGCGCGGTACTCGATGTGCACGAACTTGCCGCGGAGGTCGATCCAGAACGCCGCGCTGTCGTGGGAGCCGGCGCGGAAGCCATCGAGGATCTCGTCGACCGTCGAGACGCTGGACGGCGGGTGGCAGTACTGCACCTTCCGTCCGATGACGGCGCGGCTGCGGGCGAAGACGCGGTCCGGTCCGTGGCTGAAGAACCGGACGGTGTCGTCCCGATCGACGAAGGTCACGTCGAAGGGGAGCGCGTTCATCATCGCCTCGAGCTCAGCGACGGTGAAGCTTCCCGTCGGCAGCCGGATGCGGTCCGGCGCGGCTGCGCTGGTTTGCTCGGGCTCGGGCACGCCAGACGGACGCCACACGTCCTGTGGGTCGTAGAGGCAGAACCCGATCTCCGGGCTCTGGCGCTCGACCTGCAGCCACTCCGCGGCCGACAGCTTCTCGAGGCTCATCGGGAGCAGGATGCTCTCCTCGCGCACGACCATGTCCGCGACGGCGCGGGCCGCCGGCCGGAGCGCGAACTCGATGAGCGCGCGGGCGTCGGCGCCGGAGACCGCGACGCCGCTGGCCGGGAGCGCCGACATCGCGACCTCGAGCAGCTCCCGCGTCTCGTCGTGCTTCGCCCACATCACCTTCGACGGCCCGGTGACCCCGTGCTTCTCGAGGAACGGGAAGAGGAGGTGCTCCTTGCGGAGGTAGTGCTTGTCCACGTCCATGAGCGCGTTGAAGCGGGCGCGAATCGAGCCGAGGAGCGGCAGCGCGTCGGCGTCTTCCGACAGGGCCTCGATCTCGGCGAACAGCTTCTCGAGGATCCCGACCTCGGCGCGGAGCGCCTCGTTCTCCATCTTGAACGTATGCGCGGGGTGCCCCGGCGGCGGCGCCTTCGAGCGGCGGAGGTCGACGAGCCCGTTCACGGCCTGCGCGTGGAGGTCGCACGCCCGCGACATCTGCTTCGGATCGACGCCCTCGGCGAAGAGCTGCTGCTCGACCTCGACGACCTCGTGGTAGGGCACCGCGCCGAGGAGATCCTTGAGTCTCGCGCGCACCTCCGCCGGCGGCTCGCCGGCGTCGAGCTGACGCATCAGGTCCTTGAGCGTTTGCTTCCGGTGCGTGGCGTTGTCGATGAGCTCGCTCATGCTCGCTCGCATGAGCAACGGTCCTGCCAACCCGCCAGCTTGCGTGAACCGTAACGAACACGGCACGTTAGGGCCTGGGCCCGCGACCGGCCACCTGCGAGGCGGTGCGAGTCCGCACCGACAGTTCGGTGAACCCGAAATGACGGTGGCCGGACCGCCGATCACCCGTAGCGAGAGCCGCTCGAGCGTTCACGCCCGAAGCCCGCGCGCCGGACGTCACGCGTCCCGCGGCAGCACCGTCAGCACGCGCGCGATGAACTGGTGGAACTCCTTCATGTAGTTCTGCAGGAACTCCTGGGTCGAGGGCTCGGTCACCTCGCCATCCGGCGTGATGAGGCCGGGCGTG
>DASSQI010000016.1:0-27310 GCA_035702585.1 Anaeromyxobacteraceae bacterium
ATCGAGCGGATGAGCCACACCGCGCTGCGCAGCTTGTCCTGGATGTACTCCTTCGCGTCACCGGCCTGGCCGTTCTTGAGCGCCGCGCGGTAGGTGCCGCTGATGCGGAGCTTCGACAGGCCGTCGTCGTTCAGGACCGTGACGTAGCGATCGCCGACCTTGTGCACGTACACGTCGGGAGTGATGTACTGCGGCTCCTCCGACGAGAACGCCCGCCCGGGCTTGGGATCGAGGCGGCTGATCACCTTCACCGCCTTCACCACCTCGTCGATCGAGATCTTCAGGTCCTTCGCGATCGCCTGGTAGTTCTTCGACTCGAGGTGCTTCAGGTGCCGGTCGACGATCGCCACGATCTCGGGCGTGTCGGCGTTGATGTGCCGGATCTGGAGCTGCAGGCACTCGCGCAGGTCCCGCGCGGCGACCCCGATCGGATCGAAGGTCTGCACCCGCTTCAGCACGTTCTCCGCGAACTCGATGCCGACGCCTGCCTCGAACGCGACGCGCAGCAGCGGATCGCGCTGCGCGCCGTCCTCGGCCTCGCCGTCGACCTGCGGCATCTTGAAGTAGCCGTCGGGATCGAGGTTCCCGATGATCAGCATCGCGACCCGTTCCTCGAGATGATCGAACGGCGACAGCCTGAGCTGCCACACGAGGTGGTCGACGAGGTCCGTCTTGTTCGAGAGCGTCGCCTCGACGCCGGGCAGGTCCTCGTCGGCGAGGCCGCGGTTCGACGGCGCCGTGTGGCCCTGCAGCTGGTAGTGGTCGAGGTACTGGTCCCAGTCGATCTGGTTCGCGCCCTCCTCGCCCTTCACCTCCTCGGAGCGGTCGCTCTCCCGCTCCACCGGGGCCGACTCCTCGCGGGCCTGCTCCGCGGGGCTCGCTCCTTCGGCGCGGGTCTCCTCCTCGCCCTCTGCCGGATCCTCGAGGAGCGGGTTCTCCACGAGCTCGCTGCGCACGAGGTCCACGAGCTCCATGCGCGACAGCTGCAGGAGCTTGATCGCCTGCTGCAGCTGGGGAGTCATCACCAGCTGCTGCGACATCTTGAGGTGCTGTTTCAGCTCCAGGCTCATGGGCTCCGTTGCTCCGAGACCCATTCAACATCCGGGTCGAGCTTGAACTTCTCCCCGAGGTACGCCGCGCGCGCTTTCTGGCTGTTCGCGATCTGCGAAGGCGTCCCCTCCTCGAGAATTTTTCCCGACGCCAGGATGTACGCGCGATCGCAGATGCCGAGCGCCTCGCGGACGTTGTGGTCCGTGATGAGCACGCCGATGTCGCGGTCGCGCAGCGTGCCGATGAGCCGCTGCAGCTCGCCGACGGCGATGGGATCCACGCCCGCGAACGGCTCGTCGAAGAGGACGTACTTCGGATCGGAGAGCAGGCTGCGCGCGACCTCGGCGCGCCGCCGCTCGCCGCCCGACAGCGTCTCGCCGAGCGATCCGCTCACCTTGTCGAGACGGTACTCGGCGATGAGCTCGTCGGCGCGGCGCTCGCGCTCCGCCCTCGAGACGCCCAGCGCCTCGAGCACTGCCGTGAAGTTCTCGCGCACCGTGAGCTTGCGGAAGATCGACGCCTCCTGCGGGAGGTAGCCGACGCCGAGGCGCGCGCGGCGGTGCATCGGCAGCTTCGTGAGATCGTGCTCGCCGAGCGTCACGCGGCCTGCCTCCGGCGTCACGAGGCCGACGACCATGTTGAAGCTCGTCGTCTTGCCCGCGCCGTTCGGGCCGAGGAGGCCGACCACCTCGCCCGGGCGCACCTCGAACGAGACCCCGTCGACGACGCGCCGACGCCGGTAGCTCTTCACGAGCCCTTCGGCCGACAGGATCGCTCCGCTCACCGCTGCGCCCTCCCGAGCGGGAGCTGCTGTCCGGGCTGCTGCACGACCGTGCCCTTCGCGCGGGTGAGCGTCACCCGATCGTCGTCGAGGTCGTAGACCAGCCGCTCGCCGCGGACGGTCGAGGCGCCGTCGCGCAGCTCCGGAGAGCCGTCGCACGTCACGCGAGCGTTCGGGTTGTCGAACGTCGCCGTCTGGCACGTGATGATCCGGTCGCCGCGGGTGAGCTTCACGTCTCCCTCGCAGGTCGCGCGCGCGATCTGCCCGGCGCCGTCCATCTCGGCGACGAGCCGGCGGCATACGAGCGTGGCGTCGTCGCGCGTGAGGGTGACGAGCGGGTCGCCCGTCATGACGGTGCGCCGCTCCTTGTAGCGGTACTCGATGCTCGCGGCGTCGACGTCCACCGGCACGCCCTTGGCCGCGTTCCTGGGCGACGCCGCAGGTGGCGCCGCCGGGGGCGGCCTCGCCGGGGCGCTCCCAGGAGCGGCCAGCGCGAGCGCGACGAGGAGCGCCGCCGTCACCGCGGGGCCCCTCCGGTCCGGATGCTGGCCCCTCCGTCGATCCGGACGGCCCGCCGGACCGGATCGAGCACGAAACCAGGCCCGGTGAGCTGGTATCCAGGACCGCTCACGACGACCTGCGAGTCGCCGCGGACGACGCCCTCGGCGCTGGAGTAGCGGGCCCGCTCGGTCCTGGCGGTGTCGTCGCCCTGGACGGCGTCGATCCCACCCTCGGCTTGGAACCAGCGTTCGGCGAGGTTTCCCCGCCCCCGAGCAGCCGTGACGGTGGCCTCCTCGCGCTCGGCGGTCGCCGGGAACTTGATCCGGATCGATTCGGCGAAGAGCTCGTTCGTGTCCCGGCGCAGGCGCGCAGCCTCGGCCGTCCCGCTCGCCGTCAGCTCGGGCCCGCGGAACACCTCGAACTGCACCTGCTCGAACCGCACGTCGGGAGCCACGTCCTGGTCCTCCGAACGCTTCTGGGCAGCGCATCCAGCGCTGCCCAGAGCAATCGAGATGGCGCTCAACAGCGCCGAAAGCCGCGTAACCATAGCAGTCTTCGGTTCGGACGATCTAGTGGCACACGGGTTGCTATTACAGGGGTCGCGCCACACCCCGGGAAACGCTTCGGATTTCGGGCACTGCGTTTGCTTGGTCGCTCGCCGCTTCGGGTTGCGTCTTCCAACGCTGGTGCATCCAGACCCACTCGGCCGGGTTCGCTCGGATGGCTGACTCCTGCAGGGCCGTGCAGGCGGCCGTCAGCCGGAGGACCTCCGCCTCGCGGTCCGGAGCGTCGGCGTCGAACGGCACCTCGACGGCCTCGAGGACGTGGCCGGCGCCTCGGCGCGGCCCCCGCCTGCGGCACGTGATGAGGAGGACGGTCGCGCCGAACCTCAGCGCGAGGTCGGCGGCGCCGCGCGGAGTCGCGGCCAGGTGGCCGAAGAACGGGACGAAGACGCTCTGCACGTTCGTGTCCTGGTCGATGAGGATGGCGAGCGCCCCTCCGTTCTTCAGGACCCGCAGCATGTTCCTCGCCGTGGCCGCGTCCTCGCGCCACAGCGTCGCGAGCCCTCCTGCCTCCCGGAACCGCTCCGTGAGCTCGTCGAGCTTCGGGTGCCAGCTCCGCTTGGCGATGGCGGCACACGGCTGGACGTAGGGCGTGAGCCGCCGCGTCAGCTCCCAGTTCCCGATGTGACCCTTCACCATGACGATGCCGTTGCCGCTGGCGCGGGCGCGCTTCACGCGCGCGAGCGTCTCGGGCGAAACGTGGACGTACTCCTCGATGCGGTGCTCCCAGCTCCGCATCGAGACCACCTCCCCGGCGACCATCCCCAGGTGGACGAGCGAGGCGCGGCCGATCGCGTCCCGCTCGGCCGGCGATTTCTCCGGGAAGGCGACGGCCAGGCTCTCCCGCATCGCGCGTCGCGCGCGCGGCGCGAGGTACCAGCCGATGCGCCCCAGGAACGCGCCGATCGCCAGCGCGGCGCCGAGCGGCAGCCGCATGAGGAGCGAGATCGCGGCGCGGATCGCGCCCGCGCGGATCGCGCGGCGCCAGCGCTTGAAGCGGGGGACGGCCATCGGCGCCGGACCCTAGCACGCCAGGCGCCGTTTCGACCCTCGGGCGCTGCGTCGCGAGCGCGGAGGCGAATGGAGCGGCCGCCCTCGTCGCTAAGGCGAGAGCCCCTTCGCGGAGAGGATCAGGTCGCAGAGCTCGCGCACCGCGCCGCGCCCGCCGGGACACGACGAGACGAAGTGAACCGCCTTGCGGACCTCCGGCCGCGCGTCCGACGGGCAGGCGGAGAGGCCGACCCGCCGGAGCAGCCCGAGGTCGTTCACGTCGTCGCCCATGTACGCGACCTCGTCGTCGGCGAACCCGAGGTGCGAGAGGGTCGCGTAGCCGGCGAGCTTGTCGCGCTGCGCGAAGACCATGTGCTCGAACCGGAGCTCCTCGAGGCGCTTCCGCGCGAGCCCCGGCCGGCCCGAGATGACGCCCAGCGAGACGTGGTCGCGCAGGAGCACGATCCCGTGGCCGTCCTTGACGTCGAAGGCCTTCATCGCCTCGCCGGTCTCGCCGTAGTAGAGGCGGCCGTCCGTCAGGACGCCGTCGACGTCGAGGATCAGGAGCTTCACGCGGGCGGCGCGGGCCCGCAGCGTCGCCCGGCCGCGCGCCGGCGCCGCGCGCCCGCCCTGCACCGCGCGCAGGCGACCGACAGCCGCACCGCGCACCGGGCGCAGCACCTTGGGGCTCACCGCTGCCCCAGCGCCTTGCGGATCGCGAGCACGTCTCGGAGCAGCGCGTCCGCCATGTCGAAGTCGAGCGAGTTCGGGCCGTCGGACTTCGCGACCGCGGGGTCCTCGTGGACTTCCATGAACAGCGCGTCGATCCCCACGGCCGCCGCGGCGCGAGCGAGCGGCGCGACGAAGCTGCGGTCGCCACCGGTCGTGTCGCCGGCGCCGCCCGGCATCTGGACCGCGTGCGTGGCGTCCATGCAGACCGGCACGCCCAGCTCGCGCATCTGCACGAGCCCGCGCATGTCGACGACGAGGTTGCCGTAGCCGAACGCCGCGCCGCGCTCGGTGAGGAGCACGTTCGCGTTGCCGGCCTCGCGGCACTTCGCGACCGCGTGGCGCATGTCGCGCGGCGCGACGAACTGGCCCTTCTTCACGTTCACGCCGCCCGTCGCGTTCTTCGCGCACGCGAGGACGAGGTCGGTCTGGCGGCACAGGAACGCCGGCACCTGCAGCACGTCCACGACGCGCCCGGCCGGCTCCGCCTGCCAGCTCTCGTGGATGTCCGTGAGGCAGGGCAGCCCCGTCTCGCGCTTCACCGCCTGGAACGCGGCGAGCCCCACGTCGAGCCCCGGGCCGCGGAAGCTCTTGCCGCTCGTGCGGTTCGCCTTGTCGAAGCTCGCCTTGAACACGACCGGCAGCCCGTGCTTCTCCGCGAGCGCCTTCACCCGCCGCGCGTGCGCGACCGCGTGGGCCTCGCCCTCCATCACGCACGGGCCCGCGATGAGGAGCAGCCGCTCGCCGTCGCCGACCGGGTGCCCACCGATGAGCGCCTTCACGGCGGCCACTACGCGTTCTTCCCGACGTGGAGCTTCGTCACCTCGGCGCGCGCGGCGCCCTTCGCGTCGCGCGCCTTCACCGCGGCGGCGATGAACCCGGCGAAGAGCGGGTGCGGCCGGAACGGCTTCGACTTGAACTCGGGGTGGAACTGGCAGCCGATGAAGTGCGGGTGCTCCGAGAGCTCGATCATCTCGACGAGCCCGAGCTCGGTGTTCACGCCCGAGAAGACGAGGCCCGCCTTCTCGAACTGCTCGCGGTACGCGTTGTTGAACTCGTAGCGGTGGCGGTGCCGCTCCTCGACGGCGGCGGCGCCGTACAGCGCCCGCGCCTTGGTGCCCTCCTTCAGCGCGCACGAGTAGGCGCCGAGCCGCATGGTGCCGCCCTTGTCCTCGACGTCCTTCTGGGCCTCCATGAGCGTGACGACCGGGTGCGGCGTCTTCTCGTCGAACTCCAGCGAGTTCGCGGCCTCGAGGCCGAGCACGTCGCGCGCGTACTCGATCACCGCCATCTGCAGGCCGAGGCAGATGCCGAAGAACGGCACGCTCTTCTCGCGCGCGTGCCGCACCGCGAGGATCTTCCCCTCGGTGCCGCGCACGCCGAAGCCGCCCGGGACGAGGATCGCGTCGACCTTGTCGAGCGGCGCGAGGTCGCCCTCCTCCAGCTTCGTCGAGTCGATGAACTCGAGCTTCACCTTCACGTCGTTCGCGATCCCGCCGTGCGCGAGGGCCTCGTTGAGGCTCTTGTAGCTCTCGGCGAGCTCCACGTACTTGCCGACGATCCCGACGCGGACCTCGCCCTTCTTCGGGCGCTTCACCTTCTCGGAGACGTCCTCCCAGCGCTGCAGGCGCGGCGCGCGGCTCCAGATGTTGAAGAGCTCCGCGAGCTTGTCGTCGACGCCTTCCTTGTGGAACTCGAGCGGCAGCTCGTAGATCGACGAGACGTCGCGCGCGGCGAACACCGCCGACGGGTCGACGTTGCAGAACAGCGCGATCTTGTCCTTCATCTCGCGGGAGATCTCGCGGTCGGCGCGGCACAGCAGGATGTCGGGCTGGATGCCGATCTCGCGCAGCTCCTTCACGCTGTGCTGCGTCGGCTTCGTCTTGAGCTCGCCCGCCGCCGCGATGAACGGCACGAGGGTGAGGTGGGCGTAGACGACGTTCTCCTGGCCGACGTCGTACTTCATCTGCCGGATGGCCTCGAGGAACGGCAGCGACTCGATGTCGCCGACCGTGCCGCCGACCTCGACGATGACGATGTCCGCCTCGCCGGCGGACTCGCGGATGACCGCCTTGATCTCGTCGGTGATGTGCGGAATGACCTGCACGGTCTTGCCGAGGTACTCGCCGCGGCGCTCGCGCTGGATGACGGTCTGGTAGATGCGGCCGGTCGTGTAGTTGTTCCGGCGCGTCATCTTCGCGGTGGTGAACCGCTCGTAGTGCCCGAGGTCGAGGTCGGTCTCGGCGCCGTCGTCGGTGACGTACACCTCGCCGTGCTGGAACGGGCTCATCGTGCCCGGGTCCACGTTGATGTACGGGTCGAGCTTGAGGTTCGTGACCTCGAGCCCGCGGTTCTCCATGAGCGCGCCGATCGACGCGGCCGCGAGGCCCTTGCCCAGGCTGCTCACCACGCCGCCGGTGACGAACAGGTACTTCGTCTTCTTCGTCCGCTTGACCATGCTCTCCCTCGCCCGGGCTACGCGCCCAGCGCTTGCCTCGCGCGCTCCAGATCCTCCGGAGTGTCGACGCCGATTCCCCGCCATTCCGTGTCGACGACCCGGATCTTGTGACCGTGCTCCAGCGCCCGCAGCTGCTCGAGCGACTCCTCGCGCTCGAGGCGGCCGGCGGGCAGCCGCGCGAACGCCTCGAGGAAGCTCGCCGTGAAGGCGTAAATGCCGACGTGCGCCCGCGCCAGCGCGCTCGCGCCGCCCTCGCGGCGGTGCGGGATCGGGGCGCGCGAGAAGTACAGGGCGTCACCTCGGAGATCGGTCACGACCTTCACGACGTGAGGCCGCGCGAGCTCGTCCGCGTCGAGCGGCCGCGCCAGCGTCGCCATCTCGACCGCGGGGTCGGCCTGCATCGCGCGCACGAGCCCCTCGATGGCCTCGGGCGCGATGAGCGGCTCGTCTCCCTGAAGGTTCACCACGATCTCCGGCCGGGGCTCGAGCCGCCGCACCGCCTCCGCGACGCGATCGGTGCCCGTCGGGGCGTCGCCCGTCATGACCACCCGCGCGCCGGCGGCGCGCGCCGCCTCGGCGATGCGCGCGTCGTCCGTCGCGACCACGACCTCGCCGACGCCACGCGCCTGCCGCGCGCGCTCGACGACGTGGGCGATGATGGGTTTCCCGCAGAGATCCGCGAGGGGCTTTCCGGGGAAGCGCGACGCGCCGTACCGGGCCGGAATGATCACGCTCGCGTGTCTCACGCCGGGGCCACTACGTATCGCGCCCCATGCTGTACGTCAACGGACGCCGGGAAAATCCGCGCCGGGCGGCGGCGCCGGCAGAACCAGCTGGATCTCACGTTCGCGGAGGGGACTCGCTATCTTGTCCGCATGCTCGTCGTCCACGTCGTCGGCGCACGCCCCAACTTCATGAAGATCGCGCCGGTGATGCGCGCCCTCGCCGCGCGGGGCGTGCCGCAGAAGCTCGTCCACACCGGACAGCACTACGACGCGCGCATGTCCGACGTGTTCTTCGAGGACCTCGGCCTGCCCGAGCCCGACGTGCACCTCGGCGTGGGGTCCGCGTCCCACGCGGAGCAGACCGCGCGGGTGATGCTGGCGTTCGAGCGAGCGCTCGCGGAGATCGGGCGTCCACGCTGGGTGCTCGTGCCCGGCGACGTGAACTCGACGCTCGCGGCGGCGCTCGTCGCGGCGAAGCTGGGCATCGGCGTCGCTCACCTGGAGGCCGGGCTTCGCAGCAACGACCGCACGATGCCGGAGGAGCTGAACCGGATCGCCACCGACCACCTCTCGGACCTGCTCCTCACGCCGTCGAGCGACGGCGATCGCAACCTCGCGCGCGAGGGGATCCCCTCGGAGCGCGTCGTGCAGGTCGGCAACGTCATGATCGACAGCCTCCTCGCGAGCCTCCCCGCCGCGCGCGAGAGGGACGTCCCCGCGAAGATCGGCGTCGCCCGCGGCGAGTACGCGGTGCTCACGCTCCACCGTCCGTCGAACGTCGACGAGCCGCGCACGCTGGCGCGGCTGCTGGGCGCGGTGGCGGAGATCGCGACCGAGCTGCCGGTGGTCTTCCCGGTGCACCCGCGCACTCGCGCCCGCCTCGCGGATCCCGCGCTCGCCGCCGCGGCGGCGAAGCTCCGCGCGATCGAGCCGCTCGGCTACCTCGACTTCATGTCGCTCACGAGCTCGGCGAAGCTCGTGCTCACCGACTCCGGCGGGCTGCAGGAGGAGACGACGGCGCTCGGCATCCCCTGCCTCACGCTGCGCGAGAACACCGAGCGGCCCATCACCGTCGAGGAGGGCACGAACGCGGTGGTCGGGTCGGACCCCGCGAAGATCCTCGCCGAGGCGCGCCGCGCGCTGCACGGCGACGGCAAGCGCGGCCGCTGCCCGCCGCTCTGGGACGGCAAGGCCGGCGAGCGGGTCGCGGACGCGCTCATCGCGCGGGGAAAACTCCCGTAGGCGCAGGCAGCGATCGTGCGCCTACGCGCACGAATCCCAGAACGCCTGCATGTCCTCCGCCAGCGCCGCCTCGAAGGCGACGCGCTCGCGCGAGACGGGGTGCGGCAGGGCCAGGCGCCAGGCGTGGAGCGCGTGGCGCGCGAGCCTGAGCCGCAGGCGGTCCGCGTCCGTCATCTCTCGGCGCGTGAACCGATCGAAGATCGCCTCGTCGGCGCCGTAGATCTTGTCGCCGACGAGCGGCAGCTTCGCGTGGTGCAGGTGCGCGCGGATCTGGTGCTGGCGGCCGGTGCGCGGCTGGCAGGCGACGAGCGCGACGGGCGTCCCGTCGGGCGCGGTGCGGCGGCCGAGCACCTCGAAGGCGGTGCGCGAGTCCTGGCCCGAGGGGTCCACGTGCATCCGGACGCGAACGAGCGACGCGCCGGTGAGCGCGAGCGGCGCGTCCACCTCGAACCGGTCGTCCTCGGGCCAGCCCTCGACGAGCGCGAGGTAGCTCTTCTCGACGCGCCCCTCCGCGAAGTCGCGCTTCAGGCGTCGCGTGTGCTCTGGCGCGCAGCCGCATGCGAGGAGCCCCGACGTCTCACGATCCAGCCGGTGGGCCGGATCGACCTTCCGCTCGGGATAGCGCGCGCGCGCCACGGTCGTGAACGTGTGCGCGTGGTAGCGCGCGGTCGGGTGCACCGGCAGCCCCGCCGGCTTGTCCACGACGAGGAGCGCGCCGTCGTCGTGCACGACGCCGAACGTGAGCGGCGCGTCCGGCTCGGGCTCCACCTCGCGCACGAGCGCGAACGAGAGCCCCGGGGCGACGACCGTGTCGCCCGTGAGCGGCTCGGCGCCCTCGTGCTCCAGCCGGTTCGCGATGATGAACGCGATCTTCTCGGGCGTGAGGCGGCGGATCTTCTGCTGCAGGTACGCGTCGAGGCGCCAGCCGGCGTAGTTCCGCTCGACGGTGAAGCGCACGCGGATCTGCAAGGTTCAGCCCTCGCGTCGTCTCGCGCGGCGCTCCGCGACCTGCTCCGCCTTGGAGATCCGCGCCCGCTGCTTCACCGCGAGCACGTAGAACCGCTCCCGCAGCGCCTGCGCCTCGGCGTCGCCGAGGTCGCCGTGCCGGCCGCGCTCCACCTCGCGCCGCTCGACGGCGCGAGCGAGCGAGACCGCCGCCGCCACCGAAACGTTGAGCGACTGCACGAAGCCGTGCATCGGGATGACGAAGTGGACGTCGGCGAGCGCGAGCGCGTCCGCGGAGACGCCGCGGTGCTCGCTGCCGAAGACGAGCGCCACCGGACCCGCGAACGACAGCTCGCCGAGCGCCCTCGCGCCGTCTTCGAGGTGCGTCGCGTAGATCGCGAAGCCCCGCGCTCGCAGGTGCTCCAGGCACTCGCGCGTGCTCTGCCAGCGGACCACGTCGAGCCACTTGTCGGCGTTCTGGCTGATCTTCTTGTTGCGGTCGTAGCGCTTCTCGGTCCCCTCGACGACGTGGACCTCCTGGATGCCGAACGCGTCGCAGGTGCGCAGCACCGCGTTCACGTTCTGCGGATCGCAGAACGCCTCCATCACCACGGTGAGCGTGCGGGTGCGGCTCGCGACGACGCGGTCGATCCGCTCGCGCCGCTCGGGCAGCAGGAACCCCGGCTCGCCGAGCATCGTCATCGCCTGCCCCAAGCCGCCCTCGCTGCCGGTGCCGTCGCGCGTCCTGTCGCAGGGCGTGCCGTCGCAGCGTGAGCGGTCATTGCGCGCTCCGGCGCTTGCCGAGCCGCCTTCCGGCGCCCGCGCGCTCGCGCGCGGTGGTCTCCGGGTACACGACGCGGCCGACGGCGTCGAGCAGCTCCTGCAGCCCCTCGCCCGTCACCGCCGAGATGGCGATGATCTCGTGGGGGCCGCTCTTGCGCCGCTTCAGCGCGCGGGTGAGCGCCTTCGCCGCCTCGCGCGCGTCGGGGAGGTCGATCTTGTTCACCGCGACGATCTGCGGCTTCGCGGCGAGCTCGGCGGAGTAGAGCTCGAGCTCGCGGTTGATCGCGTCGAAGTCCTCCTTCGGCGTGGCGCCCTCGCCTTGCGGCGCGCCGTCGACGAGGTGCACGAGGACGCGGCAGCGCTCCACGTGCCGCAGGAACTGGTGGCCGAGCCCCGCCCCCGCGTGCGCGCCCTCGATGAGCCCCGGGATGTCCGCGACGACGAAGCTGCGCTCGCGCCACGCGACGACGCCCAGGTTCGGCACGAGCGTCGTGAACGGGTAGTCGGCGATCTTCGGCCGCGCGCGAGAGATCCGGCTGATCAGCGTCGACTTGCCGGCGTTCGGCAGCCCGACGATGCCCACGTCCGCGAGGAGCTTCAGCTCGAGGACGAGGTCCTTCTCGTCACCCTTGGTGCCCTTCTCGGCGAACCGCGGCGCCTGGTTCGTGGACGTCGCGAAGTTCATGTTGCCGAGCCCGCCGCGGCCGCCCTTCGCGACCACGAACCGGAGACCTGGCTCGCCGAGGTCGGCGACCGTCTCGCCGGTCGCGAGGTCCTTCACCACCGTGCCGGGAGGCACGCGCAGCTCGAGCGGCGCGGCGCTCCTCCCGTTCATGTCGGAGCCGAGCCCGTGCTCGCCGTTGCGCGCCTTGTGCTCGCGCACGTACCGGTAGTCGAGCAGCGTCGCGAGCTGCGGGTCGACGACGAGGACCACGTCGCCGCCGTCACCGCCGTCCCCCCCGGCGGGGCCGCCGCGCGGGATGAACTTCTCGCGCCGCCACGCGACGGCGCCGTCGCCGCCGTCGCCGGCCTTCACGTGGATCTTGACCTCGTCGACGAACTTCATTCGGCGCTCGGGGGCATCTCGCCCAGAAAATCCAAACGCCGCGGGCCTTCTGGGCTCGCGGCGTCGGAAAGAACAAAATCCGCGTGGAGCGGGATCAGGCCTTCGGCGTCTCGGCCGGGACCACCGACACGATGCGCCGGTCGCCGCGCTTCCTCGTGTACTTCACGGTCCCGTCCACCTTCGCGAAGAGCGTGAAGTCCTTCCCGAGGCCGACGTTCTGGCCGGGGTGGAAGAGCGTGCCGCACTGCCGAACGATGATGTTGCCGGCGACGACCTGCTCCGACCCGTAGATCTTCACGCCTCGGTGCTGACCGGGAGAGTCACGGCCGTTGCGCGAGGAGCCCTGTCCTTTTTTGTGAGCCATTGCTGCTTCCTTCCTTGCGCTACGCGCGCACCGCGGTGATGAGGACCTCGGTGTACGGCTGCCGGTGGCCGCGCTTCTTCGTCCAGCCTTCCTTCTTCTTGCGGAAGTGGATGACCTTCTTGTGCTTGTCCTCGGCGACGATCTGCCCTTCGACCGCCGCGCCGGACACGATGGGCGTGCCCACCTTCGCCGCGCCGTCGCCGCCGACGAGCAGCGCCTCGAAGGTCACCTTGTCGCCGATCCCGCCTGCCAGCTTCTCGATCTTGAGGCGGTCGCCCTCGCTGACGCGATACTGCTTACCGCCGGTCTGAATCACCGCGTACATCGTATCTCCTCGAGTTCGCTTTGGATTCGGGGTGGCTCGCAGCGCGCACGCGCGGCCGCCCGGAACTCCGGAAGGGCGGGTCTATACGATCAGGCGCTACGCGTTGTCAAGGAATCCGGGGGCTTGGATCCTCGCCGAGGCCGAAGTGCGCGGGCGACAGCCCCTTCCACTCACAGTACCGGAGCAGCTCGCGACGGGCGAGCCGCCAGGCGATGGCGAGCACGAGGAGGTCGTCGGCCCAGCCCACGGCGGGGATCAGGTCGGGGATGAGGTCGAGCGGCGCGAGCACGTACGTCGCGGCCGCCGCGACCGTCGCGAAGGCGCGCCACGTCGACTCCTTGTAGCGGCCCTTCACGAAGTCGGTGGCGAGCATCCAGAACAGCCGCAGGCGGGGGAAGATCCCCTTCGGCGCCGCCCGCGCCCACCAGGGCGGACGCTCGAGGAAGCGCGCCACGCGGGAGCTCCGCTCCTCGATCGAGTCGCGCGTGACGTCGCGGGCGTTCGCGGCGAGCTCCCTCGCGGCGGCGTCGCGGCACGACAGGCACGTCGAGTTGGTGCCGGCGGGCTTGCCGCAGGCAGGGCAGTTCTTCGTCGTTGGCACCGTCGAAGTCTAATGGCGCGGCGCGCCGCAGGCAGCGGCCGCGGGGTGGTCGCGGCGAGGCCGCCGCTACGCCGAGAGCGCCGCGAGCGCGTCGGCCGACGGCGGCCGGACCACGCCCCGCTCGGTGACGATGGCCGACACGAGCGCCGCCGGGGTCACGTCGAACGCCGGGTAGCGCGCCGGGACGCCGGCCGGTGCGATGAGGCGCCCGTCGAGGAGCGTGACCTCCTCGCCGCCGCGCTCCTCGATGGGGATCGCCTCGCCGGTCGGGCACGCGAGATCGACGGTGCTCCACGGGGCGGCGACGTAGAACGGGATCTCGTGGTGCCGGGCGAGGACCGCGAGCGAGTAGGTGCCGATCTTGTTCGCGACGTCGCCGTTCGCGGCGATGCGGTCGGCGCCGACCACGATGCAGGAGATCTCGCCGCGGCTCATGAGCCAGCCGGCCATCCCGTCCGTGAGGAGCGTCACGGGGATGCCGTCGCGCTGCAGCTCCCACGCGGTGAGCCGCGCGCCCTGCAGGAAGGGCCGCGTCTCGTCCGCGAAGACGCTGATCGCGTTCCCGGACTCGACGGCTGCGCGCACGAGCCCGAGCGCCGTACCGTAGCCTGCGGTCGCGAGCGCGCCCGCGTTGCAATGGGTGAGCACCCGCGCCGACTGCGGGATGAGCGGCGCGCCGAGGGCGCCGATGCGCCGGCAGCTCGCCTCGTCCTCGTCGCGGATCGCGTGCGCCTCGGCGAGCACCGCCTCGGGCCCGCCCGCGAACCGCTGCGCGATCCGCTTCACGGCCCACGCGAGGTTCACCGCGGTGGGGCGCGCCCGCGCCATCCGATCCGCCGCGGCCGCGAGCGCCTCGCCGGTGACGCCGCGGAGCGCCTCCGCGGCGAGCCCGTACGCCGCCGCCACGCCGATCGCCGGCGCACCGCGCACCGTGAGCGTTCGGATCGCGTCCGCGACCTCGTCGCTCGTGCCGAGCGTGAGCCAGATCTCCTCGTGCGGCAGCCGCCGCTGGTCGAGCAGCCGTACGCCGCGCGACTGCGCGTCCCAGAGCACCGGCCGGAGCGGCTCTCGCGCGGCGCTCACTTCCGACCCGCCTTCACGACCATGACGAGCCGCAGGACGAAGTACGCGGTGACGAGGACCGAGAGCAGCCCGGCGGGCCAGTGACGCATGAGGAGGAACCGCGTCGCGGTGAACCCCGCGACGACGATCATCACGACGATGAACGCCTTCGTGGGGCCCGCAGCGCCCGCGCCCGCGGGGCCCGCGCCCCAGCCTGCCCATCGTGCCATCATCTCTCCGGGAGCTGCGCTCGCGCCGCGCTTCTCGCGACTCCAGCCGTCATCATACGAGCTTCTTCCGCAGGAGCGCGTTCACGACGGCGGGGTTGCCCTTCCCCTTCGTCTCCTTCATCACCTGCCCGACGAAGAAGCCGGTGAGGTTCTTCTTGCCGCTCCGGTGCTTCTCCACCTCGCCGGGGTTCGCCGCGAGCACCCGGTCGACGATCGCCTCGATGGCGGCCTCGTCCGAGACCTGCGCGAGGCCCTTCTCCTCGACGACGCGCGCCGGGTCGGCGCCGGTGCGGAACACGGCGTCGAGCACCTGCTTCGCGCCGGGGCCGCCGATCGTCCCGGCGTCGACGAGCCGCAGGATCTCCGCGAGCTGCGCCGGGGTGAGCTGCCAGCGCGCGGGAGGCAGGCCGGTGTCGTTCGCGAGCCGCGCCACCTCGCCGTTCATCCAGTTCGCGACCTTCTTCGCGGCCTCGGGTCCGCCGCCGTAGGAGGCCAGCGTCGCGTCGAAGAAGTCGGCGATCGCGCGATCCGAGACGAGCAGCCCCGCGTCGAACGCGGAGAGGTGGAGCTCCTGCTGGTAGCGGCGCGCGCGCGCCCGAGGAAGCTCCGGCAGCGTGCGGCGCACCTCCTCCACCAGCGCCGCGTCCACCCGCACCGGCGGGAGATCGGGCTCCGGGAAGTAGCGGTAGTCGTGCGCCTCCTCCTTCGAGCGCATCGGCCGCGTCTCGCCCTTCGCCGGGTCGAACAGCCGCGTCTCCTGCTCCACCTTCCCGCCCGACTCGATGAGCTCGACCTGGCGCCGCACCTCGAAGTCGATCGCCTGCCGCAGGAAGCGGAAGGAGTTCATGTTCTTGATCTCGCAGCGCGTGCCCAGCTCGCGCGCGCCGTGGCGCATCACGCTGACGTTCGCGTCGCAGCGGAACGACCCCTCCTCGAGGTTCCCGTCGTTCACGTCGAGCGCGACCAGCACCGCCCGCAGCACCTTCAGGTACTCGATGGCCTCGTCCACCGAGCGCAGGTCGGGCTCGGAGACGATCTCGAGGAGCGGCACCGTGGCGCGGTTCAGGTCCACGCCGGAGCCGCCGCCGACGTCGTGCACGTTCTTGCCGGCGTCCTCCTCCATGTGGATGCGGGTGAGGCGCACCCGCTTCTCGACCGCCGCCTCGCCCTCGCCGACGGTGATGTCGACGCCGCCGCCCACGCAGATCGGCAGCTCGTACTGGCTGATCTGGTAGCCCTTCGGCAGGTCCGGGTAGAAGTAGTTCTTCCGCGCCCAGACGCTCTTCTCCTCGACGTCGCAGCCCAGCGCGAGCCCGGTCTTCACCGCGAGCTCGAGCACCTTGCGGTTCAAGGCCGGGAGCACGCCGGGCATGCCGAGGCACACCGGGCAGGTGTGCGCGTTCGGCTCGCCGCCGAACTCGGTCGAGCAGCCGCAGAACAGCTTGCTCTTCGTGAGGAGCTGGGCGTGGACCTCGAGCCCGAGCACCACCTGGAAGTCGGAGACCGGCATCAGCGCACCATCCGGCTGCGAGGCGCGGGCGCGACGATCGAGCGCGACAGCCGCTCCCAGCGAGCCCGCGTGGGACAGTAGGCGACGAGCGCGGCGACGTCGGCGAAGAACACGAGCAGCAGGCGCCAGTCGCGGGTCATGAGGAAGCCGATGAGCGGAAAGATCGCGGCGGCCTCGCAGAGCGACCAGCCGAGGATCAGCCGCGTGAGCGCGGTGATCTCGCCGCGGCCGTCGCCCGCCCGCGGCGCGAGGTGGCGCGGGACCACGCGCGCCGCCACCACGCCGACCACGCTCGTCGCGGCGACGACGGCGAGGAGCACGTCGCGCGGCACCGAGAACGACGCCCACGTCGGCGGCGACAGCGTCACGACCACGGCGAGGAACAGGAGCAGCATCACCAGCATCGACGCCCAGACGAAGAGCGCGATGGTGTGGCCGTTGACGCCCAGCGCCGGGCCGGTCACGACAGCCCCGCAGGCGGCGGCAGCGGCGCGGCCTCCCGCTCGAACGCGCGGGCGGCGCGGAACAGCGTCGCCTCGTCGAACGGCCGTCCGATGAGCTGGAGCCCCACCGGAAGACCCTTCTGCGGGTGCAGGCCGCACGGGATCGAGAGCCCCGGCAGCGCCGCGAGGTTGCAGGTGATGGTGAAGACGTCGGCGAGGTACATGCGGAGCGGATCGTCGACGCGCTCGCCGAGCGGGAACGCCACGTCGGGCGTCACCGGCCCCGCGATGACGTCGCAGCTCGCGAACGCCTCGTCGAAGTCGCGGCGCACCAGCGTCCGGACCTTCTGCGCGCGCAGGTAGTAGGCGTCGTAGTAGCCCGACGAGAGCGCGTACGTGCCGAGCATGATGCGCCGCTTCGGCTCGGCGCCGAAGCCGCGCGCGCGCGTCTTCGCGTAGGTGTCCTTGAGGCCGCTCCCCTTGACGCGCAGCCCGTAGCGGACGCCGTCGTAGCGCGCGAGGTTCGAGGACGCCTCGGCGGGCGCGATGATGTAGTACGCCGCGACGCCGTACTTCTGGTGCGGCAGCGAGATCTCGACGAGCTTCGCGCCCATGCGCTCGTACGCGGCGAGCGCCTCGCGGACGCGCGCCTCGGTGCCGGCGTCGAGCCCGCCCTGGAACCACTCGCGCGGCACCCCGATGCGCAGGCCCGCCGCGCCCTCCTCGAGGCGCGCGGAGTAGTCGTCCACCGGCCGCGTCGACGAGGTCATGTCGCGCGGGTCGTGGCCGGCGATCACCTGCAGCATCGCCGCGCAGTCGGCGACCGAGCGTCCCATCGGCCCGACCTGGTCGAGGCTCGAGGCGAACGCGATGACGCCGTAGCGCGAGACGCGCCCGTAGGTCGGCTTCAGGCCGACGATGCCGCAGAACGCCGCCGGCTCGCGGATGGAGCCTCCCGTGTCGGTGCCGAGCGCGCCGAAGCACTGCCGCGCCGCGACCGCCGCCGCGCTGCCGCCGGAGGACCCGCCGGGCGTGCGCGCCAGGTCCCAGGGGTTCCGGCAGGGCCCGTAGGCGCTGTTCTCGTTCGACGAGCCCATCGCGAACTCGTCCATGTTGAGCTTGCCGAGCACCACCGCGCCGGCGCCCTCGATCCGCTCGACCGCGGTCCCGCTGTACGGCGGGACGAAGCCCTCGAGGATGCGCGACCCGGCGGTCGTCTCGACGCCCTTCGTGACGAAGATGTCCTTCAGGCCGACGGGGACGCCGTCGAGCGGCCCCTTGCGCTCGCCCCGCGCGGCGCGCGCGTCGGCGGCGTCGGCCTGGGCGAGTGCGCGCTCGGGCGTGACCCTGAGGAACGCACCGATCGCGCCGTCCGTCGCCTCGATCCGGGCGAGCGCCGCGAGCGTGACCTCGCGCGAGGTCACCTGCTTCGCGGCGAGCTGCGCCGCGAGCTCCGTCAGCGAAACGTGCAGGATCGACCGGCTCACTCGATGATCCTCGGCACCTTGAAGTACGTCTCCTCTCGCTCGGGCGCGTTCGCGAGCACCTCGCCGATGGGCAGGCTCGGGCGCACCTCGTCGTCACGGAGCGGCGCCGCGTCGCCCGCGGCGAGCGCGTGCGTCATCGGCTCGACGCCGGAGACGTCGAGCGCCTCGAGCTGCTCTACGTAGTCGAGGATGGCCGAGAGCTGTCCCGCGAAGAGCTGCTCCTCCTCGGGGGAAAGCTCGAGCCTTGCGAGGACGGCGATTCGCCGCACCTCGTCGAGTGAGAGGGACACGGATCGACCTCTGCTCGCCTACTTGCTGCCCGGCGCCTTCGTCTCGTCGCGGAACCAGTTCAGGATCGAGCCCATGACGCCGGAAGGGCCCTTCTTCTGGAGGTGCTCGATCTCGCCGCGGTCGAGGTAGATGCCGCCGCAGGCGAAGCAGACGTCCACGTCCACCCCGCCGTACTTCACCTCGCTCATCTCCATGCCGCACTTGGGGCAGTGCATCCAGTGCAGCTCCTTCAGGCGCCGCTGCTCCTCCAGGGCGGTCTCCTTCTTCACCTGGAGGGCGATCTTCCTCTTCTTCTCGGCGTCCTCCTTGACGAAGTACTCGTCCTCGGAGGTGCTGGGCTTCACGACGTTGCTGTCCGACATTCGCGTCGCTCCTCGTCCCGGAACGGGGCCGGGCGGGGTGGGGGGTCCGTGGGGCTACATAACGCCAAACCAGCGTTCTCTCGCAAGAAACATCGTCGGGGCGAAATGTTGACCCTCGATCACCCGGCGATATCGTCCATGCGATGGGAAAGGCGAAGGAGAACCGGCGCGTCGGCGGCCGGAGCGGCAACGCGCGCGCGGAGCGGGGCTCCGCTCAGGGAACCGGGATGCGGCGAGAGATCGCCGCGGTGGTGCTGACGGCGGTGGGGCTCACCCTCTTCCTCTCGCTCGTCACCTTCTCGTCGCTGGACGGCGACCTCATCGACCGGGGCCTCGCCCCCGCCTCGAACCTCGTCGGCAGGGTCGGCCATTACGCTGCGCTCGGCCTGCTCCGCGCGTTCGGGTTCGCCGCCATGGTGCTGCCGCAGGCGCTGCTCGCCTTCTCCTGGAAGCTGTTCCGCAGGGAGACGATCCGCATCACCGCCGTGTCGGCCGCCGCGTGGATGGTCCTCCTCGTCTCGGGCGCGACGCTGGGACACCTGCTGCTCGCGTCCCGTCACCTCGCCAGCTACGACCCGGGCGGCGCCGTGGGCCGCTTCCTGTGCCGGCGCTCGGTCGCGCTGCTCTCCGAGGTCGGCACCGGCATCGCGGTCTCGGCCTCCGCGATCGTGGCGATGATCGTGGCGGTCGACCTGAAGGTGCGGGACGTCGCGCACGCCGTCTGGCAGGGCGCCTCCGCCGTGGCGGCGTTCGCGTGGGCGAAGGCCGGCGACAGCCTCCACCAGCACCGCGAGGCGGTCGCCGAGCTGCGCGCGCAGGAGGACGCGATCCGCGCGCGGCGCGCCGAGGAGGAGGCGGAGCAGGAGGAGGCCGAGGAGGAGCGCGAGAGCGACCCCGCCGCCGCGATCCTCGCCGCCGAATCTGCCCGCAGGATCGCCATCGGCGACGATCCGGCGTGGACGTCGGAGCTGGTGCAGGCCCCCGCGCCCGCGGCGGTGCCGCTCGACGATACGGAGCGGCCGCGCCGCCGCCGGCGCCGCGGCGAGCCCGACGCGATCCCCGCCGCGAACGTCGCGATGACGGCGGCCCCCGAGATCGCCGCCTCGATGGCCGAGGCCGCTTCCGCCACGGAGACGGCGCGCGCCGCCGTGGCGCCCGTCGAGACCGCGCCCGAGCCGGAGCCGGTCGTGACCACGCCGCCCGAGCTCGAGAAGCCCGAGATCGTCCTCTCCCAGGCGATGCTCGACCGCAACGCGCGCAAGAAGAAGGAGAAGAAGGAGCAGCCGGCGTTCTCGTTCATGCAGTCCGGCGACGTGTTCCGGCTGCCGACGACCGACCTCCTCGACGTGCGCGAGGCGGTGAAGCAGGACTTCGACGCGAACAACCTCACCCGGACCGCGGAGATCATCGTCGGCACGCTGCGCCAGCACGGCGTGGACGGCTCGATCCGGCACATCCGCCCCGGCCCGGTGGTGACGCTCTACGAGTTCTCCCCGGTGGCGGGCGTGAAGCTCGCGAAGATCGAGAACCTCGACAAGGAGCTCACCATGGCCCTGTCGGCGACGCGCATCCGCATCATCGCGCCGATCCCGGGCAAGGGCGTCGTCGGCATCGAGGTGCCGAACCGCGACCGCGCGACGGTCTACCTGCGCGAGGTGCTCGAGAGCGACGGGTTCCACCAGGCCGGCGGACTCCTGCCGCTCGGCCTCGGCAAGAACATCGAGGGCATCCCGTACTGCGTGGATCTGCAGCGGATGCCGCACCTGCTCATCGCCGGCACGACGGGCTCGGGAAAGTCGGTCGGCCTCAACACCATGATCCTGTCGCTCCTGTACCGGCAGACGCCGGACAAGGTGCGCTTCATCATGGTGGACCCGAAGATGACCGAGCTGTCGGTCTACGAGGACATCCCGCACCTGCTCTTGCCGGTCGTCACCGATCCGCAGAAGGCGGCGCGCGCCCTGCAGTGGGCGGTCGACGAGATGGAGCGCCGGACGCAGGTGCTCGCCGACACCGGCTCGAAGGACCTCAAGTCGTACAACTCCAAGGTCGACAAGCTGCGCGCCGAGGGGCACGGCTTCGAGGACCCCGACGCGCTGCCGCCGAAGAAGCTCGTCGTCGTCGACGTGACCGAGGGCGAGACCGAGGAGCAGGCCGCGGCGCGCGCCGCGCAGGAGGCCGCCTCGGCGCTGTCGGTGACGAGCGCGCCCGCGGAGCGCACGCCGCTCTACGAGGATCCCATCCAGCCGCCGCCGGCCGATCCGGTCGCGGCGCGCGAGGCCGAGCAGGAGGGCAGGAAGCTCCCGCAGCGGCTCCCGTACATCATCGTCATCATCGACGAGCTCGCGGACCTCATGATGACCGCACCGCGCGAGGTGGAGATCTCGCTCGCGCGCCTCGCGCAGAAGGCCCGCGCGACCGGCATCCACCTCATCGTCGCGACGCAGCGCCCGTCCACCGACGTCGTGACGGGCATGATCAAGGCGAACTTCCCCGCCCGCATCAGCTTCCGCCTCCAGTCCCGCCACGACTCGACGACGATCATCAACGGGCCCGCCGCCGAGAACCTGCTCGGCGACGGCGACATGCTGGTGCTCACGGCGACGCAGCCGCTCACGCGCGTGCAGGGCGCGTTCGTCGCCGAGGGCGAGATCGAGCGCGTCGTCGGCTTCCTCAAGGAGCAGGGGAAGCCCGTGTTCGACGAGTCGATCCTCAAGGCGCGCGACTCCGGCGGCGACCGCCGGCAGGACGACGAGGACGATCCGGTCTACGACCAGGCGCTCGACCTCGTGTCGCGGATGGAGGAGGTCTCGGTCTCGAAGCTCCAGCGCGAGATGCGCCTCGGCTACAACAAGGCGGCGAAGATCGTCGAGCGGATGGAGCGCGAGGGCGTGGTGGGGCCTGCGAACGGCGTGAAGCCGCGGCAGGTGCTCATCCGGCCTGCCGGTGAAGCGCGTTCGGTGACGAACGTATAGACCGCGACCCGCGGCGCGCGGCTGCCGCGAAGATCGACGGGACTAGACCTTGTTCTCGGCGCCCTTCCGCAAGCGAGCGAGGTTCGAGCGGTGCCGCCACACGACGAGCACCGCCACGACCAGCGCGGCCCACGCGACGACGCTGCGACCGCCGTAGATCGCGAACACGCCGGCCGTGCACACCGCCGTCCCCGCGAGCGAGCCCACCGCCGGCACGCGCGTCAGCGCGAACGCGACCGCGAAGGCGCCGACCGCGAGCACCGTCGGGAGCGGCGCCAGCACCGCGAACACGCCGAGCGCCGTGGCGACGCCCTTGCCCCCCTTGAAGCCCAGCCACACCGGGAAGATGTGGCCGAGGAAGGCGGCGAGACCGACGAGCGTCGCCCAGGTGTTCGCGGAGGGATCGGGCGCGAGGATCGCGCGGGTGGCGAGCATCGGCAGGACCGCCTTCAGCGCGTCGAGCAGGAGGACCACGATGCCGGTCCCCTTCCCTGCCGCGCGCGCGACGTTCGAGGCGCCGATGTTGCCGGAGCCGACGGTGCGCACGTCCACGCCCGCGACGAGCCGGCCCAGCACCACGCCGAAGGGGATCGATCCGGCGAGGTAGCCGAGACAGACGAGCAGAACCTTCGCGGTCATGGGTGCGGCCTCCCCGCGGCGACGAGCCAGGCCCAGTTTACGAGGAGTGCGGCCGCTCCTGCGAGGGCAGCCCTCCGCGCCGCGGCCGGCGCCGGCCGGGGCCAGCGAAAGCGCAGCAGCGGCCGCAGCATGGCGGCCACCGCGAAACCCCAGGCCAGCGCGGCGAGGACCGCGCCGAGCGGGCTCGCGCCGAGCGCGGCCGCGACGTCACCGTGCGCGAGCGCGACGAAAGCCCGCGTCATGCCGCAGCTCGCGCAGGGCACGCCCAGCGCCGCCCGGAACGGACACGGCGGGAACAGCCCGACCACCGGCACGAACCGCGCGACGAGGAAGGACAGCGCCGCGATCCCGGCGAGCACCTCGGCGTGACCGAAGCGGAGCGGCGGGCTGGTGCGGAACGAGCCGCCCGGCGGTCCGAGCAGGATGGTGCGGCGGGGGGAAGCCTCGGTGCTCACAGCCCGGTGCCTTCTCCACTCTTGCCGAAGTCGATCGCGCCCGGGATCTTGGCGGCGAACACGGCCCAGCCGGTGCAAGCGCACATGAGCAGGCAGGCGATGAGCGCCGGCCCCATGACGGCGAAGGCGGCCTTGCCGCTTCCGCAGCGCTGCGCCTCGCCGAGGCCGGTGATGGCGACGACGAGGAACCAGAAGACCGCGACGAGGCCGCCGCACATCGGCAGCGCCTCGAGCAGGAACAGGCCGTACGCGTAGGAGACGGCGGTGAGCGTCGTCGTGAATCCCCGCGGCGCGCCTCGGACGGCGAGCAGCAGCACGTGCGCGACCGCGGCGAGCAGGTAGATCGCGACGAGGCCCGCGAGCGGCGTGATGAGGGCCTGGCCGATGACGCCTCCGAGCGTGGCGCGCTCCATCATGTGCGCGACGAGGCTGGGATCGACGTTCTGCATCGGCAGCCGCTCCAGCAGCCGTTGCATCGCCGAGGTGCCCGCGCGGCCGGCCATCCACCCGAACAGGAGCGACACCCAGGTGCCGAGCGTGAACGAGACGATGCCGAACAGCAGCGCCGAGCCGCTCTCGCTCGTCTTCACCGCGCGGAAGAAGCGCGTCGGCTCGAACGCGACGAGGCGCCAGGTCTGGCTGTACGCGGCGAAGAGGCCGAGCCGCCGCCGCTGCGCGAACGGCGCGCTCTCGCCCTGCTCGGGCGGAGGCACCGGCGCCGGCATCGGCGTCCAGCCCGGCGGCGGGGGCCACGAGCCGCGAGGGTCCGTCCACGGCGGCGGCGTCGGGCTCGACCAGGGCGGCGGGGTCGCCGCGGCGTGAGGAGGCGCGGCAGGGTGCGCGGACTCCGACGCGCCGCCGGTCGGTGCCGGCCCGGGCGCGCCCTCCTGCGCAGGCGACGGCTGCGGGGCCACGTCCTGCGGAGTGGTCGCGCTCGGGTCCGGGAGCAGCAGCTCCCAGCCGCAGTGCGGGCAGGTCTGAACGCCGTAGCGCTCGGTCGAGAAGGTGCGCTGACAGTGCGCGCAGCGGGCGAGCATCGCCACGGGAGATTAGCTCGCGCGAGCGTCGCGGCTGACGGAATTGCGGGGCAAAGCGGCCCGTCAGCTCCGCAGCAGCTTCACTTCGTCCATGTTGAGCGTGCCGCGCGTGCGGAACACCGCGATGACGATCGCGAGGCCGACCGCCGCCTCCGCCGCCGCGACGGCGATGACGAAGAACGCGACGGCGTGCCCGCCCATGTTGCCCGACTGGCGGGCGAACGCGAGGAACGTGAGGTTCGCCGCGTTGAGCATGAGCTCGATGCACATCATCACGATGATGACGTTGCGCTTGATGACGACGCCGGCGAGCCCGATCGAGAACAGGATGGCGGCCAGCACCAGGTACATGTTCGCGGGGGCCATCAGATCCTCTGCTTCGCGACGACGACCGCGCCGACGATCGACACGAGGAGCAGAAGGCTCGTCGCCTCGAACGGCAGCAGGTACTGGGTGAACAGGACGCGCCCCACGGCCCGGACGGTGCCGAAGTCCTCGGCGACGCGGGCCATCGGCATCGGCCCGGCCTCGCGCACCGCGACGACGACGAGCGCGCCGAGCGCCGCGGCGCCGGCGACGCCGAGCAGCTTCATCACCTTCATGCGGTTCACGCCGAGCATCTCGTCGTCGAAGTTGAGCAACATGACGACGAAGAGGAACACGACCATGATCGCGCCCGCGTACACGAGCACCTGCAGCCACGCGAGCAGGTGCGCCGTGAGCAGGACGTACATCCCGGCGAGGAAGAAGAAGGCGGCGACGAGGCTCATCGCCGCGTGCACGGGGCTCTTCGCGATGACCACGCCCAGCGCCGAGGCGATGAGTGGGATCGCGAAGATCCAGAAGATGACGATCTCGGCCTTGTCGCTCATTTTCCCTAACCTCTCGCGCCGCCGATCCACGCCTCGCGAGTCTCCTGCGGCACGCCCCAGGGATGCGGGAACGGGCAGCGGTGCTCGCGCACGTGGAAGTCGAACTCGTCGCGGAACTTCTTCACGAAGCTCTGAACCGGCATCGACGCAGCGTCGCCGAGGGCGCAGATGGTCATGCCCATGATGTTGCCGGCGACCTGGGCGAGGCGGTCCACGTCGCCGGGGACGCCGTGGCCGTGCTCGATCTTCTCGACGATCCCCTCCATCCAGGCGGTGCCCTCGCGGCAGGGGGTGCACTGGCCGCAGCTCTCCTCCGCGTAGAACTTCGAGATGCGGGAGAGCGCCCGGACCATGCAGGTCGAGTCGTCCATCACGATGAGGCCAGCCGAGCCGCTCATCGTGCCGACGGCCTTGAGCGCGTCGAACTCCATCGAGACGTCGATCTCGTCGCCGCGCAGCACCGGCGACGAGCTGCCGCCGGGGATGACCGCCTTCACCTTCCGCCCACCGAGGATGCCGCCGCAGTCCTCCATGATGAGCTTCTTCATGTTGTAGTGGACCGGCAGCTCGTAGACGCCGGGGCGCACCACGTGGCCCGAGACGCCGAAGAGCCGCGTCCCGCCCGACTTGCCGGTGCCGAGCGCCGCGAACGCCGCGCCGCCCCGCTCGATGATCCAGGGGACGTTCGCGAGCGTCTCGACGTTGTTCACGATGGTGGGCTTGCCGTAGAGGCCCACGACCGCCGGGAACGGCGGCTTCAGCCGGGGGTAGCCCTTCTTGCCCTCGAGCGACTCGAGCAGCGCGCTCTCCTCGCCGCAGATGTACGCGCCCGCGCCGCGGTGGACGTAGATGTCGAGGCCGAAGTCGGACCGGCCCAGGAGCTTCGGGCCGAGGATCTTCGCGTCGTACGCGTCGTCGATCGCCCGCTGCAGCATCTCGGCCTGCCGCCGGTACTCGCCGCGGATGTAGATGTACGCCGCGTGGATGTCGTTCGCGAGGCACGAGATCGCGATGCCCTCGATGAGCATGTGCGGATCGCGCTCGATGATGTAGCGGTCCTTGAACGTGCCGGGCTCGGACTCGTCGGCGTTCACCGCGAGGTACCGCGGCCGCACGTCCTTCGGCAGGAAGGTCCACTTGAGGCCGGTCGCGAAGCCGGCGCCGCCGCGGCCGCGCAGGTTCGAGGCCTTGACCTCGTCGATGATGGCGCTGGGCGCCATCCCGAGCGCCTTCTCGAGCGCCTTGTACCCGCCGTCCGCGAGGTACGAGTTCAGCGTGTGGCCGTCCTTCTTGCCCCAGCGCTTGGTGAGGATGAGCTCGTTCACTCGAGGCCCTCCACGAGCCGCTTGGCCTTGTCGAGCGTGATGTGCTCGTGCAGGTATTCGTCGACCAGCATCGCCGGCGCGGTGCCGCAGCAGCCGAGGCACTCGACCTCGCGGAAGGTGATCCCGCCGTCGGGGGTCGTCCCGCCGTTCTCGACGCCGAGGGCCTTCTTCAGCTCGTCGAAGATGTGCTCCGCGCCCGCGAGACAGCACGACACGTTCGTGCAGATCTCGACCACGTGCTTCCCCACCTTCCGGGAGTGGAGCATCACGTAGAACGTCGCGACCTCTTCGGCGCGCGCGGGGGAGACGCCCAGCCGTTCGGCGGCCAGCGCCAGCACGGAGGGGGAGAGGTGCCCGAAGATGTCCTGGCCGATGTAGAGCGCCGGGATCATCGCCGACCCCCTACGGTCCTCGGGGTAACGCTTCAGGATGGGTGCGAGCTCACGGTCGAAGCGGGCGACGGCGTCGGCCGGAAGGGGCTCCGACGGCGTCTTGACGACGACGAGCGGCTGCACGTTGTGTTCAGCCATGTTGGTCTTTGGGTGCAGCGGGTGCGACGCGGACGCTAGTTTTCATACATGTGGCTGTCAAGCGAAGACGTCCTTGCAGGGGCGTTCGATCATCGGGCCAGGCGCTTGCGCATGGCGACGTGGCCGATGCCAGCCTCCTCGAACTCGGCACCTTCCGCCAGATAGCCGGCCTGGTCGTAGAAGCCGCGCGCGGTGAGCTGGGCATGTAGGAGAATCTCGGACATCCCCTTTTCCCGGGCGAGGCGCTCGAGCTCCGCGAGCACCGCGGCTCCGGCGCCGCGCCCCCGCTCCGACCGCGAGACCGCCATCCGCCCGACCTTGCCGACCCTGCCGTCGAGGTCGACGAGTCGTCCGGTGGCGACCAGCCGCCCCGCGGCGTCCTCGGCGATCACGTGGTCGGCGCGGTCGTCCTGCTCGTCCCGCTCGAGGTCCTCGGGCACGGCCTGCTCGACGACGAACACCTCGTGGCGGAGCGCGTACGCCCTCGCCCGGTCCTCGTCGCGGTCGACGCGTTTGACTCGATAGCCCATGTTCAACCCCCGGCCCCGGCGCCGCGCCGCGCAGCCGAGCCAATCAAGCAAGAAGCCCACGGACCGGTCGGCCCGTGGGCTTCGTAATCCTGGGATCGCCCGTGGACTACTTCTTGCCCTTCTTGTTGAAGGTGTCCTTGAGCGCCTTGGCCGGCGTGATCTTGATCGCCGTACGGGCCGGGATCTTGATCTGCTCGCCGGTGGCCGGATTGCGGCCGATGCGCGCCTTGCGATCAACGAGCTTGACTGCGCCGAGGCCGCCGAGCGGGATCTTGCCCTCGGCCTTGAGGCGCTTCGTCACGATCTCCTCGACTGCCTGGAACACCGCACGCACCTGGGCCTTCGACACCTGCGAGCCCTCGGCGACCGCCTGGAAGAACTGGGCCTGCGTCATTTAGGGAATCCCTCCTTGGCTCCGCGGACGCTCTGTCCGGCGGGC
>DASSQI010000017.1:0-14324 GCA_035702585.1 Anaeromyxobacteraceae bacterium
GGCCTCCCCATCGCGCTTCCGCTCCTCTCGCCAGGCGGGCTCGTCGCGTACCAGGAGGCGCTCGGGGTGGAGCTCCCGCGGCTCGAGCGCCACGAACCTTCGCCGCTCCCGCAGGTCGACGCCGACCAGCTCGGGTGGCAAGACCTCGCGCGCGCGGTCGCAGCGGCGTACGAGACGCTCACGCCGCGAGAGCAGGCTCTCGCCGTCGTCTACGGCCAGAACTACGGCGAGGCGGCGGCGATCGACGTGCACGGCCGCGCGCTGGGACTCGCCGTGCCGCCGGCGATCTCGGGGCACAACAACTACTGGCTCTGGGGAATACCTCCTGGGCGTGGCGACGTGCTCGTCGTCGTGTCGGACGCGAACGAGGACTGCGCCGGCGGCAACTACCGCCGGGCGGACGTCGCGTCGCGGCTGCCACCGAACCCCTGGGTCATGCCGTACGAGCGCGCGCGGTGGATCTGGATCTGCCGCGACCCTGCGAGGCCCCTCGCGGAGCTGTGGCCGTCGACGCGCCACTACGAGTGAAGCGCCCGCCGCCTCGCCGCGAGCACGACGGCTCTCTCGCTTCGAATACGCGCCGCGCGCTCCTCGTCGCCCATTCGCGGCGGTGTTCGCCATGGCGCTCGGTTGGTGACACGCCGATCCGTGACCACAGTTCCGAGGGGAGGAAACGATCATGAAGAGACTCATCACGTGGAGCTTCGCGACGGCGCTGCTGCTCGCCGCAAGCCAGGCGAACGCGCAGGCACCCGGTGGCACGACGGCGACGCCGGGCAAGTCGGGGGCGGCATCCGATCCGAACGCTCCGGCCACGATCCAGCAGGTCCACAACATCAACGCGAAGATGATCCAGATCGGCAAGCTCGCGGCGGACCGCGGGACGACGCCCGAGGTGAAGCAGTACGGCCAGAAGGTCGCGGCCGAGCACCAGCGCCTCGACAGCGAGCTGTCGCAGATCGCCCAGAAGCGCGGGATCCAGCTCAGGCCGGCCGAACAGATCACCTCCGAGCAAGGTCACGTCGCGAGCCTCCAGCCGGTCATGTCGAAGAGCGGGATCGAGTTCGATCGGGCGATCATCGACGCGCTCGTCACGGAGCGTGAGAACCGCGTTCCCGAGCTGAAGCGTCTGCGCGATCAGACCCCCGGAAGCGACGCCGAGCTGAAGGGCTGGGTCGACAAGATGGAGGTCTCGATGGAGAAGATGCGCAACGAGGCGCGCGACGTGCGTCAGGCGGTGCGCCAGGATCAGCAGCAGCAGCAGCGGCAGGGCCGGAAGCCGCAGTAGCGGTCCTGGGCGGGAGCCTCCCGCCGTCCGCGGGAGGCTCTCCGCGCCGCTGAGTCCACGCGCCAGAGGCGCGATCGCGGCCGACCGACTACCATTCCGGCCGCCATGGAGACACGAGCGAACAGCGAGCCGGCGTCGCGCCGGCGCATGCGGGCCATCCGGAACATCGGCATCATGGCCCACATCGACGCCGGCAAGACCACGCTCACGGAGCGGCTGCTGTTCGTCGCAGGGCGCACCCACAAGATGGGCGAGGTCCACGACGGCGAGGCCGTCATGGACTGGATGGATCAGGAGCGCGAGCGCGGCATCACCATCACGTCCGCGGTGACGAGCTTCGAGTGGCGCCACCACGACGTGCACCTCATCGACACGCCGGGCCACGTCGACTTCACGATGGAGGTGGAGCGGAGCCTGCGCGTGCTCGACGGCGCCGTCGCGGTGTTCGACGCCGCGCACGGCGTCGAGCCGCAGAGCGAGACGGTGTGGCGGCAGGCGGATCGCCACCACGTGCCGCGCATCGCCCTCGCGAACAAGATGGACCGCGTCGGCGCCGACTTCGCGATGACGCTCGCGTCGATGCGCGAGCGGTTCCCCGACCACCGCATCGCGCCGGTCCACCGCCCGATCGGGTCCGAGTCGTCGTTCGTGGGGTTCGAGGACCTCGTCGCGCGCCGCGCGCTGCGCTTCTCGGATCCCGACGACCCGCGCGCGTTCGACGTGACGGAGGGCCTGACGCCCGAGGGGGCGGCGGACCGGCGGAGCCTCGTCGAGGTGCTCGCCGATCTCGACGATGCGATGGCGGAGGCCGTCCTCGCCGACCGCGACCCGGACGAGGCCGAGCTGAGCGCCGCGATCCGGCGCGCGACGCTGGGCGGCAGGTTCGTGCCGCTCCTGTGCGGGTCGGCGCTGCGCAACAAGGGCGTGCCGCAGGTCCTCGACGCGATCTGCGACTGGCTCCCGTCCCCGCTCGACGTGCCGCAGCTCGCCGCCATCCAGGCGGCGCCCGGCGCGCCGGCGCTCGATCCCGGCGACGAGCACGCGCCGCTCGTGGCGCTCGCCTTCAAGGTGTCCCTCCTCGACGAGAAGCGCAGGCACGTGTTCCTGCGCCTCTACTCGGGCCACCTCTCCGAGGGCGACAGCGTCTGGAACGAGACGCAGAAGAAGGAGGAGAAGGTCTCGCGCGTGCTGCTCATGCACGCGAGCCAGAAGCGGCGCGTCCCCTCGCTCGGGGCCGGGAACATCTTCGCCGTGACGGGCCTGAAGGAGACGCGCACCGGCGATACGCTGTGCGACCCGCGGCACCCGGTGCTGCTCGAGCCCATCTCCGCGTACGCGCCGGTCCTCTCGCAGGCGATGGAGACGAGCTCGCTCCGCGAGCGGGAAGAGCTCGTCGCCGCGCTCGCGCGCATCGCCGACGAGGATCCGACGTTCCGGTACGGCGAGGACCCCGACACCGGACAGCTCATCGTCTCCGGCATGGGCGAGCTGCACGTCGACATCATCGCCGAGCGCGTGCGCCGCGAGTTCGGGCTCGAGGTGCGCACCGGGGCGCCGCAGGTGCTCATGCACGAGACGCTGACGCGCGAGGCGACCGCCGAGGCCGCCTTCGAGCGCGCCGTCGAGGGGCAGCCCATCTTCGGCAAGGTCGCGCTGCGCGTCGCGCCGATCGGCCGCGGCGAGGGGTTCAGGTTCACGCTCGCTCCCGGCGTCGCGGCGATGCAGGCGGTGCGCGACGAGACGCGGCACCACCTCGCCGACGGCGCGCGCGAGGGCGCGGACGCGGGGGTGCTGCACGGCCACCCGCTGCAGGACATCGAGGTCACCGTCACGGCGCTCGAGTGGCGCGAAGGGGCCTCGAAGCCGTTCGCGTACAAGATCGCCGCAGCGCAGGCGGTCCGCGAGGCCGCCGCCAACGCCGCGCCGGTGCTGCTCCAGCCCATCATGGCGGTGGAGATCGTCGTCCCGGGCGAGCACCTCGGCGCAGTCGTCGGCAGCCTCGACCGGCGCAGCGGCACGATCCTCGACGTCTCGGAGCGCGGCGCCGCCGTGAAGGTGATCCGGGCGGAGGCGCCGCTGCAGAAGATGTTCGGCTACGCGACCGAGCTCCGCTCGCTCTCGCAGGGCCGAGCGCTCTTCTCGATGGAGTTCGACCGCTACGACACGGCGCGGTGACGCGGATGAGCGAGCATCGCACGGAGACGCTGCGCGTCGATGCCGCCGACGCGGGCGCCCGGCTCGATCGCTGGCTCGCGCGGGCGCTCGCGGTCCCGGTCGAGCACGCGCGGTCGCTCGTCACCGCAGGGCACGTGCGCATCAGGGGGAAGACGTGCGCGATCAGCCGCAAGCTCTTCGGCGACGAGGAGGTGGTGATCGCGCGGCCGGAGCCGCGCCGCCGCCCGGTGCCCGAGAGCGCCGGGCCACCGCTCGAGGTCCTCTACGACGACGCGCGATGCCTCGTCGTGGACAAGCCGGCCGCGCTCGCGGTGGAGCCTTCCGTGCGCGGCGCGCCGTCGGTGTGCGGCGCGGCGGCCCGGCTCGGCTCGTTCTCGGTGCAGGGCCGCGCCTGGCCGGGGCTGGCGCACCGGCTCGACGCCGACACCACGGGCTGCCTGCTGCTGGCGCGGGACGATCGCGCGCTCGCGGCGCTGCGGGACGCGTTCGCGGCCGGCGCGATCGAGAAGGAGTACCTCGTCCTCGTCGCCGGCGCGCCGCCCGACGACGGCCGGCTCGACACGCCCTACGCGCGCGATCCCGCGGACCCGCGCCGGTTCACGACGCGCGTCGCGTCCGCGCGGCGCGCGCGCCTCTCGTTCGTCGTCGCGCGGCGGCTCCCCGGCGCGGCGCTCCTGCGCGTGAGGCTCGAGACCGGCCGCACGCACCAGATCCGCGTGCAGCTCGCGGACGCCGGGCATCCGGTGCTCGGAGACGCCGTCTACGGCGTCCGGTCCGACGTCATCGGCCGCCAGGCGCTGCACGCCGAGCGCCTCGCGTTCCCGCGGCCACACGATGGCGCCCGCGTCGACGTCCGCGCCCCGCTCCCGCGCGACCTGCACGCCGCGATCGACGCCCTCGCTCAGCGCGCGTAGCGCTCCTCGAAGAGCGCCCGCAGCCCCGCGTGGCGGCGCAGGAGCCCGAGCGTCAGCTCCGCGTGTCCGGGGACGTAGCCGTTGCCGACCAGCAGCGCCGCGTCCTTGCCAACTCCTTCGGCGCCGAGCGCGACCGCGGTGAAGCTGGTGGCCATCGAGAAGAAGATGACGGTCCCGCCGTCCTTCGCCGCCAGGATCGCCGCCATCTCGGCGCCGGGGACCGACGTGCAGCTGACGACGAGGTCGAAGAGGCCCCTCGTGTCCGCGTGCCGCTCCTCGGCGTCAGCGCGCGCCGCCGAGGCGAGCACCCGTCCCAGCGTGCCGACCGCGTCGGTGGCGTCCACGACGAGCGTCTCGTCGCAGAGCCCCGCGTCGCGCACGGCCGCGAGGGCGGCCTCGCTGCGATCTGCGGCGACGACGGTGCCGCTGCCGGCGAGCGACTCGCGGGCCTGCGCGCACACGAGGGCGCCGCTCTTGCCGGCCCCGAGGACGAGCACGCGCTGGCCCGGACGCGCCTGGCGCGCCACCAGCGCGGGCGCGCCGCAGACGTCCAGCGCAGCCAGCGCGAGCCGCTCGGGCACGTCGTCGGGGAGGCGCGCCCAGAGCCCCGTCGCGAACAGGATCGCGGTGCCCTCGCACTCGACGCGATCGATCTCGGGCCGCACCGCGCGGATGCGGTCGAGGCGCAGCGGCGTCAGCGTGAGCGACACGAGCGTCGCGATGCGATCGCCAGGGCGGAGCGTCGCGGCGGCGGGGTGCCGCGGGCCGATCTCGCGGACGCGCCCGATGAGCATGCCGCCCGAGCCGGTGACCGGGTTGTGCATCTTGCCGCGGTCGCGGACGATCCGCTCCACCTCCGCGGCGATGCGCGCGGGGTCGCGTCCGACCGCGGACTCGAGCTGCCGGAAGCTCGCGGCGTCGACGTTGAGCGCTTCGACGGCGATGGCGAGCTCGTCCTCCCCGCACCGCGGCGTCGCGTCCAGCACGTCCGCGCGCTGCGGCAGGACGCCGGCTGGCCTGACCACGCGACGAAGACCGTACGGATCCATCGGCACCCCCGGGCGATTGCTCGCGCCCGTCGCTTCATAGCGTTAAGCGTGGCGCATGCGCCACCGCGTCTCGATGCCCGAACCCCACTCGCACCTGTTTCACGTCGAGGCCGAGCTGGATCGCCCCGGCGACGAGCCGGTGCTCGCGATGCCGGTGTGGACCCCCGGCAGCTACCTCGTGCGCGAGTTCGCGCGGCACGTCGAGGGGCTCGCGGCGACGGACGATGCGGGGACTCGCCTCGAGGTGGAGCGCCTCGACAAGGCGCGCTGGCGCGTCCTCGCTCGCGGCGCGGCGCGCGTCCGGCTGAGCTACCGCGTCTACGCGAACGACCTCACGGTGCGGACGTCGCACCTCGACGGCACGCACGGGTACTTCAACGGCGCGAACCTGTTCATGTGCGCGGAGGGTCGCGCCGGCGAGGCGCAGACGCTCGAGGTGATCGCGCCGGCGGGGTGGCGCGTCGCCACTGCGCTCGAGGGCGAGGAGCGCCGCGGCCCGTTCGGCGGCGGCGAGGACGGCGGAGGTGGGACGTGGACGTTCCGCGCGCGCGACTTCGACGAGCTCGTGGACTCGCCGGTGGAGGTCGGCACCCACGCGGTGTGGCGGTTCGAGGCGGCGGGGAAGCCGCACGCCATCGCGGTGTGGGGGCGGGCCGCCGGCGGGATCGACGCGGAGCGCTTCACCGCGGACGTGAAGCGCATCGTCGAGTCCGAGGCGGCGCTGATGGGCGGATTGCCGTACCCCCGCTACCTCTTCATCGTCCACGTGAGCGACAAGCGGCGTGGCGGGCTCGAGCACGCGACGAGCACGACGCTCAGCGTCGGGCGCAACGCCTTCTCCGGCAAGGATCCGTACGAGGAGACGCTGGCGCTCGTCGCGCACGAGTTCTTCCACGTGTGGAACGTGAAGGGGCTCCGTCCCGCCGCGCTCGTGCCGTACGACTACGGCCGTGAGCAGTACACGCGGCTCCTGTGGTGGTTCGAGGGAGTGACGAGCTACTACGACACGCTCACGCTCGCGCGCTGCGGCCTCGTGGACGGCCGGCGCTACCTGCGCCACGTCGGCGAGGCGCTCACCGCTCTCGAGCGGACGCCCGGCGCGCGCAAGACGAGCGCCGAGGAGTCGAGCTTCACCGCCTGGGTGAAGCTCTACCGCGCCGACGAGAACACCCCGAACAGCACCGTCTCCTACTACCTCAAGGGCGAGCTCGTCGCGCTCGCGCTCGACCTCCGGCTGCGCGCCGCGGGCCGGTCCCTCGACGACCTCCTGCGCACCCTGTGGGAGCGCCACGCGTCGAGCGGCGGCGTCCCCGAGGACGGCGTCGAGCGGGCCGTCGCCGACGTGCTCGGGCCCGAGACTGCGAGGGCGTTCTTCGACCGGTACGTGCGCGGCACCGGCGACGTCGAGCTTTCGCTCGAATCCGTCGGCGTCCGCTCGATGCGCCGCGCGATGCAGGGGTTCGACGACAAGGGCGGGACGCCGCCCAGGTCGAACGGCCAGCAGAGGTCGAACGGCCAGCAGAAGGCGCCCGGGTGGCTCGGCGCGCAGCTCGGCGGAGGTCCGAAGCTCACGGTGGCGTCGGTGCGGGAGGGCAGCCCGGCGTGGCGCGCGGGGCTCTACGCCGAGGACGAGATCGTCGCCGAGGACGGGTTCCGCGTGGACAAGGGCGCGCTGTGGGATCGCCTGCAGGAGCGCGGCCCCGGCGCCGCGCTGAAGCTCACCGTGTTCCGGCGCGACGAGCTCGTCACCGTTCCGGTCACGCTCGGCGAGCCGCCGCAGGACACGGTCTGGATCGAGCCCGACCCCGGGGCGACGCCAGAGCAGCGGGCCGCGTTCACCGCCTGGTGCGGAGCGCCGTTCCCGGCCTGATCGGCGGACCGGGCGCCGATCTCGACTGCCGCTTTCGCAGGACGCGGTTACACTGCGCCGCATGCCTTTCGACCTCGCGACCCACGCCCGCCGCCGCGCCTCCATCGCCGAGCTGATGCGCGCCCGCGGCGGAGGCGTGCTGCTCCTGCCGGCCGCCGAGGAGCGGATGCGCAACGCGGACGCGGAGTACCTGTTCCGTCAGGACTCCGACTTCGCGTACGTGACCGGCTTCGACGAGCCGTCCGGCTGCGCGCTGCTCCTCGTGCCGCCCTCCGACGGCGCGACGAAGCTCGTCATGTTCGTGCGCCCGAAGGATCGCGAGAAGGAGATCTGGACGGGGTTCCGCGCCGGCGTCGAGGGCGCCAAGGGGACGTACGGCGCCGACGAGGCGTACACCGTCGAACAGATCGACGAGAAGCTTCCCGGGTTCCTCGACCGGACCGGGCCGCTCTGGTTCCGCCTCGGTCAGAGCCGCGAGTGGGACGAGCGCGTCTCCCGGATGCTGCGCGACCTCCGCGCGCGCGCCCGCCTCGGCGTGGAGGCGCCGTCCGAGGTCATCGATCCGGCGCGCGCCATCCACGAGCTGCGCCTCGTGAAGGACCCCGAAGAGCTCGCGATGCTGCGGCAGGCGGCGGAGATCACCGCGGAGGCGCACCTCGCGGCGATGCGCGACGGCCACGAGGGGCGGCGCGAGTACCAGGTGCAGGCGGAGATCGAGTACGCGTTCCGGCGCCGCGGGGGCACGGGCCCCGGCTACGGCACCATCGTCGCGACGGGCGCGAACAGCTGCATCCTGCACTACCGCGCCGGCGACGCGCTCCTGAAGGACGGCGACGTGTGCCTCGTCGACGCGGGCGGCGAGTACGGCTGGTACACCGCCGACGTGACCCGCACGTTCCCGGTGAGCGGCGAGTTCACGAAGACGCAGCGCGCGCTCTACGACGTCGTGCTCGAGGCGCAGCTCGCGGCGATCGACGCGGTCCGCCCCGGCGCGACCGTGGACGCGATCCACGAGCTCACCGTGCGCAAGCTGACCGAGGGGATGATCCGCGTCGGCCTGCTGCAGGGGAACGTGGACGAGCGGATCGCCGACAAGGCGTTCCGGCGGTACTACATGCACCGGACCAGCCACTGGCTCGGGCTCGACGTCCACGACGCCGGCGCCTACACGACGGACGGAAAGTCCCGCCCGCTCGTCCCCGGCATGGTGCTCACGGTCGAGCCGGGGCTGTACGTCGCCGCGGACGACGCGTCGGCCCCCGCCGAGATGCGCGGCGTCGGCATCCGCATCGAGGACGACGTCCTCGTCACCGAGGGTGGACACGAGAACCTGACCTACGCCGTCCCCAAGGATCCGCGCGAGGTCGAGCTCGCCTGTACGCGGTAGCGCGGGCATTGCGGCGGGCGCTCGCTCGCTGACGTCAAGCGCCCGCTCGCCGCACCCCTCCCGGGGTGATAAAGTCGGTCCCCCGCTCCGGCCCCCGGCGCGTGCTGGACCCGCTTTCCCGACGCGGCCGCCCGAACGGGCGGCGCGAGACTGAGGGTTCGCGTCGCAGGGCCGCCCGGAACCGATCCTGGGAGATGGCAATGAACGTCCTCGTCCTCAATTGCGATGCCAGTGCGGTGAAGTTCGCCGTCGTTCACTCCACGAACGCGCACGAGCACATCCTGGGAGCCGCCACGCGGCTCGGGACCCCGCACGCGATGCTCGACTTCACGCACGAGGGTCGCAAGGAGTCGCGGATCCTGCACGGGGCCGATCACCGCGCGGCGCTGCACGCGATCGTCGCGTTGCTGCGTGAGGTGGGGCTCGCCGATCGCATGCTCGCGGTCGGACACCGCGTCCTCCACGGCGGCGCGAAGTTCTCCGGGTCGATGTACATCACGCCCGAGGTCATCGCGAAGATCCGCGAGTGCATCCACCTCGGCCCGCTGCACAACCCGTCGAACCTGCGCGGCATCGAGCTCGCGCACGAGCTGTTCCCGGATCTTCCGCAGGTCGCGGTGTTCGACACCGCGTTCCATCTCACGATGCCGCCGCGCGCGTACCTCTACGCGGTGCCGTACGAGTGGTTCGAGAACCACGAGGTCCGCCGGTACGGCTTCCACGGCACGAGCCACCGCTACGTGTCGCAGCAGGCCGTGAAGCAGCTCGGGCTCGACCCGCAGGATCACGCGATCGTGGTCGCCCACCTCGGCAAGGGCTGCTCGCTCGCGGCGGTGCGGAACGGCCAGAGCATGGACACGACGATGGGCCTCACGCCGGTGGACGGCGTCGTCATGGACACGCGCAGCGGCTCGATCGACCCGTCGATCATCGCGCACATGAAGAAGCGGCTGAACTGCAGCGCCGACGAGGTGATGGACAAGCTGAACAACGCCTCGGGGCTGATCGGCATCTCCGGCCTCAGCAAGGACATGCTCACGCTGCAGGAGGCGGCCGCGAACGGGCACGCGCGGGCCGCGCTCGCGATCGAGAAGTTCTGCTACTCCGTCGCGAAGGCCGCCGCCGGCATGGTCGTGTCGCTCGGTCGCGTCGACGCGCTCGTCTTCACCGGCGGCATCGGCGAGAACGCGGTGACGGTGCGCGCGCGGATCGTGGACCTGCTCGGGTTCGCGGGATTCGCGCTCGACCGCCACGCGAACGAGCAGCACGGGAAGGCGCTGAGCGGCCGCATCACCAGGACGACGAGCCCGATGGCCGCCGTCATCCCGACGAACGAGCAGCTCCAGATCGCGATCGAGACGACGGAGGTCGTCTCCGGCGGCGAGCATCCGCTGCCGTCCCTCGACCCGGCGGCCCTGCGCGTGGTCGAGGGTGGTCCGGCGCCGGCGCGCGCTTAGCTCACGCTCAGCTCGGGCTCGGAACCGACTCGGATCCCGCCGCGCTGGGGCCCGCGCGCGTGGGACCGCGGGAGACGCTGCGCTCCACCGCGCCCACGATCGCCGAGGCGCCGATCCCTGCGGCGTCGAGGAGCTCGCGCGGCGTGCCGGAGCCGGGCATCGCGCGAACCGCGAGCCGCGTGATGGCCGGCGCGGGACGACCGGCGAACACCTCGCAGACGGCGTCGGCGAGCCCGCCCTCGGGCCAGTGGTCCTCGACGACGACGAGCCGGCCGCCGCACTCGCGCGCGCACGCCTCGACCGTCGCAGCGTCGATGGGCTTCACCGAGTACAGGTCCACGACGCGGGCCGCGATGCCGCGCGACCTCAGCTGCTCGTGCGCCGCGAGCGCCTCGTGCACCGTGATCCCCGCCGCGAGGATCGCGGCGGCGTCGGCGCTCGAGCTGCGCAGCACCTTGCTCCCTCCGATCGTGAACTGCTCCTCGGGGCCGTAGAGGACGGGCGTCTTCTCGCGCGTCGTCCGCATGTACACGACGCCCTCTCGGTCGGCCATCTGGCGCGTCAGCTCCACCGTGGTGGTCGCGCACGCCGGGTAGAGCACCGTGCTGCCCGACACCGTGCGCATCATCGCGAGGTCCTCGAGCCCCATCTGCGACGGCCCGTCCTCGCCGATCGACACGCCCGCGTGCGAGCCGACGAGGCAGATGTGCGCCCTGGAGACCGCCGCCATGCGGATCTGGTCGAAGGCGCGCGTGAGGAACGCCGCGAAGGTCGCGACGAACGGCACGAGCGTGAGGACCTGCATGCCCACCGCCGCCGAGACGAGCTGCTGCTCGGCGATGTACATCTCGAAGAACCGGTCCGGGTGGGCGTCCCCGAACCTCTCGGTGTAGGTCGAGTTGCTCACCTCTCCGTCGAGCGCGACGACGTTCTGGCGGGCGGTCCCGAGCGCGCGCAGCGCGTCTCCGAACGCGGAGCGGGTCGCCACCTTCGAGCCGCGCTCGTAGCGAGGCGGCTCGAACGAGCTCCGGAACAGCTGCCGGTCCGGGGGCGGCGTGAGGCGGCCCGCCATCTTCGCGAGCACGTTCGTGCGCGGGTTCCCCAGCTCCGCGAGCGCGCGCGCCGCGTCCTCCTTCGAGAGCGCCTTGCCGTGCCACCCCTCCGCGTCCTCGAGGAACGACACGCCGGCGCCCTTCTTGGTACGCGCGACGATGCACGTCGGGACGTCGGAGCGCTCCGCCTCTCCGTAAGCGCGGTCGATCGCCTCGCGGTCGTGCCCGTCGATGACGAGCGCGTTCCAGCCGAAGGCGCGCGCGCGCTCGGCGTACCGGTCCCCGTCCCACTGCAACATCGTCGGCCCGCGCTGGCCGAGGCGGTTCATGTCGACGATCGCGACGAGCTGCGACAGCCGGTAGTGCCCGCCGAGCTCGAACGCCTCGTACACGCTCCCCTCCGCCATCTCGCTGTCGCCGAGGAGCACCCAGCAGCGCAGGTCGAAACCGGCGTAGCGCGCGCCGAGCGCCATCCCCACGGCGGCCGGCAGCCCCTGCCCGAGCGACCCCGTCGCGACGTCCACGAGCGGCAGCCGAGGAGTCGGGTGGCCCTCCAGGCGGCTCCCGAGCTTGCGCAGCGTGAGGAGCTCCTCGTCCGTGATCGCGCCGCCGGCCTTGAACATCGCGTAGAGCAGCGGGGCGGCGTGGCCCTTCGAGAAGATGATCCGGTCGTCGTCCAGCCTCGGTTTGCCGCGCCAGTCCGCGCGGAGGCGGCCGTCGAGCAGGACGGCCATGAGATCGGCCGCGGAGAGGCTGGACGTCGGGTGCCCGGACCCCGCCGCGGTCGTCGCGCGGATGCTGTCTGCGCGGAGCTGCGCCGCGAGCGGCGCCCACCTGTCGGTTCGAGTTGCCATGGCTGCCTGTACGTTGTGAACGCGCGCCTCGCCGCACCACCCTCGCTCGAGGCCGCGCGCGTCCCGTCAAGACCCGGCCAGCGCCCACTCGCCCGATTAGCAAGCCCCGGAGGAGCGCCACCAATGCAACTCGGGATGATCGGTCTGGGACGGATGGGCGGCAACATGGCGCGGCGACTGCTGCGCGGCGGTCACGAGGTGATCGGGTGGGACCGCGGCGCCGCCGGCGTGCGCGCGCTCGAGGAGGGCGGCGGCCGCGGCGCGGCGTCGCTCGACGATCTCGTCGCGAAGCTGGCGCCGCCGCGCGCCGTCTGGCTCATGGTGCCGTCGGGCGAGCCGACGGAGGAGACGACGCGCGCGCTGGCGGAGCGGCTGTCGGCGGGGGACGTCGTCGTGGACGGCGGCAACTCGATGTACGAGGACGACGTGCGGCGGGCCCGGCTCCTCGCCGAGCGCGGCGTCCAGCACCTCGACGCCGGCACGAGCGGCGGGGTCCTCGGCCTCGAGCGCGGATACTGCCTCATGGTCGGCGGCGATCGGAGCGCGTTCGACCGGCTCGAGCCGGTGTTCCGGACGCTCGCGCCGGGACGCGCCGCGGCGGCGCCGACGACAGGGCGCGCCGGCGGCGGCACCGCCGACGAGGGCTACCTCTACGTCGGCCCGCACGGCTCCGGCCACTTCGTGAAGATGATCCACAACGGCATCGAGTACGGCCTCATGCAGGCCTACGCCGAGGGGTTCGACCTCCTGCGCGGCGCCGCGGGGCAGGGCATCCCCGAGGAGCGGCGCTACGAGCTCGACGTCGCCGAGATCGCCGAGGTGTGGCGCCGCGGCAGCGTCATCACCTCGTGGCTGCTCGACCTCACCGCCGTCGCGCTCGGCAAGGACCCGCGCCTCGACGGCTTCACGGGCGCGGTGGCCGACTCCGGCGAAGGGCGCTGGACCGTCAACGCGGCGGTGGAGGAGGGGGTCGCCGCGCCGGTGCTCACGGCCGCGCTCTACGCCCGCTTCCGCTCGCGCCAGGCGAACACGTTCGGGGAGAAGCTGCTCTCCGCGATGCGGCGCGAGTTCGGCGGGCACGCCGAGGCGAAGCACGGAGGTGAGAGATGAGCCCGCAGTCCGCCGGGCTGCGCCGCGCCGATCCCTGCGCCTTCGTCGTCTTCGGCGCGCTCGGGGATCTCACGAAGCGGAAGCTGTTGCCCGCGCTCTACAACCTCGGCGCGAACGGGATCCTGCCGCGCGACTTCGCGTTCGTCGGCATCGCCCGCCGCCCGCTCGACGACGGCGCGTTCCGCGAGTACGCGACGGCGGCGCTCCGCGAGTGCGCCACGCGGCCGGTCGAGGACGCCCTCTGGAACGAGCTCCTCCCGCGCCTCCACTACGTGCAGGGAGACTTCGAGAACCCGCGCACGTACGACGCGCTGAAGACGACGCTCGCCCACGTGCAGAGCCTGCACGGCACCGGCGGGAACGCGATCTTCTACCTCGCGACGCCGCCCGGCGAGTTCGCGCCGATCGTGCGCGGGCTCGCCGCCGCCGGGCTCGCGAAGGAGAACGACGCCTGGCGCCGCATCGTCATCGAGAAGCCGTTCGGGCGTGATCTCGACTCCGCCATCGCGCTCAACCGCGAGCTCCTGCGGGTCGTCGACGAGTCGCAGATCTTCCGCATCGATCACTACCTCGGGAAGGAGACCGTCCAGAACCTGATGGTGTTCCGGTTCGCGAACGGGCTGCTCGAGCCCGTCTGGAACCGGCGCTACGTCGACCACGTGCAGATCACGGTCGCCGAGGAGATCGGCGTCGAGGGGCGCGCGAACTACTACGAGCGCGCCGGCGCGCTGCGCGACATCATGCAGAACCACATCTTCCAGCTGCTCACGCTCGTCGCGATGGAGCCGCCGTCCACGCTCGCGGCCGAGGCGGTCCGCAACGAGAAGGTGAAGGTGCTCGACGCCGTGCGCTGCATGACGCCGGAGCAGGTGCTCCGCGACACGGTGCGCGGCCAGTACGGCGCCGGCGTCGTGGACGGCGAGAAGGTGCCGGCGTACCGGGCCGAGCCAGGCGTCTCTCCCTCGTCGCAGATCGAGACCTTCGCGGCGCTGAAGCTCCAGATCGAGAACTGGCGCTGGGCCGGCGTGCCCTTCTACCTCCGGTCGGGCAAGCGGCTCGCCCAGCGCGACACCCAGATCTCGATCCAGTTCCGGCGCCCTCCGCTGCTGCTCTTCGAGGAGGCGGGGGTCGAGCAGATCGAGCCCAACCGCCTCGACATCCTGATCCA
>DASSQI010000018.1:0-2330 GCA_035702585.1 Anaeromyxobacteraceae bacterium
ATCCTGCGCCACACGTTCTGCTCGCGGCTCGCGATGCTGGGCGCTCCCACGAAGGCCATCCAGGAGCTGGCCGGCCAACAGAGCCTGACGACGACACAGCGGTACATGCACCTGAGCCCGGCCGCGAAGGAGTCGGCCATCAGGCTCTTGGATCGGGCCGCAGAAATGGAGACGGGGTTGGAGACGGCAGGTGATGCCGTCCACAACCCCAGTCAGTCCAACTGCTTAGATGGTCGGGGAGACAGGATTTGAACCTGCGACCCCTTGGTCCCGAACCAAGTGCTCTACCAGGCTGAGCCACTCCCCGTGAAACGTTGCTTGCTGCGTCGCGCCCGGGAGGCGCGACTCGCGTAAGGCGGCGTGTTTACTGGAGCGGGGCCACTACTGTCAAGGACGGCGGAGCGCCGCGCGACAACCACCCGAGAGCAGTCCCATTCGTGGCGCTTCCGGGCGCGGTGACGGGCTCGTGACGTTCGTCCGCGACAGTCGAGTGGCTGGCGGATCGCTCGCCGCGAGGGCGCCGCTGGAAGGCCATGACCACCGCATCGATCTCCCCTGCCCGGCGCATGCGCGTCGCTGATCGGCTCGTCATCCACGGCGAGCCGATCGACTTCCGGACGCTGTGCCTGCGCACCGTCCCGACGAACGCGAAGTACCTCGTCCTCGACCTCGACCGCACCGTCCACCTCGCCCGCAACATGGGCGAGCTGCTCGGGTGGGAGGTCGGCGCGTGGCACTCCTACGGCCCCGAGCACCTCGCCGCGGCCGAGCCGCGCCGGCCCCAGGGGCGCTTCTTCATCGACTGGCGGCATCCGCTCGCGGCGCTGCGCTACCTCTTCGTCGGCGCGCGCCTCTGGGCGTATCCGGGGCTCTTCTACCTGCTGTTCGGGAAGCTTCCCGGACGCTTCGCGGCGGGTCGCCGATGGACGTTCCGGCGCTTCGGGAGCGATCCGGTCTCCGCCGTCCAGCTCGTCCCCCAGACCGCCCTGCTGCACCAGCTCGCCGCGATCCCGGCGGCGGAGCTTCGGCAGCTCGCGCAGCGCGTCTGGGATCGTCACGCGGGCGATCAGGTCATCGAGCGGAGCGACCTCGAGTGGCTCCGCGCGCGCTGCCCTGGCATCCGCATCGTCATCGCCACGGCGTCGCCCCAGCCGATCGTCGAGGCGGCGGCGGAGGCGCTCGGCGCGGATGACGTCATCTTCTCCACGGTCGAGCAGCACGAAGGCTGGTTCAGCTCGCCGTTCCTGCTCCACCCTGCCCTCTCGCGGCGCCCGCCGCGCCGGCTCTCGGGCCCGCGCGACACGCACATCAACAGCAGCCGCGCGAAGGTCGACGCCCTCCTCGCGCGCTACCCCGACCTCGCCGACCCCGCGACGGTGAGCGTCGGCATGACCGACACGGGCTACGGCGAGGACCACTGCTGGCTCGGCCACTTTACGCGCGTCGTGGACGTGAACAGCTCGTCGCCGTTCCCGCCGTTCGTCTCCGCGTCGTCGCCGCTGCAGGAGATCCACTCCGCCGCGGTGCTCACTCGCACCGAGCGCGCGCGCCGCGCCGAGGGCGAGCCGACCTGGACCGATCCCCGGCGGCCCGCCCGCGACCCGCGCGACCGGGTCTTCACCGCGATCGAGCTGTCGGAGCGCCTCGCCGAGGTCGCCGAGCGCGTGGAGCAGCTCGCCCGCCGGAGGGAGGAGCGCGCCGCGAAGCTCGCCGAGGCCCGCGAGCGGCTCGCGCAGGGGTTCGAGCCGCTCATGAGCCGCATCGACGCCGTCGTGCGCGCGTTCAACGAGGCGGCCGCGGAGCAGCGTCCGGCGCTCCTCGCCGAGCTCCGCCGCGAGCTGCGCGCGAACCACACGCTGCGCCGCGAGCTGGCCCGCCTCGAGCGGCCGGTCGCCGAGATCACCTGCGCCATGACGACACTGTTCGCCGCGGCTCGCGCGGCGCTCGGGGCAAAGCCGCGCCACGACGCGGGCAGCAAGCTCGCCTGAGCCGCTGCTCCTCGTCAGGCGAGCAGGCGGGCGCCGCGCTGCGACCTCTCACGCGATGGCCATCTTCGATGCATGGCCCGACTCGGGGTCGTGTGCATCCTGGTGACGCTGTGGGCAGCGCCCGCGCTGGCGGTCGAGCTCCGCTCGCCGCCGGGTGCGCTGCACGGCTTCCCGTCGATGAGCGACGCCACCGGGAGCGTCATCGCCGACGGCGAGCTCGTCCAGGAGCGCCGCGGAGACCACCTCTACGTGCGCGGGCGCTGGGTCTTCTCGGACGGCCGCGTGGCCGAGGAGACGGCGGTGTTCGCGCTGTCGCCGGAGCTCGCGCAGCAGCGCTTCGCC
>DASSQI010000019.1:0-48951 GCA_035702585.1 Anaeromyxobacteraceae bacterium
GTTCAACCCGTACCGTGCACCAGGGACGTGGGGCTTCACGTCCGGTGCGCAACGGGCGGCTCGGACGCTCGGGCCGGCGGTCTCCCTCGCGGACCAGGTCCGCGAACCGGCTTGCCTTTCCCCGGGCGATGCCCTAGATACGCTGACCTCAAGCGCGGTTAGCTCAGCTGGATAGAGCGTCGGCCTCCGGAGCCGAAGGCCACAGGTTCGAATCCTGTATCGCGCGCCACTTCACAGGGCCGGAATCGCGAGGCTTCTCCGCCTCGCTGTTCCGGCCCTTCTTCTTGTCCGACGTCTCGAGAAGTCCCAGAGCGAACTCTATACGAACCGCTCACCCGGTCGTTCCGGACCGCGCGGGATCGAGCGACGTAAGCCACGCGTCCAAGGCCTTCCTGAGGACTTCCGGCCTCGTCAGTTCGTGCTGCGCGGCCACCTCCCGGAGGATCGCCCGCTGCGCAGGCCGGATCGCCATCCACGCCGAGACCGCCTCCCGGATGACCTCGCTCACATCCGCGCGACCCCGCCGTCCCGCTGTCATCCGCCGCTTCGCTTCTCGCTCGAGCGCGGCGGCCTGCGCAGCCGTGAGGCGTGCCGCGACGCGCACGAGGTTCTGCTTCGGCTTGGTCGACTTCCGCTGGTTGGATCGGGGGGTGGGTTTGGACATGGCGCATTCTACGACTTGCCGGGAGGTTTGCTCAGTGACAGCGCCTCCGACGTAGAGCGCCCGTCTCCTCCGACCGAACATGAACGAGAAGCCGGACGTGGAATACGCTCGTCCGGACGCGCGTTACGATGAGCGTCGCTCCCAGCCCCGCATCCGTGATCACCTCCTACCTCCTCCCACTGCTGTCGATCCTGTCGCTCGCCCTCGCGTGCATGTGGGCTGCGGCGCCTGGGCTCACGGCTGCTTCTCGCATGAAGCGTTGCGCCGCGACCGTCGCCCTCTGGGCTGCCGTCGGCGTCACGTACGTCCGTGACCACCCGCTCGCGGCCGAGGCGATCGCACCTGCGGTGGCTCTCGGCTTCGCCGGTTTCGTCGTCGTTCGGGCGCTCACGCGCACGGTCCGGGAAGTTCGCGCCGAATGGCGTGACAACCCGGAGCTCGCCCCGATTCCGGCCAGCAAGCGAGACAGCTCTCCTGGCGATCGCTGAGACCGCCGAGCACGGCGGCCACGGCATCGGCGGAATACGAGCCCGTGACCTCGTCGCGTACGATGGCTTTCTTCTTCGTGGGAGCCCGCCCGGCCATGGTCCTGCGCCTGGGCGAGAACTATGGCTCTAGAAATCCCACAGGAGGGCGAAGTCATGTTCGCGACCAGCACGCGTTTCACCGTTCCAGCCGGAGCCGAATGGGAAAGCATCGGACGTGAACTGGTCCGGCGGGCGTTCCATACGTGGGAGCACGCCAACGGGCTCCGCTCGGCGACTCTCGTCGTGGTGCCCGCGCATCGGGAGTTCGGCGGTAATCATGTCTGGGACACCCAGGAAGACGCGGAAACCTTCTTCCGATCGCCTGCCTGGCAGCGGGTCGTCGAGAAGTACGGGGAGCCGCGCATCGAGCGTGCCGAGATCCGCGCTTTCATCGAACGTGGAAGCATCATCTACCCGACCGATTTCGACGAGCGGCTGGCGGGGGCCAGTGCTTCCATCGATTGATCTTGGTAGCGAGCTCAGGACGCAAGCTCGTTGCGCGCCCCTGGTTCCGGGTCGTCGCGCTGCCTGTTCCGCGCAGTCTCCACGGAACCGGCGCTGCGCGCGGTCAGAACGATCGGCTCTGGCCTCCGTCGACCACCCAGCATGCGCCGTTCACCCAGCTCGCGCGTGGCGAGAGGAGGAACGTGACGACCGCCGCGACCTCCTCGGGCGTGCCGAAGCGTCCGCTCGGAATCTCGCGGCGCACGAAGGCATCGATCCCTTCGGGATCGGCGCCCCGGCGCCGCTCCCAGCTGCCGCCCGGGAACAGGATGGAGCCCGGCGCGATGCTGTTGACGCGGATCCCGGCCTCCGCGACGTCGCGCGACATCGCCTTCGCCAGGCTGACGAGCGCCGCCTTCGCGACGTTGTAGGACGGGCCGCCGCCGCCCTCGCGACCCCAGATCGACGCGACGTGCACGATGGCGCCACCGCCGCGCTTGCGCATCTCGCTCACCGCGAGGCGGCTCGCGCGCAGGGCAGGCCAGAAGTTGCGGTCGAGCACGCCAGCGAAGTCTGCCTCGTCGGCGTCATCGAACGTCCGCGCCCCGGATCCGCCGACGTTGTTCACGAGGAGGTCCACGCCTCCGAGGCGCGCAGTGGCCGTGGCGACGAGACGCTCGATCGCCTCCTGCGTGGTGAGGTCGCCGGCGGACGCTGCGTGCGGACCGGGGCCGGCCGCCTCGAGGTCACGCGAGGCCGCGTTCAGCGCGTCCTCCTCGCGCGCGCCGATGCATACGCGCACGCCCTCGCGCGCCAACGCGAGCGCGATCGCGTGGCCGATGCCGCGGCTTGCGCCGGTGATGACCGCCACCTTGCCTGCGAGCTCGAGGTCCATGGGCCGACGTATAGGCCGCGTCTCCGATGGCGGCCGTGATGCGTCACAGCAGTCATCCAGTTACGACACGGGCGTATGAGTGCTGCATCGGCGACCGTGGTGGCGGGCTTCGTGGCGCACGACTTCTTCAAGGCGCATCCCGAGCTCGACTCGCATGCCCTTCAGCAGGAGCTCGCGGTGCTCGTCGAGACGGCGCTCCGGTCCACATCACGCGAAGAACGGGAGTCCTGCGCGTCGCTGTGCGAGTCGCGACGAGATCTCTGGATGTCGACCGAAAGGCAACCGACCACACCCGCCCAGCTACGGGTGGAGGCACGCGCTCGGGCGAACGAGGCTGCGTACCTGGCCGACGCCATCCGCGCGAGGTAGCGTCGAGTCCCCGGGAAGCTCGCTCGCCTCGCGTGCGTTAACTTGCGAACCCCATGCTGACGAGCGCCATCACTGCCGGGATCACCGTCGTCCTGACCTGGCTCGGCATCCCGCCGGGCCCCTACATCGCTGGCGTGTGGATTGCGGTGAAGCTGCTCGTCGTCGCGGTCATCGCGCTGCTCGGTTGGCGCGCAGCGCGGAAGCGGAGCGAGGCGGCGCCTCCGCAGGCCGGCCGCGAGTAGGCTACTCCTCGAACGCTGCAGCTCCGCGCCCTGCCTCGCGACGTTCGACAGGCTCGAAGCGTCGAATGCGCTCGCAGCGCTCAGGCAGGAGCTCGCCCGTCCCCACACGGGCCGTAACGCACGGCGCGCTTCCACGTACTCGTCAATGAGGAGGAGCGATGGGATCTCCGAGCGCGAGCCGCGGGATCCGCCGAGCGGCTGCCGTCGCGCTGTGGCTCGCTGCCACGGCGTGTCAGGCCTCGAGCGGAGCGCCCGTGCACGAGCGGCGAGTGCCGGCGCAGAAGGCGCCCGACGCCGGCGCGTACACGAAGCCGTCCGACGAGGAGCTGCGGATGCAGCTCACGCCCGAGCAGTACGGTGTGACGCAGCACGAGGGAACGGAGCGGCCGTTCCAGAACGCCTACTGGAACGAGCACCGCGCGGGGATCTACGTGGACGTCGTCTCGGGCGAGCCGCTCTTCAGCTCGCTCGACAAGTTCGATTCGCACACGGGCTGGCCGAGCTTCACGCGTCCGATCGACGCGGGGCACGTCACGACGCGCAGCGACCGGAGTCTGTTCTTCCCGCGGACGGAGGTGCGCTCCCGGCTCGCGGACTCCCACCTCGGCCACGTCTTCGACGACGGGCCGCCGCCGTCGCATCTGCGCTACTGCATCAACTCCGCGTCGTTGCGATTCATCCCCGTCGAGCGGCTCGCGCACCAGGGCTATGGCGAATACCTGGAGCGCTTCGCCGCGACCGCGCGCGCCGCTGCGCCAGCGACCGAGGAGGCGACGCGATGAGAGCGGCGTTCTGGCTGACGGCGTTCGCCGTCGTGCTCGCGGTCGCCGCCGCGAAGCTCGGCGTGCTGCCGTCGCTCGCGAATGGCGGGACGAAGGAGATGATCGGCAACCCCGCGCTCGGCAAGCGACCCGGAGGCGTCGGGCACGGCACGCCTCTCGCCGCATCGGGCAAGAACCAGCTCGCGATCTTCGCCCAGGGCTGCTTCTGGGGAGTCGAGGAGCGTTTTCGCAGAGTCCCCGGAGTGGTCGCGACGGCGGTGGGCTACAGCGGAGGTGAGGAACCGAACCCGACGTACGAACAGGTGAGCGCGCACAGGACGGGGCACGCCGAGTCGGTTCTCGTCGAGTTCGACCCGGAGCGCGTCACCTATCGGCAGCTGCTCGCGACGTTCTGGGAGACTCACGACTCCACGAGCGGCGACCGCCAGGGCCCGGACCGCGGCCACCAGTACCGCTCCGCGATCTTCACCTTCGGTCCGGAGCAGATGCAGTCGGCGCTCGCGTCGCGCGACGAGGAGCAGAAGCGCCTGTCGAGGCCGATCACGACCGAGATTGCCCCCGGGGGTCCGTTCTGGCTGGCGGAGGACTACCACCAGCAATGGGACGAGAAGCACGGCGCGCGCTCGTGCCCGGCGCCGCACCGCGCGCCGCGGAGCTGAAGAGGCCCGCCCCCCTGGGCAGGGAAGCGGGCCTGACTTCACGCACCGAACTCAGGGAATATCAGTACGCGAAGAACTCGACCGCCGGGACGAAGCCCGTCCAGCCGGTGTCGGTGCGGAAGGTGCCGACGCCACCTGCCCCGCCATCCGTGTAAGAGCCCGCGGTGCTCGTGTTCCAGAGGACGGCATCGGGGCTGGGGTCCACGCCCACCGACGGAGCCGCCGAGACCGTGCCCACGTTCAGCGAGCAGTATGGGCCGTTCACGCCGAGCGGGTCCTTGCCCCACGTCTGGGTGTTGTACGCGATCCCGTACGAGAAGCTGTCGGGCACCACGACGTCGAGGCCTTCGAACGTGATCGTGAACGCATACCCGTTGTAGCAGCTGCCGTCGGCCCCCTTCCACGCGGTGCCACACGCAGCATCCGCCTCCGGACGCCACGGGATGACGAACGTCGTCGTCTTCGTCGCGATAGGCCTGGTGAGGTCGCTCGGGGAGTAGATGTTGATGGTGATGGGATGCTCGAACCCATCAGCGCTCCCGAGTGCTGGCCAATCGCTGCGCTTCGCCCAGGCACTCATCAGCACGGTCGCCTTCGTCAGGTGACGGCCGGTGCCGGACAGGGTGATGTAGTCGCCGAACTCCGCCGTCTGTGTCGCCTGGAACCCGACGCTCGGCACGTTACCGGGCACGATCTCCGGGAGGTTGTTGAACACCGGCTGAGTCACCGGCACCGAGTTGCCTACGTGAAGAATCACCGATGCGGTGGACCTGCCGCCGATGCCGTCGGTGACGACCACGGTGACCTCGCAGTCACCCGCCGCCGACGGAGCCGTGAAGGCGTTCGCGCCGTCGCTCGTGACGGCCGCCGAGAAGGAGCCTCCGGCGCAGGAGGACGACCAGGAGTAGCTGAGCGTCTCCTCGTGATCGCTCGCCGGCAATGTGATGGTGGACGACCCTCCGGGCGCGAGCTGTCCCTGTGACACGCCGAAGCGGCCGAGGGCCGGGAACATGTTGAGGGCCACCGTCGTCTCGGCGCCCTGCGCCGCGAACACGAGCGGGAACGTGAACGAGGAGACGATGTCTCCGTCCGATACGGTGATCGTGATCGTCACGGTGCCCTTGCAGTCGGTCGTCAAGGTCGTGGTGGCGGCGTTGGCCGGCGAGAACTCGATGCTCGCCGCGCCGGCGCCGCACGTCGCCGTCCACGCATGGTCGAGGGCCGTACCGTTCGTGTCGACCACGGAGACCGACATCTCGACAGGCTCCCCGTGATGCGGCGCCCCGTCCGACAGGGCGATGCCGCTGATGAGCGGCGAGTCGAGCGTGGTGCTGCCGTCGTTGCCCGCCTGCTGAAGGATGAGATCGACGACCGCCACGGTGTTCTTCGTGACCGTCGTGCTCATGCACCCGGGTCCGAACACGGTGCTGTCCTCGACCGCGCGAGCGCAGAACGTGTACTCGCCAGCCGGAAGGTTGTCGAAGGTCTTCGACCACTCGCTGTTGCCACCCCCGACGGTTTCGGAGAGGAACGGATTGGCCGAGTCGAAAGTCTTGCCCGGCCCGTTGAACACCTTGAGCGTCACGGTGGTATCGCCGGTCGCGGCGTGAATGCCGCTGCTTCGAACCGACACTGCCGCGCCGCCGAGATCCTGCCCCGCGTTCTCGCCGCCGCACGCGACGAGGAAGAGCGCCGCGCAAGCGGCGCCCACGAGCTTGTTCGTCATTTGCCCCCCGACCAGCAATTGGATGCACCTGGATCACGCGACGGCACCATGCCGCCTCGCTCTCCTGGATTGCGCGTGGACGTCGTGAGCCCCCGCCCACGACCACGCACGCCGTCGTTCTAGATCGACCGACGGACACGGTTCACTGTGGGTGTCACGACGCGAGCGCGGATGACCGTACTGGCAGGGGGAAGAGCTTCGGACAGGCGGACGCGAACCTTGCTGCGCCGCTCACCACGAGCGGCGCCCACGCGCCATCAGCGCCGATGCCGCTCGGGGCGCACCGGACGATTGAACGCGTCGAGGTGCCAGCGCAGCATCGCCTGGAAACGCCCTCGCCCACCGCGGCCGGTCGCGACCGCTTCGCCATTCTGGCCGGGCGCCCAGTCGAACCGGAGCCCCGTCGCGACGAGCCACCACGCGCCGGTGGCGAACGGCTCGAGGTGGATGCGATCCAGGTACTTCAGCGCGAGCTCGGTGCGACGGCCGCGCATCGAGAACTGCTGCTCGTGCCCAGGTACCGAGACGCGCTGCGGGCACACATCCGCGACGCAGATCGGCAGCGATCCACGCTCGATGGATGGCCCCGCGTTGCCCGTCGTCATCGCGACGTGCACCAGGTCCGGAAGCAGCGCCGGAGGGAGCCGTTCGGCGGCGTGTGCCGTCCCACCGAGCAGGGCAGCGGCTATCGCGACGAGCGAGCGCACCCGTCGGAACGTAGATCGCGGCGGGACCGCCCGAAACGGACCGGGCGGGCTGCTACGCGCGGCCTACGAGGTGCGATGTCGGCTCGCCGCCGACCGCCAGATGAACTCCGCGCGCGTGAACGGAAGGGCCATGAGGTACCCTCCTTCGGTACAGGATCATACGAACGCCCCGTCCCGTCAGTTACCGAGAGGTCCGCATGTACTTCGCGCTGTTCTACGACTACGTCCCCGACGTCCTCGAGAAGCGTGCGCCGCATCGCGCCGAGCACCTCGCGCGCGCGAACGCGGAGCGCGCGGCCGGGAGGCTCGTGCTCGCCGGCGCGTTCGACCCGCCGACCGACGGCGCCCTGTTCGTCTTCAAGGCGGAGTCCGCCGCCGAGGTGGAGGCGTTCGTTCGCGACGACCCCTACGTGAAGAACGGGGTCGTGACCGGGTGGCGCGTGAAGCCGTGGACGGTCGTCGTCGGAGCGTGACGCTGCGTCGTGCCGCAGGACCGCGGCGGCTCAGGGTCCTTGCTCCTGAACGGTCGCGGCCGCGAACCGCGTGGCGTTCTGCGCCAGCTCCTCGGCGTTGACGTCCGACACGAGCGCGTAGGCGAGGCCGCCGCTCCGCCACAGGACGACGTTGAAGCCGCGGGCGGACATCTCGTGGCCGCGGACGGGTCCGATCTGCCGGGTGTCCCTGTCCGGCCAGTCGAGCCCGTCCGGGCGAAAGACGAGGAGCGTCACGACGTGCCGGCGGAGTCCGTACACCAGGACCGCTGCCTTGCGGTCGAAGACGTAGCCGACGGATCCTCCGCGCAGCCGGAGCTCGCTCCCTTCGACGGCGGGCACGACGGGTGCGAAGTCGAGCTTGCCCTCGAACCAGGGCTTCACCTGGTGTGACCCGCCGCTCTCGACGTCGAGCGGGTGCTCGCTCGCGAGCACCCGCAGGTGGTCGTTCACGGCTTCCGACGTGAGGCTCGCGAGCTCGCTGCGCCCGGTCGAGCGCTGGACGAGACCGCCGACGACGAACAGCGCGATGCCCGCCGCCATGGCCGGGGCGATCGCGCGCGCCCATCGCGTGGGCTCCCGGCGTGACGTGGCCGGCCGCCCGGCGAGCAATCCCAGGCGCCGCTTCAAGCTCGTGGGCGCGTCGTAGCGCGGGAGCCGCTGCTCGAGCAGCTCGTCCAGCGAGTGCTCCAGCCGCTCGGCGCTGCTGCAGGCCGCGCAGCCCTGGAGGTGAGCGTCCATCTCCGCGTGGGCGGCGGGGTCGAGGAGGTGCCGCGAGAACTCGCGCAATCGGTTCTGGACGTCTTCGCAGGTCATGGCCGTTCTCGTGCAGCGTAGTCCGCGAGCTCGAGCCGCAGCGCGGCGCGCGCGCGGTTGAGGCGCGACTTGACCGTGCCGACGGCGCAGCCGAGCACCACCGCGACCTCGCTCTCCGTGAATCCCTCCACATCGAGGAGGATCACCGTCCTCGCGTCGTCCGACAGCGTCCGGAGGGCGGCCTCGATGTCGCTCGAGACCAGGCGTCGCATCTGCTCCGGCTCGACCTCGGTGCGGCCCGAGCGCCCCTCGGCGCCTTGCCCGGGTGACTGCTCGGTCGTGTCGTACGGCGCGGGCGCGGGGTGACGCACGTCGTGGCGATAGCGGGTGATGAAGGCGTTCCGCAGGATGCGGAAGAGCCAGGCCTTCACGTTGGTCCCCGGCGCGAAGTCGTTCCAGGCGCGCAGCGCGCGCTCGTAGGTCTCCTGGACCAGGTCCTCGGCGTCGCTCGGGTCGTGTGTCAGGTATCGCGCCAGGTTGTAGAGAGCGTCGGAGTGGACCAGGGTGTCCTCCGCGCGACCTCGCGCCTCCGCGCCGCTCCACAGCTTGAGCGCCATCGCCGTCACGTCTTAACGACTGCCTCTCTCCCGTTTCGCGGAACCGCCCACGCGGCCCGCGAGGGATCCGCGTCTTCCCCAACGCCGTCGCCCCGCGAAAGGTTCCGTGCGCGCGCGGAGGAACGTTTGGTCCTCGCCCACCGGGCCGGCGTCGTCGCTGCGACCGTCGAGGAGCCGGGCGACTACTCCCGGACGCTCGGCCTCACGCGCCTGGGCGATCGCGCCCTCGTGGAAGGCCCGTTCGGCAGGTTCAGCCTCGTCGACGACGGCGCCGCGCGCGCGTCCACGTCGAGCGGTTCGCGGTCCCGTGACGAAGGCGCGCACCGGAACGGTGACCGCGCTCGCGGCGTCTTGCGCGGTGACCATGAAGCGAGGAGACCGGGCAATGAAAGGTCTGATCACCAGCAGAGACGTCGTCCTGCACGCGTGCACCATCATCCGTCTCTGGGGACTTCCCACGTACCTGCGGTGCGTGCGCGCGACGCTGAGTCGCAAGCCGACCACGTTCCTCGCCGTCGTGAGCGCACGACGTCGGATGGGGTGATGGAACGAGTCGGCGTCGAGGGCGTTACGGCAGGTGAACCGCGACGCCAATCGGCGCCGCAACACACGGAGAACGAACATGCGTGCACCTCGTTGGATCGTTGCCTCGGGATTCCTCTTCGCTTCTGGAACCGCTCTTGCCGGCTCGGGCCTGCCGATGGGCCACGACGACGCCGTTTATCTCGACGACCTGGTGGAGGCCTCACCGGCGCGGCGGGTCGACGTCGTCATCACCGACCAGGGCCCGCAGCCGCGCGATATCCCGGTGGCAGCGTTCGAGGACCTCGAGCTCGTGCTCACGCGCGCGAGCCCCAACGCCTGCCGGTCCGACGTGCTCGTCCAGGGCCACGACGTGCGGGCGTCCGTTCCGGCCGGCCATCCGGTCTCGGTCACGCTGCGGTCGCTGCGGAGCGGCGAGCTCCACCTCAGCTGCCCGGTGGAGGACGTCGTCGGCGCGCTGGGCTCCAGGTGACCTCGCGCATCGCGAATCGGGGTAAATCGACATGGCAAAGCCAATCGACCGCAGGGGCTTTCTCAGGATCGCGGGCGCGTCGCTCGGGTTCGGCGCGCTCTACCACGTCGCTCCGGCGCTCGCCTCGAGCGGACCGGCGCGCGAGGTCGCGATGGAGCTCGCCCGCAGGAACGGCGAGAGCGTGACCCCGTTCACGTTCGTCCAGCTGAGCGACACTCACGTGGGCTTCAGCGGGCCGCCCAATCCGACGGGGACCAGGGCCTTCGAGCAGGCCGTCGCGATCGTGAACCGGCTACCGCAGGCACCGGACCTCATCCTGTTCACGGGCGACCTCACCCACGACAGCGACGACAGGACCGAGCGCGTCCGGCGAATGCGCCGGTTCCAGGAGATCGCGGGCGGGCTTCGGATGCCGATCCGCAAGACGATCCCCGGGGAGCACGACGCGTCGATCGACGGCGGCTTGCTCTACCGCGAGATCTTCGGAGAGTCGTCGTATTCGTTCGACCATCGCGGCGTCCACTTCGTCGCGCTCGACAACGTCTCGCGGCCGCGGCCCGAGGTCGGCGCCGGAGGGATCGACCGGCTGCGAAACGACCTGGAGCGCTACTCCACGACGACGCCGATCGTCGTCTTCACGCACCGGCCGCTCTTCGACCTGAAGCCGGAGTGGGAGTGGTTCACGAGGGACGGCGACGAGGTGATGAACGTCCTCTCCCCGTACGAGAACGTGACCGTGCTGTACGGCCACATCCACCGGGAGCACGTGCACGAAGAGGGGCACTCGCGGCACCTCGCCGCCCGCTCGCTCGTCTTCGCGTTTCCCGACCCGGGGACCACCCGCGAGAAGAAGCCGCTTCCGTTCGACGCGGAGCACCCGTTCCACAACCTCGGCCTGCGTGTCGTCCACGCCGCGCCCGGCGCGCCGCCGTCCTCGGTGTCGCTCGGAGTGCAGGACGTCGAGCTCACGCTGCGCGAGCACTCCGGGACCGAGGGATTCCAGCAGCTCCTCAGGCCCACTTCACTGTAAGCGAAAGGAGAACGAACATGACCACTGGATCCTGGTGGAGGACGGCGCTGCTCGGCGCCGTCGCGGTCGCATTCCTCGGGAGCGCCACGGCCACGCGCGCGTCGGAGCCGCGCATCATCACCATCTCGGCGAAGCGCTTCGAGTTCAGCCCTGGCGAGGTCCGGCTGAAGAAGGGGGAGACGGTCACCATCCGCATCGCGAGCGCCGACGTGACGCACGGCCTCTACATGAAGGCGCTCGGGATCGACGCGGAGATCGAGCCCGGGAAGACGACCGAGGTCACCTTCACGCCGAAAGCTGCGGGGCGCTTCACGGCAATCTGCGATCACTTCTGCGGCCCGGGGCACGCAAACATGCACATGGACTTCGTCGTCGAGTAACCCGGTACTCCAGGACGGACACACGAAAGGGCCTGCAAGTCGCGACTTGCGGGCCCTTTCTCATGCCGCTCTGCGCGAGGGATGACGCGCAGCCGTCACGCGCGAGCGTCGGCGCTCGCGCTCATCGCGCGCAGCTCGTACGCGGACGGCCCGTGCTGCACCTGCGCGACGAAGCCGAACAGCATCGTCGCGACGAGCGTCACGAGGGCGGCGCCGCGGATCGTGGCGCGAACGGTGGAGTGCGTGCGGAACAGCGGGGCGGTCGTCGCGGTCGTCATCGGTCTCTCCCTGGAGGCGGAAAAGGAATCGCGCCTTCTGTCGGGCGGACTGGTGGGCCGCGGAAAGCTGACGCGTCCCTGAGGGGGTACGCGGTCGTTCGACCTCACGCCGGTCGGGCACGAGGTGGCAGATGCCGCCGTCGGCGGCGCGCTCTCGTTCGGCCCCGCCGACGTGCTGGCGCGCGTCGCGCGCCACGGCGATCTCTTCCGCGCCCCGCCGCAGCAGCTCCCGCACGACGCCGCGGCCTCCGTGCTCCGATGACGCGCAGCCGCTATTCAACTCGCGGTGTCGCCGTCGCTCCCGCCCTCGTTTCGCCCGATGCTCGCGTCCCTCGCGCGCGAGCTGCCTCGAGGCGAGTGGCTGTACGAGCCGAAGTGGGATGGCTTCCGCTGCCTGGCGATCGCCACCCCGCAGCGCGTCGAGCTTCGCAGCCGCCACGGCCGTCCCCTCACCCGCTACTTCCCCGAGGTCGTCGCGGCGATGTCACTGCTCGTGGACGCACGGGGTGCAGTGGCGCTCGACGGCGAGCTCGTCATCCAGCGCGGCGGCACCTTCGACTTCGCCGCGCTCCTCTCCCGGACGCATCCGGCGGCCTCCCGCGCAGCGCGACTCGCCCGTGAGACGCCTGCGACGTTCATCGCGTTCGACCTCGTCGTGCACGGCAGGCAGGACCTCACCGCGACTCCGCTCGCGCAGCGGAGGGTCTTGCTCGAGGCGCTGCTCGCGGGGGCTCCGGCGGGCATCGCGCTGACGCCTGCGACGCGCGATCTCCGGACGGCGACCGAATGGCTCGAGCGGTGCGGCCGCGGGATCGACGGGGTCGTCGCCAAGGCGCTGGCGGAACCCTACGTCCCAGGCAAGCGGCGCTGGGTGAAGGTGAAGCCGCAGCGCACCGCCGACTGCGTCGTCGCGGGCCTGCGTCTGTTCGCCAACTCCGCCGCGGTGGGATCCCTGCTGCTCGGACTGTGGGACGGCCCGACCTTGCGCCACGTGGGCGTCGCGTCGTCGTTCACGGACGAGCAGCGCTCGGCGCTCTCGCGCGACCTCGTCCCGCTCGCCGTTCCGCTCGACGGTCATCCGTGGGAGCGCGGCTTCGGCCTGGAGCCGAGCCCGCTCGGACGCCTTTCGGGCTCTGCCGGGCGGTGGGATCCGCGGACGATGACGCTCGACTGGACGCCGATTCGCCCGGACCGCGTCTGCGAGGTGATCTACGACCAGCTCGACGCCGGTCGGTTCCGCCACCCTGCTCGATTCCTGCGCTGGCGCCCCGACCGCGAGCCGCGATCGTGCCGTTTCGAACAGCTCGCGGCCGCGCCAGCTCTGCCCCGGGATGCACGCGGCGCCGGCGCGTGACGGCCCACGAGAGGGCGCGCCCTCGGCCGTGGTGCCGCACCAGTTCGAGGGACTCGGCCTTCAACCGGCGCGTGCCTTGAGATCGCGGTACGAAGCCATCGCCATCCTGGAGAGAGGAGAAGTGCAATGAAGGCGCTCGTCTACCACGGGCCCGGAAAGCGAGCCTGGGAAGAGAAACCACGTCCGACCATCACTCATCCGTCCGACGCGATCGTGAAGGTCGCGCGCACGACGATCTGCGGGACGGACCTCCACATCATGAAAGGAGACGTCGCGACGGTGACCGACGGTCGCATCCTCGGGCACGAAGGCGTCGGCGTCGTCGAGGAGGTCGGCCCCGGCGTGTCGACCTTCAAGAAGGGCGATCACGTCCTCATCTCGTGCATCACGTCGGACGGGACGTGCGACGCGTGCAAGAGGGGGATGTACTCGCACTGCGCGAACGGCGGCTGGATCCTGGGGAACACCATCGACGGAACGCAGGCCGAGTACGTGCGGATCCCGTTCGCCGACACGAGCCTGTACCGCGTCCCCGAAGGCGTGGACGAGGACGCCCTCGTGATGCTGAGCGACATCCTGCCCACCGGGTTCGAGTGCGGGGTCCTGAACGGCGCGGTGAAGCCCGGCGACAGCGTCGCGATCGTGGGCGCGGGCCCCGTCGGGCTCGCCGCCCTGCTGACCGCGCAGTTCTATTCGCCGGCCGAGCTCATCATGGTGGACCTCGACGCGAACCGGCTGGAGGTCGCGAAGCGGTTCGGCGCGACGCAGCTCGTGGACAGCAAGGATGGGAAGGCGGTCGAGAAGGTCCTCGCGTTGACGGGCGGCAAGGGCGTCGACGTCGCGATCGAGGCCGTCGGCGTCCCGGCGACGTTCGACGTGTGCCAGGACGTCGTCGCCGCAGGAGGCCACATCGCGAACGTCGGGGTCCACGGCAAGAGCGTCTCGCTCAAGCTCGAGAAGCTCTGGTCGCACAACGTCACGATCACGACGAGGCTCGTGGACACGGTGACGACTCCGATGCTCCTGAAGAACGTGATCTCGCGGAGGCTCGAGCCGCGCAAGCTCATCACTCACGAGTTCGCGCTCGACGACGTCATGAAGGCCTACGACACGTTCGGAGACGCCGCGAAGGAGAAGGCGCTCAAGGTGATCCTCCGCGCCCGGTGAGCGGGCGCGCTCGATTGCGACCCACGCCAACCGCGTGGCAACGCAGCTGCGAGAGCGCGGGCAATCCCCAGCGCTCTCGCGGTGAAGCCGACCGGGGATGAGCTCTCACGACGCGCGACCAGCCTGGCGTCAGCGTTGCGGCAGCTGCGGGCCGATCTACTTTGTTCGTAGTCCGTCCTTCGGCGGTGGCTCGCGGGGTCGTATGGTCGGTGGCACATTCGAGGGGACAAGCGGCTCGATTGCACGGTCGGGCGGCGGCGAACAGGCGCGCGAGACGCTGAACGACGTTCATCGAGCGCTCGTCGAGGTGGACGACGCGAACGGCGTGCTCGTCGTGACGCCGCTCGTGCGGCGGCTCGACGCGGAATGTGCTCCGCAGCTGCGGCCGGTGCTCGCTCACCTGGTGAGTGAACGCAGGCTGGTGATCGTCTGTCTCTCACACGTCGCGTCGATCGACTGCTCCGGCCTGGCGGCGCTCGTCTCGGCGGTGAAGCGCCTCGGCCCCGGCGGCGAGCTGCGGCTCGTGGCGGCGTGCGACAGCGTGCGCTCGCTGATCTCCGCCACCCACCTCGACGACCTCCTGCCCGTCTTCGACGACGTGGTCTCGGCTGCATCACCATGAGCGCCGACGCGGCGGTCCCCGCCACCAGGTGGTACTTCTCGCGGTACGAGACGCGGGTACCGTCGGAGCCCTTGCCGGAGAGCGCAGCCCGCGACTTCGCGTTCCAGGTGCTCGCGGTGATGGCGACCGTCCTCGGGCTGCGATACCTCGCGTGGCGGTGGACGTCGCTCAATCCCGACGCCTTCTGGTTCTCGGTCGTGATCGCTGCGGCCGAGACGCTGGCGTTCTTCGGCGCCGGCCTGTTCCTGCTGTCCCTGTGGCGCACGGGCGACCCGCAGCGGCGGCCGCCCCCCGCATCGGCGGACCAGATCGGCGCAGAGCCCCCGGGCAACCGGCGACCGATCCGCGTCGACGTGCTCATCGCGACCTGCAACGAGCCCGTGGACCTCGTTCGCCTGTCGGTCCGCGACGCGATGCGCCTCGCCTACCCTCACGCGCTCGAGCTGCGCGTCTGCGTGCTCGACGACGGGCGGCGCCACTCGATGCGCGAGATGGCCCTCGAGGAGGGCGCCTCGTACGTCACGCGCGACACGAACGTCGGGTACAAGGCGGGCAACCTCGCGAACGGGCTCGAGCACACGGACGGCGACCTCGTCGTCATCTGCGACGCGGACACGCGCGTGTTCCCGAACCTGCTCGAGGAGACGCTCGGGCACTTTCGCGACCCGTCGGTCGCGTGGGTGCAGACGCCGCAGTGGTTCTACGACATCTCGCAGGGAGAGCCGCTGCCGGAGTGGCTCGGGGCGCGCCTCGGCCGCGCGGGCAGGTGGACGGGCCGCGCGCTGGAGGCGCTCGTCGGCCCCGTCGCCGTCGGCGCCGATCCGCTCGGGTGCGACGCGCAGGCCTTCTACGACCTCGTGCAGCGGTGCCGGAACTGGTGCAACGCCGCGTTCTGCTGCGGAGCGGGCAGCATCCACCGGCGCGAGGCGATCATGGAGTCGGCGCTGAAGCAGTTCGCCGCGCAGGTCTCCTCGGCGGTCGAGCCGTTCACGCGGGAGGTCGCCGATCCGACGCTGCGCGCCGAGCTCGCGTCAGCGCTCACCTCCGAGGCGGCGCGGCGCATCGAGATCACGCCGTACAAGTTCCACGTCTCCGAGGACATCTACACGAGCATGGCGCTGCACGCCGATGCCGAGCGCCGCTGGCGCTCGGTGTACCACCCGGGCGTCCTCACGCGCATGCTGTCGCCGCAGGACCTCGGCGCGTGGACGATCCAGCGCTTCAAGTACGCCTGCGGGACCCTCGACATCGCGTGGCGCGACAACCCGCTCCGGCTGCGCGGCCTCACGCCGTGGCAGAAGCTCATGTACGGCGCGACGATGTACGCCTACCTCGCGCCGCTCTGGACGGTGCCGCTCCTCGTCGCGCCGCTCGCCTTCTTCTTCGCGGGCGTCACGCCGGTGAAGGCGTTCGACGCGGTGTTCCTCGCGCACTTCTTCCCGTTCATCGTCGCGACCCGCCTGGCGCTCCTGGTCCGGTCGTGGCGCGTGCGGACGTGGCGGAGCGAGCAGTTCCACCTGTCCGCGTTCTGGCTGCAGCTGCGCGCCCTCGCGCACGTCGTCGGGCGCAAGCACATCCGGTTCGACGTCACCCCCAAGGTCACGGGCAGCAGGCAATCCGCTGCCGCGGTCGCGCCGCACCTCGCGCTGCTGGTCGCGACCGTCGTCGGGATCGTGTACAGGGGCGCGCTGCTGTCGACCGGGCCGAGCCCGATGGCCACCTCGGCGTTCGTGTCGAACGTCTTCTGGTCGATGCACAACGTCCTGTGCTTCGCGCCGTTCATCGCCGCCGGGCTCGCGGTGCGCGGCGTCGCGAAGGAGCGCGCGCGATGACCTTCCTGCGCGGGCTGCTCGCAGGACGATCGCACCTCGCCTTCCTGGTCGGGCTCGCCGGCGCGTTCGCCGCCGTCCACGCCACCTCCGACGTCGCCGAGCCCGCAGCAGGCGGGTGGGCGAGCTCCGCGGCGGACGTGCGCGCGTTGCCGCTACGGCGACCGGCGCCGCTGTCACGGCGCGAGCGCGAGCTCGCGGAGACCGCCTGGTCGTACTTCGCGCGCAACACGGACCCGCGGACCGGGCTCACGAGCTCCGTGAAGGGCTACCCGTCGACCACGATGTGGGACGTCGGCTCGCAGCTCATGGCGACGCTCGCGGCGGAGGACCTGCAGCTCGTCTCGCGCGCGGACGCGCTCGCGCGCCTCGAGCGCGCGCTCGAGAGCCTCGGCTCGATGCCTCTCTGCAACTCGCTCCCCAACAAGGCGTACGACACGCGCACCCTCGAGATGGTCGCGTACGACAACGTGCCGGTCCCGGGCGGAATCGGCTGGTCCGCCCTCGACGTCGCTCGCGCGCTCGTGCCGCTGTCTCTCGTCGTCCGCCGGGCTCCCGAGCTCGCCCCCGCGGTCGAGCGCGTCGTCGCGCGCTGGAGCCTCGACCGCCTGACGGAGGGCGCGGCGCTGCGGGGCGCGACGCGCGACGCCGACGGCGTGCTGCACGCGTACCAGGAGGGCCGCCTCGGGTACGAGCAATACGCCGCCAAGGCGCTCTTGCTGTGGGGCATCACGGCGTCGACCGCGCTCGACTACCGCGCACACCTCGAGCCGCGCCGGGTGGGCGGCCGGCTCGTCCCCGTCGACGACAGGCACCCGCGCGATCACGGCGGGGCGCACAACGCGGTGACGTCCGAGCCGTGGCTGCTCGACGGCCTCGAGTTCGGCCTCGACAGCGCGACGGCGGACCTCGCGCGCTCCATCCTCGCGGCCCAGGAGCGACGCTACCTCGCCACCCGCCGCATCACCGCCGTCTCGGAGGACGCGATCGATCGCAAGCCGGGGTTCGCGTACTCGGCGGTCGTCAACGGCGACGACGAGTGGACGGCGTTCCTGCCGGACGGTACGCGCGCGCCGCACGATCTCGGGTTCTCGGTGAAGGCTGCGCTGGCGTGGGCCGTCCTCTTCTCCGGCACGTATCCCGACGAGCTGTTCGACGCCGCTGTCTCCGTCGGCGGGGACGCCGACGGCTTGTTCGCTGGCCGCTACGACGAAGGCGGCGAGATCAACCGCGCAGTGTCCCTCAACACCAACGCCGTCGTCCTCGAGGCGCTCGCCTACCGGGCCCGCGGGCCCTTCCTGCGCGCGCCGCCGTCGAGCGCACACCTGCACGCCGAGGCCGAGGTGCGGCAATGAGGGTCCTCGTCGTGACGGCGCTCCTCGCAATCGTTGCGCCGGTTCGCGCCAACCCACCGGGGGACGCGCTGGCGCCCGAGGACATGGACGCGGCGCGCACGGCGTGGCGCTACTTCGAGCGGAACTACCAGCCGACGACGGGGTTCGTGAACTCGGTCGAGTCGTATCCGAGCACGAGCTCGTGGGATCTCGGCTCGTCCCTGCTCGCCACGATCGCGGCCGAGCACCTCGGCCTCGTCGACCGCGAGAGCTTCGACCAGCGCGTCACGACCATGCTGCGCACGCTCGAGACGCAGCCGCTGTTCCGCGGCGCGCTGCCGAACAAGGCGTACGACGCGGCCTCGGGCTCGATGACCGACTACGCGAACCAGCCGGCCCCGGCGGGCATCGGCTGGTCGGCGCTGGACGTCGGACGGCTCGCCTCGTCGCTGCACGTTCTCGCGCGGCTGCATCCGCAGCACCAGGCGGCGGTGCAGCGCGTGCTCGAGCGCTGGCATTACTGCGACCTCGTGGACGGCGGCGAGCTCCACGGAGCCATCGTGCAGCCCTCGGGCGACGTCGCCATCGTGCAGGAAGGCCGGCTCGGGTACGAGCAATACGCGGCGCACGCGCTCGAGCGGCTCGGGTTCGACCTGACGCTGGCCCGGCGTTACGACCGGTTCTCCACGGACGAGACGATCCTCGGTGTCCGCGTCCGGCGCGACACGCGCGACCAGCAGAAGTTCCACGCGGTGGACGTGCTCGCGACGGAGCCGTGGGTCCTCGACGCGCTCGAGTTCGGCGTCGACGACTCGACAGGCCCGTTGCTCGGAGCGCTGTTCGCGGTCCAGAAGCGCCGGTGGGAGGAGACCGGCGTCGTCACCGCCGCGTCCGAGGATCACGTCGATCGCGCTCCGTGGTTCGTCTACGGAAGCATCTGGGCCAACGGCCAGCCCTGGCGAGTCGTGACGCCGACCGGCGAGGATGCTGCGCCGTTCCGGGCCGTCTCGACGAAGGCCGCGTTTGCGCTGGCGGCGCTCTTCCCTGACGACGCGTACGCGAAGGTGCTGCGCGCGGAGATCTCGTCCGCGAGCGATCCGCAGCGCGGCTGGTTCGCGGGTATCTACGACAGGGGCGGAGTGAACCGCGCGCTCACCGCGAACACGAACGGCGTCGTCCTCGAGACCTTGCTCTGGAAGGCGATCGGTCCGCTGAACGGCGCACCGGGTGAGATCGCGGTGCGGCCCTCGACGGCGTCCTCGTGCAGGACGAGCGCGATCGTCGCCGAGCGCGACCCGGGCCCGGGCCCGGGCGCGGGCGGCGGTCTCGGCGCGGCGCCGGGCGGAGACGTGCGCGCCCTCTCCTCGTCGCCTCGCCGCTCCACGCCGTGGCTTCGCCTGGACGGGAGCTTCTTCGGCGGCTACCGCGGGGCCGATCGCGGCACGCTCGGCGGCGTCGCGACGCTGTGGATGAAGGGCTACTCGTTCGTGCGCATCGGCGGCGAGAGCACGCCGATGTCGCCGTACGGCTCGTCGCGGCTCTTGTGGGGCGTCGGCTACGACGACTGGCACGACCGCACGTTCTTCGCCCACGTGGACAACTGGGGACCGATCCGACCGCAGGACGGGTTCGCGATCCGGCAGGCGGAGGCCACGGCCGGCTACAAGCTGCCGCGGATGTGCCTCGGGAAGTCGCTCTGCGCGGCGCCCATCGCGTCGGTCGTCGCTCCGTTCGCCGGTGGACCCTACCTGCACGCCCGCATGACGCTCACCCTCGCGCGCGTCTGGTTCGTGATGGGCGGCATCGGGTGGACCGTGCCCGGCGTCTTCGAAGGGCCGCTCGGGACCCCGCGGTGGCGAGTCGTCTATGGCCTCGGTCGCACGGATTGGCGGCCCGGCGGACTGTTCGTCACGTACTACGACTGGGGCCCCGACTCGCACCAGGGCAACGGCATCCTCGCCGTCGGCGTGAACTGGGGGTTCTAGCGATGACGCGCTCGAAGCGACGCTCGCTCATCGCCGCCACGCTCTGCATCGCGGCCTGTGGGCTCGAGCCGCCGACCTCGCCCGCGCCGGCGCCGTCGGGCTCGCCCTCGCCGCAGCCCGCTCCCGACCAGCCGGCGCCCGCGCCGCAGCCACAGCCGCAGCAGCCTCAACAGCCCGGCGCCCCCACGAGCCCGTTCCCGGGCTACCAGCTCGCCTGGCAGGACGAATTCGACGGGACGAGCCTCGACGTCCAGAAGTGGCGGAGCTGGGACGGCCCGCGGCGCGACGGGGTGAGCACCGCCGACGCGATCACCGTCAGCGGCGGCGCGCTGCACGTCAGGACGTACACGGAAGCCGGCGTCCACAAGACGGGGTTTCTCGGGACGGACGGCCGCTTCGAGCCGACGCGCGGGTACTTCGAGGCGCGGATCCGGTTCTCCGGCGCGCCAGGTCACTGGTGCGCGTTCTGGCTGTTGCCGCCCACGATCGGAAACCCCCGCGGTGACCCCGCGAAGGCCGGCGTCGAGACGGACGTCGCCGAGCACCGCGTCGTGGACGGTGGCGGCTGGGATCTCCGCGACTACGTCCAGGTGGCGCTGAACTGGGACGGCCAAGGCGCGGCCCGGAGGAACGTTTCGAAGGTCACGACACTCCCCGGAAACGCGCCGGTGAACGGAGCGTGGCACGTGTACGCGGTGCTGTGGACGGACAGCGCGTACACGTTCTACGTCGACGGCGCGCAGGTCTGGTCCACGAACGCCGCCGTGTCGGCGCGCAGCGAGTGGCTCCACCTCACGTGCGAGGTCGAGGACGGCGGATGGGCCGGCAGCATCCCGCCGGCGGGCTACGGCACGCGCGACACCAGCACGACGGGCATGGACGTCGACTGGGTCCGGGTCTGGCAGGAAGCGCCGTGACGCGCGCGACGTGGAGCGCATTGCTGCTTCCATTCACGGTCGGTGCGCTCGCGCCCGCCGCCGCGTGGGCACAGGGTGTCGGACCCTGCCCGGGGCCGACGCTCTCCTCCCCTGGCGGACCGCCCGCCTCCATGCCGTGGACGGACGCGACGCTCCCGCCGGAGCAGCGAGCCGAGCTGCTCCTGTCCGCGATGACGCTCGAGGAGAAGCTCGACCTCGAGACCGGCGAGCGGTGCCTCAACTACGGGTACTTCAACGCCGCCATCGATCGCCTCGGCATCCCCGCCCTCACGATGACGGACGGACCCGCGGGCGTCCGGATCCCGTACCGGCACGTCAACGACGGCAAGGCGACGCAGCTCCCGGCGCCGATCGCGGTGGCCGCGAGCTGGGAGCCCGAGCTCGCGCGCGCCCAGGGCGACGTGCTCGGCGCGGAGGCGTTCGCGACGGGGCACAACGTCGTGCTCGGCCCGACGCTCGACATGCCGCGGACACCGCTCGCGGGCCGGCTGTTCGAGGGATTCGGCGAGGAGCCGCTGCTCGCGTCCCAGCTCTCGGCCGCGATGGTCGAGGGGATCCAGGAGCACCCCGTGCTCGCCGACGCGAAGCACTTTGCCGCGTACACGCAGGAGACGGATCGGTTCACGGTGGACGCGCGGCTGGACGAGCGCGTGCTGCGCGAGATCTACCTGCCGCCGTTCGAGGCGGCGGTGCGCGCCGGTGTCGCGAGCGTCATGTGCGGGTTCAACCGCGTGAACGGCGTGTACGCATGTGACGACCGCGCGATGCTCACCGGCGTGTTGAAGGGCGAGATGGGGTTCGGTGGGTTCGTCCTCAGCGACTGGGGATCGGTCCACGGCACCGTCGAGGCGGCGATGGCGGGGCTCGACCAGGAGCTCGCGTTCGAGAAGTACTTCGGCAGGCCACTGCGCGACGCGGTGAAGCGCGGCGAGGTGCCGATGGCGGTGGTGGACGACAAGGCGCGCCGCATCGCGACGGCGATGTTCCGTTTCGGCCTCTTCGATCACCCGGCGCTCGTGACGCCGCTCCCGGACCGCGAGGACGGCGCGAGGTCGCGGGAGATCGCCGAGCGGGGAGTCGTGCTGCTGAAGAACGACGGCGACCTGTTGCCGCTCTCGGCCGGCGTGACGTCGATAGCGGTCATCGGCGCGGACGCGGTCAACGCGAACGCGCAGGGCGCGGGCGCCGCTCGCGTGGAGCCCACCTACTCGGTGAGCCCGCTCGACGGCATCCGCCATCGCGCCGGCGCGGGAGTGAAGGTCGAGCACGCGCCTGGCGGCGATTTCGTGAGCGCCGCCGACCTCCTGCCCGGCCCGACGGCGATCCCGTCCGCGGTGCTCACGCCGCCGGGGCGCAACGACGTGCACGGCCTGCTCGCGGAGTACTGGATGAGCCCGCGGTTCGAGGGCGCTCCCGATCTCGTCGAGGTGGAACCCCGCGTCGCACGCTCGCTCGGCTTCTTCAACTACCCGAGCACCAACGCCTCGTCCGTGCCCCAGATCCCGGCGAGGTTCTCGCTGCATCGCGGCTCCGCCCGGTGGACCGGTATCCTCGTCGCGCCCTCGACCGGTGACTACACGCTCACGCTCACGAGCCGCGGGCGGGGATGGGTGTACGTCGACGGACGGCTCGTCATCGACCACTCGGAGGTGCACGACCTCGGGTCGAAGTCGGTGATGGTCCGCATGCAGCAGGGCGAGGCGCACGACCTCCGCGTGGACTACTCCGCGGATCACCCGGACGTCGGAAAGAAGACGGACCTCGGCGGTGACGTGAAGCTGGGATGGGAGATCCCCGCCGGCGCGGTGCTGCCGGCCGTGCAGGACGCCGTCGCGCTTGCCGCGCGGTCCGACGTCGCGATCGTCGTCGCGCGCGACTACAGCACCGAGGAGCGCGACCACCCGAGCCTGGCGCTCCCCGCGGCGCAGGACGACCTCATCGCCGCGGTCGCGGCGGCGAATCCGAGGACGATCGTCGTCCTCACGACGGGCCACCCGGTCGCGATGCCATGGCTCGATCAGGTGCGCGCGGTCGTCGAGGCGTGGTACCCGGGCCAGGAGCAGGGCGCCGTCATCGCGCGAGTGCTGTTCGGCGACGTCAATCCGTCGGGCAAGCTGCCGGTCAGCTTTCCCCGGCGCCTCGCCGATACCGCCGCCGGAGATCTCCACGACGCGATCCGCGACGCGCAGGGACCCGTCGTCACCTTCGGCGAGAGCACGCTGCTGGGCTACCGCTGGTACGACGCGAAGGGCATCGAGCCGCTGTTCCCGTTCGGCCACGGCCTCTCGTACACGTCGTTCGGCTACCACGATCTCGAGGTGACGGCCGGCGCGGCTCCCGGGACGACCGCGGGCCGCGCGGTGAGCGTCGCGTTCACGCTCGCGAACGAAGGGGGCCGGGCCGGGGCCGAGGTCGCTCAGGTCTACGTCGGGCGGTGTCCAGGCGATCAGGTGAACGCGCCGAGGCGCCTCGGAGGGTTCGCGAAGGTGCAGCTCGAGCCGGGGGCGAGCCAGCGCGTCGTCGTCGACGTCGCTCCCGAGGCGCTCACGAGGTGGAGCAGCGACACGCATCGGTGGACGCCGGTCGAGTGCGATCCGCCGGTGTTCGTCGGCAGCTCGTCGCGCGACCTCCGGCTGACCTCTGCCGATGCGCCTGCCTCCTCGCCGGCTCCTGCTCCGGAGCCAGCCGCCGCGGGCGGGGAGCGCGCCCGAGGTTGCGGGGCATCGGGTCGGTCGACGGCCGCGATGGCGGTCGCGAGCCTGATCTTCGCCGGGGTGGCGGCGCGCCGCAGGAGGAGCGGATCGCGAACCGCGGCGTGAGCCGCGCGCGCCTGCGCGTTCGACGCCGGCGTCGAGCGGCACCACATTGGAAGCAGAGCGCAGGGGCAGGCGCGGCGACGGGAGCGTAGCAGGAGGGGTGAGGGGAACGCGCGCGGTGCGGATCGCCTACGTCACCTACGGCGAGCAGAGCGGCGTGACCGGCCGCATGTCGGCTGAGCTCGCGCGCCTCGGGCACGCGGTCGTTCGCCTGAACGCCGTCGGCCCGCTCGAGTTCCGGGACTCACGCGGAGCGCGGAGGGTGTCGCCCGGGAACGTCGCCAACCTCGCGATCGCGACCGCGCGGTTCCGCTCGCGCGCGCTCGAGCACCGCTGGAGCACCTGCCAGGCGTTCGACGTGCACTCCCGGCGGGCGCGCGAGCTCGTCGAGGCGCTGCGCCCGCAGCCGGAGCTCGTGCTGCAGAACGGCGCGCTCTTCTCCCCTGCGTCCGCGCGGCGGCCTTACGTCCTGTACTGCGACTACACGCGCGCCCTCGCGATGAAGCAGCCGGCCTACGACGACGTCGGCCTGCCCGCGCCGATGTACCTCGGGCGCTCATGGCACGAGCGCGAGGCCGCCGTGTACCAGGGCGCGCGAGCCGTCCTCGCGTTCTCGCGGAACGTCGCGGATTCGCTCGTGGGCGAGTACGGGATCGCGCCGCGGCGGGTTCACGTCGTCGGCGCGGGCGCGAACGTCGTGCCGCAGCACGTCGAGCGGGCGGACGACGGGCGTACGATCCTCTTCGTCGGGAAGAGCTTCGCCCGCAAGGGCGGGTTCGTCCTGCTGCGGGCGTTCGAGCTGCTGCGGGCGCGGCGGCCGGACGCGTCGCTGCTCATCGCCGGGCCTCGCGAGCGGCTCCGTCTGCCCGCTGGCGCTCACCAGCTCGGCGAGATCGCGCTCGCGGAGCTCCCGGCGCTCTTCGCACGCGCGTCGCTCTTCTGCATGCCGACGCTCCGCGAGCCGTTCGGCATCGCCTTCCTCGACGCGATGGCGTGCGGCGTTCCCGTCGTGGGGACCGGCGTCGACGCAGTCCCCGAGATCATCGAGCCGGGAGTCAACGGCGCGACGGTGCCGCCGAACGATCCCGTCGCCCTCGCGAGGGCGCTCGAAGCGCTCCTCGCCGACCCCGCCGCGCTGCGCGAGATGGGCAGCGCCGCGCGCGCTGCGGTCATGACTCGGTGGCTGTGGCGCCACGTCGGAGATCGCGTCGAGCAGGTCCTCTCGACCCGCCTGGATCCCTCGCCGGGGCTCCGCGCGCCAGCCACGCTCGCACGGCCGCTCCCTTGCGGCGCACGCCGAAGCTGCTCACGCTCGAAGGACCTTCCGACACAGGAGCGATCCATGGTGGCGATGCGAGTCCACGAGCTGCACCCGATGCTCATCCACGCTCCGCTCGTGCTGCTGCCGGCGGCGGCGGCGGCGGAGATCATGTCCGTCGCGTCGTCGAGCCGGATGCGCCGCGCGGTCTACGGCGCGGTCAGCCGCCGTCTCTGGTGGGGCACCGTCGCGAGCGGGCTCGCGGCGGGCGTCAGCGGCATGGCGGCGTCGCAGGAGGTCGAGGCCGACGAGCACGCGAGCGAGATGATGCTCGTGCACGGCCTCGGGAACGTCGGGCTCGTCGTGGCGGCGCTCGGCCTCGCCACCTGGCGCAGCAGCCACCCGGCGTCGCTCGCCACCGCGAGCCTGGCCGCCGGCGCGCTGATCGCCGGGACGTACACGGCGTGGCTCGGCGGCGAGATGGTCTACGGCCACGGCGTCGGCGTGAAGCCCGACGAGCTCGACCTCGATGCGCGGCGCAGTCCTCGCCTGCTGTCGCCCCAGGCTCCGGTCGCGCTCGTGCGCGACGCCCTGCGCGGGCTCGCGTGGCTGCTCCGGCGAGGGACGAGCGCGATCGTCCATCGCGACCTGCACGCCGAGGCGATCAACCCGTTGAGCTCGATCCCGTCCGAGGCGCAGGCGCCGACGACGCACTGAACCGCCCGAGGCTGTCGTCGTCGCTCAGGCCTTCACGGCTGCGCTTGACGGGAGCGGCGCCACCACTTCCAGCCGGCGGCTCGCGCCGGCTCCTGCTCGCGTTCCTCCGCGCGGCACTTCGGACAGGTGTCGCGGCCAGCTCCGGCGGTGCGCTCGAGGACCGGACGCGACAAGTCACCGAGGTGCGAACGCGACCACAGGACGGTGCCCCGGATTCCGACCGGCGACGCGCGGGCACCGCAGCGGATGCAAGTGACCATGGGTCGTGCACTCTATCGCCCGCGGTGACGACGTTCGCGGCTCGGCGGGGGTAAGCAGCCCTGCGCGACCATTCGCCGCGCGCGCGACGTCGCATGTCTTCCATTGCGCACATGGCTGGCGCGCGCCTCGACGCGGCGCGGGCGACCAGGCGTCACGCGGCGGGTACACGGGGGAGCACGATCGTGAACGTCGTGCCGGCTTCGCGGGTGGACGCGACGGTCACACGCCCGCCGTGCGCGGCGATCACCCGCTCGACGACGTAGAGCCCGATGCCGAGCCCGCCGTGGCCGTGAGCAGCCGCGGCGCCGCGCACTCCCGACTCGAATATGCGCGGCAGGAGGTCCGGCGAGATCGGCTCGCCGGTGTTGTGCACCTCCGCGCGCAGCTCCGCGCGCCCGCCCCGCAACGACACGGTCACGGGGCCGCCCGGAGCGCCGTGATCGAGCGCGTTGCGGACGAGGTTCTCGAAGACCTGCGCCAGGCGATCGGGGTCCCACCGCCCCGTCGTCGCTCCCTCGACGTGAAGCCGCACGACGGCGTCGCGACGAGCGCTCGTCAGCTCGTCGACGACCTGCCGCAGCATCGCCGCGGCGTCGACCTCCCGCCGATCGATCGGGATGCCTCCACCGAGGCGCGCTCTCGTGAGGTCGAGGAGGTCGCGGATCATGCGCGACGTGCGATCGGCGGCCGAGACGATCCGCGCCAACGTCCGCGCGGCCCCGTCCGGCAGATCGCTCCTCGCGGCGAGCGCCTGCGCAGCGAGCTGCAGCGCGGCGACGGGCGTCCTCAGGTCGTGCGACACGATCCCGATGAGCTGCCGCTCGAACTCCGCCGCTTCCTGGACGCGGCGCTGCGTCGCCTTCGCATCCGTGACGTCCACGCCGATGACGGCCATGCCTCGCGGCTCGTTCCGGAGCGGAAACTTCACCATCCGGTAGAAGCGCGCGCCGAGGGCCGTCGGGAAGCACTCTTCGAGCTCGACGCTCTCCCCGGCCGCGACCCTGGCGTCGCTCGGCGCGAAGTGAGCGGCGACGTCGGCCGGCAGGATGTCGTGGTCGGTTCGTCCGACGATCGCACCCGGTTCCTTGTCGACGAGCGCGGCGTAGGCGTGGTTCACGAACTCGTACTTCCCCTGCGCGTCCTTCACGAAGATGACGGCGGGGGCGTGATCCGCGATCTCGCGGAACCGCGCCGCTGCGGCGCGGAACCGACGATCGCGCTCCTCGGTGTACTCGCACAGCGACTCGGCGACGCACGCGGTGAGCACCGCGCTGAGCGTGCGGATCTCCGGGATGGCCGGCAGCAGCCCCGACTCCTCGATGACGTCCAGGATCACGTCGCGAAGAACGGTGTACTCGGCGAGGAGGTCGCGGACGTCGAGGCCGAGCTGCGCCCGCTGCGCACCGTGCCTCGCGGCGCTCCTTCGGGCCGCTCTTTCGCCGGCCGGATCCGGTGCGCCGTGAGTCCGCACCGCGTCCTCGATCCGGTCCAGGATCTCCGGGAGGTGATCGACCATCTCCGGCCGCGGCAGGTGCTCATCGACGTCTCGCCGCACGCGGTCGATCCAGCGCCGTACGATGTCGTCACGGTGGTCGCGAAGGAGCGTCTCCAGCGAAGGGAGCAGGGAGCTCTCGGAAGCTTTGACCGGGGCGAGCATGCCTCGCCTGAGACGGTAAGCCTCGCTTGCGGGCGCGGATCGCTCGCCGCCCCGCACAGCGGTCACGCGGCCGAGCGTCGCGATCGGTCACTGCTGGAACGTCACCGAGTGGCCTCGCGTCCGGCTCACGGGCGCGCGGCGGCGCGCTCTCGCCGCGGCAAGTGGACCGCGAACGTCGTCCCCTCCGTGGCCGTCGAGGTCACGTCGACCGCGCCGAGGTGCGCGCTGACGATCTCGCGCACGATGAAGAGGCCGAGGCCGCTGCTGCCGACGTGGACGTCAGGGTCGTCACCCTGCCGGAACGGCTCGAAGACGTGCGGCAGCAGCTCGGGATCGATCTTCGGCCCGTCGTTGTGGACCGAGAGCACGACCTCGTCCGTCGCACCGGCGACCTCGACGCGCACCGTGCCGCCGCCCGAGTGGCGCAGCGCATTGGCCAGGAGATTGGACGCGACCTGCAGGATGCGCCCGGCGTCGCATTCGATGCGGGTGTCGCCGTCCACGTCCAGGGCGATGCGCCCTTGATCGTCCTCGTGCAGCTCCAGGATCGCTGCCCGCACGACGTCGGCGACGTCGGCGCTCTGCTTCTGGATGGCGACGCCGAGCCCTTGCCGGACCCGTCCGAAGTCGACGAGGTCGCGAATGATGACGCTCATCCGCGATGCGCTCGCCGTGATGCGAGCGAGGAGGGTGGACTGGTCGGCGGTGAGCCCTCCTCGCCGGCCGAGGAACTCGCTCGAGACCATGATCGCCGACAGCGGCGTCCGCAGGTCGTGCCCGACGACCGCCATGAGCTGCTGCTGGAGCTTTCCGATGCGCTCCGCTTCCATGCGCGCCGCCTGCTCCGCCTCGAACAGCCGGGCGCGCTCGAACGCCTGCGCGCTCACTCGCGCCAGCGTCTCGATGAACCCCCGCTCGGCCTCCGAGAACGGGCCCGGGCGGTCGAAGGTGAAGCCGATCACGCCGGGACACCGATCTCCGACGACGAGCGGCACCACGGCGAATCCCGACTCGCCGCGTCGCGCACGGAGCGCCTCGACGGCGGGATAGCGCTCCCTGATCTGCTCAGGGGTGTCGAGCCAGACGGAGCGCCGGGACACGATCGCGTCCCGGATCGGCAAGCGCTCTCCCGCGCGGGCAGCGGCGTCCAGCATCGCGAACTCTGCCTCGGTCACGCCGTGTCCGAACACGAGCTCGAAAGCGCGCGGCCGCATCATCCACACGATGCCGACCGCCTTTGCCCCGAAGCGCTCGAGTCCCTGCTCCGAGAGCACCCGCGCGACGTCCGTCATCCGCACGGCGGACGACACCGCCGCGGTGAACCGCTGCAGGTGCGTGACGTACTCGGCCGAGACGCCAGCCTCGGGAGTGCTCGGTGGGTCGGGCGTCGGATGTTGGCTCACATGGACATGGTACAACCGGCCGCGACCCCGGCGCGCATCGAAATGCCATCGAAAATTGGTGAGCAGGCATCCGGCCTCGAAGGTCGTTGGCCAATCGGTCCTCGTCGCCCCAGCTTTCCGAGACACGGGCCGGACTGCGGCGCCATGCCGCAGCGCGGGAGCCCGCGAGCGGAGGGGAGCACATGGCCACGTGCGAGGTTTGTGGGAACTCCTACGACAAGTCGTTCGAGGTGGTGGCGGCCGGTGGAGCGAAGCACGTCTTCGACAGCTTCGAGTGCGCGGCGCACGCGCTCGCCCCGCGGTGCGATCACTGCGGCTGCCGCATCCTCGGCCACGGCATGGAGGTGTCGAGCGCGAAGAAGATCTTCTGCTGCGCGAACTGCGCCCACGCGGCCGGGCACGGCGAGCTGAAGGACCGACAGTGATCCGAACCCGGGCGCCGCAGCTCAGGGAGCGAGCGCGCCCGGGAGCTTCGGCTCCTCGAACCGCGGCACCGGCACCCTGAGGAAGAACGACGGCAACACGGTGCTGCCGATCGCGTACACGACGAGCGCGCCCCAGAGCGCGTCCGAGATCGCGAACCGCTCCCGCAGGATGCTCGCGAGGATGAGCGCGAACACGAGCGACGGCACCATCGCGACGCCCACGCGGAAGCCGCTCGCCCAGCTGCAGCGGAGCGCGACGCGGCGGTGCAGCGCGACCCACGCGACGCGCAGCGGCAGGAAGATTGCGAGCATCGCGCCGCCGAGGAGGAAGGCCTTCGGGCCGAACGCGCTCGCGGGCAGCCCCTTCCCTGCGTGGAAGAAGTAGAAGGGCACGAAGAACGAGGAGAACGCCTCGACGGCGAGCAGCATGCGCTCCGACGAGAGATCCGGCATCGAGTGCCTGAACCGCTGCGCGGCGACGCCGACGACGAACGCGCCGACGAGATAGTAGACGCCGAGCCACTTCGTCGCGTAGGCGCAGGCCGCGGCGAGCATGAGCAGGAACGCGAACTCCGACTTCGGCGCGAACGGCGCGACGAGGCGCGTGAACCCGCGGAACGCGAGCGGCACCACGACGACGATCGCGCCGAGCGCGAGCGTCGCGACGCCGAGGCGACCCGCGGACGTCGACTGAAGCGTCGCGAACAGCGCGGCGAGCGCGAGCAGCTCGGCGCCGATCGCCTTGGCGCGGGTCCAGTACTGCTCGCCGGGGTCGAGCCCGTAGCCCCGCAGAGACTCGAGGATGAAGCCGGTCGACGGCGTGAGCAGCGCGAGCGACAGGAGCACCGCAGGGCGCCACTCGAGCCCGAGGGCTCGCACGAGGACGAACGTCACGCCCGCGAGCAGGACGACCTGGACCGCGAGGTGCTGCACGAGGACGGCGGCGCCCTTGCGGAGCTCGCGGAGGTCCACCTCGAGCCCGGCGAACAGGAACAGCGCCACGATGCCGAGCGTGGAGAGGAGCGCGACGGTCGCGTCGCCCGCGAACAGCGCGAGGCGCGCCGCGACGATCCCGAGCAGGAACGCGGTCACCGCGCCGGGGATGCGGAAGCGCTGCAGCAGCTTGGGGACGACGAACAGCGAGAACAGGAGGGCGATGTAGGTGAGGTCTGCGGGCATCGGCCGGCACTCTACCGCGCGCTCGTCCCCTGCCCCAGCGCGACGGCGCGCCCTCGCTCCTCCTGCGCGAGGAGGTTCACCATTCGCGGGGACGTCATCGGAGGTGCGGCTCAGCCGCGCGGCTTGCCCTCGCCGTACCCGCCCGATGTCTGGACCCCGACGACCGCCTTCTCGTGGAAGTCCCGCGTCGTCGTCGCGCCCGCGTACGTGAGCGCCGACTGCACGCCGGAGATCACGTCCACCAGGATCGCGCCGACGCTCTCCTGGCCCTCGCGGATGTAGATGCGTGACGTCGAGATCCCCTCGCGGAAGAAGCCCTTCTTGGCCTGCTCGAACGGATCGAGCCCCGCGGTGCGGTCGCCGACGGCGCGCGCGCTGGCCATGCCGTAGTTCTCCTTGTACGGACGGCCTTCGCGGTCCTCCTTGACGTCGCCAGGGCTCTCGTACGTGCCGGAGAGCAGCGTGCCGATCATGACGCGCGACGCGCCCGCCGCGAGGTAGAGGGCCACGTCGCGCGGCTCGCGCACGCCGCCGTCCGCCCAGACGTGGCGGCCGCGCTCGTGCGCGGCGCGGGCGCAGGCGTGCACCGACGAGAAGGTCGGCCGCCCGGTGCCTGTCTGCATGCGGGTCGTGCACATCGCGCCGGGGCCGACGTTCACCTTCACGATGTCGGCGCCGGCGTCGAGCAGATCGCGGGTGCCCTCCGGCGTGCAGACGTTGCCTGCGACGAGCGGCATCCTCGGGCCGATCACCTTCCTCACCTCGCGGATCGCCTCGATCATCCTGCGCTGGTGCCCGTGCGCGGTGTCGAGGACGATCGCGGAGACGCCCAGCTCCGCGAGCCGCGCCGCGCTCGCAGCGGCCGTCGCGGAGATCCCGACCGCGGCCGCGACCATCAGCTCGCCGCGCCCGTCGAGCGCCGGCTTCAGGAGCTCGAGGCGCACGGCGTCGTCGCGCGTGAGCACGCCGACCAGCCTGCCGTCGCGGTCGAGGACCGGCGCCGACTTCACCCGGCTGTCCTCCATGAGCAGGAACGCCTCGCGGTTCGGCGTGCCGACCGGGATCGTGACCAGCCGCGAGGACATGAACGACTCGGCAGGCGAGTACTGGTCGCGATCGCGCAGGTCCGCGTGCGTGATGATCCCGAGCGGACGCCGCTCGTCGTCGACGACGGTGACCATGTCGTGCGCGCGCTTCCGGATGATCCCCTGGACGTCGCGCAGCGTCGCGCGCGGCGACACCGCGAGCGGGGTGTCATAGCGGGGATCGGCCGCCTTGATGTGCTTGACGATGCGCGCGGCGGTGTCGAGGTCCATGTCCTGCGGCAGGACGCCGATGCCGCCGAAGCGCGCCATCGTCTCGGCCATGCGCTTGCCCGTGACCGCGTTCATGTTCGCGGACACGACCGGGTGCGAGCCGCCTGCGAAATCCGCGGGCCGGAGGTCCACGTCCAGCCTCGAGTGCCCGTCGAAGTACCGCGGCACGAGGAAGACGTCGTCGAGCGAAAGCTCCAGGTTCTCGTCGTGCTCGGGGTGGAGGAACCGCATGCCCCGGAGATACCTGCCAGGGGCGTGGTGTCAACCGTCTCGCTCGCGGCGGTCTCGCGCGAGGCTCGGCGATGCCGGGTGGTCGCCCGCGCCCGCCGCCGGTGCGCGTCACTCGCCGCGCATCGGGCAGCCGTCCGCGACGACCTCGATCGCCGCGCCCGGATGCCTCGCGCGCAGGAGCTCGGCGTACTCCTCGATGCGCGTCCGGTTGCGGCTGCCGCAGATCGGCGGCTCCAGGCGCTCGTCGGCCGAGAGGCACGCGGAGGTGCAGGCGGGCGTGCCGTCGATCATCACGTGCCAGACGGTCGTCATGGGGAGCGCGAGATTACCCGCTGGGCTCACGCCGCGAAAAGGCCCAGGCGAACGGCGGCGAGCGTACCGGCGCCCATGGCGACCCAGAGGAGCGCTCCGAGCGCGAACGGCCGCGCGCCGACCGCGCGGAGGCTGCCGCGCGAGAGCCCGAGCCCGATGAGGAACAGCGTGACGACCAGCGCGCGGCGAGCGACGGCCGCGAGGGCGTGCCCTGCCGGCCGCAACTCCGGCACGTAGGTGGCGAGCGCCGCGACGGCGACGAAGCCGAGGATGAACCAGGGCGGCCGCCCGCTCACCCGCCCGCCACCGCCTCGATGACGGCGCTCGAGGAGCCCGATCGCGAGGGTCACGGGCACGATCCAGAGGGCGCGCGCCAGCTTGACCGTCGTCGCGACGCCGAGCGCGACCGGCCCGTACTGCAGCGCCGCCCCGACGACGGAGCTCGTGTCGTGGATCGCGAGCGCCGCCCACAGCCCGAACGCCGGCTCGTCGAGCCGGGCCGCGTGGCCGAGCAGCGGGAACACGAGCAGCGCGACGGAGTTCAGGACGAACACGGTCGCGAGCGAGACCGAGGTCTCGCGGTCGTCCGCGCCCAGCACCGGCGCAGCCGCGGCGATCGCGCTCCCGCCGCAGATCGCGGTGCCGACCGTCACGAGGATGCCGGTGCGCCGCTCGACCGACAGCGCGCGGGAGAGGAGGACGCCGAGGGCCGCGCACGCCACGATGGTCGTCACGGTGTAGCCGATCCCGTGCGCCCCGGTGCGCGCGACGGCGCCGAGATCCATCGCGCCGCCCAGCCCCACGACCGACGCGGGGAGCAGCCGGCGCGCGAGCACGCGGGTGCGCGCCGCGAGCGGGTTTCCGAACGCGACCGCCACGAACACGCCCGCGGCGAGCGCCGCGGCGGCGGGGAAGCCCGGGACGCACGCGGCGGCGGCGCCGAGGACGACGAGGGCGCTGGCGACGCGCGGCGATGGATGTGCGGCGGCGACCTGCGGCGCGGCGTCGCCCGGAGCGGGCGACACTAGCTCCCTCGCCCGTCGCTTCCGGATCGGCCCTTCGCTCCGGCCTCGTCCCGAGGCCGCCGGGGCACCGCTCAGGTGGGGACGCCCAGACGCGGCAGGAGCCACGTCTGGGCGACGATCCAGACCGCGACGAGGAGCAGGAAGAGAATCGATTCCGTCATTACTGGACCCCGTCGGGCGCCCGGCCGTGGAGCGGCTGAATCCCCGGAGCGCGGGCGCGGCTCTCAGACGTGAGACAGCACTCTCATACGCCGCACTTCCCTGGAGCCGCAATGACCGTCGAGAGATTCGTCCACGCGTTCGCAGGGGCCATGGTGCTCCTGTCGCTCGCGCTCGCGCACTTCGTGAGCCCGTGGTTCTTCGCCATCACCGCGTTCGTCGGGCTGAACCTGTTCCAGAGCGCCTTCACGCGCTTCTGCCCGCTCGCGATCATGCTGCGGCGCGCGGGCGTACGCGATCCCGTCCCGGAGCCCGACAGATCGCTCTGAGGCGCCTCGAAGGTTACATCCTGTCGAGGAGCAGACATGACCCACTTCGACACCGTCGCGAGGACCTGGGACGACCCGCAGAAGCGCGACCGCGCCCGACGCGTGGCCGACGCCATCGCCGCGGCCGTCCCGGGGCTCGCACGGATGAGCATGTTCGAGTACGGCAGCGGCACAGGCCTGCTCGGACTCGAGCTCCGGTCGCGCGTCGGCTCGCTCACGATGGCGGACAGCTCGCGCGAGATGATCGCCGTCGCCCGCGAGAAGATCGCGGCGAGCGGCGCCACGAACGCCAGGGCGATCGTGCTGGACCTCACGGGCGCGGCTCCAGCGGCCGCGAGCTACGACCTCGTCTGCACGCTGCTCACGCTCCACCACATCCCGGACGTGCCGGCGCTGCTGCGCACGTTCCACCAGCTCCTCGTGCCGGGCGGGTACGTCTGCGTCTCGGATCTCGACGAGGAGGACGGCTCGTTCCACGGGGCCGGGTTCGAGGGGCACTCCGGGTTCCCTCGCGGCACGATCACGTCCTGGCTGGAGGCCGCCGGCTTCAGCGACGTGCGGATCTCCACCGTCGCCGAGATCGACAAGGAGACCGCCGCGGGCCGCCGTCGCTTCCCGCTGTTCCTCGCGATCGCCCGCCGGCCCTGACCCCACCCATCGTCAGCCCGAGCGCCGAGCGCGCACCGGTGATCCTCCGGACCGAGCGACTGTCCCGGGTCGTGGACGGCCGCGCGCTCGTCGACGAGGTCTCGCTCGACGTGCGCGAGGGCGAGGTGCTCGCCGTCGTCGGTCCGAGCGGCTCGGGGAAGTCGTCCCTGCTCCGGCTGCTGAACCGCCTCGACGAGCCGACGAGCGGCACCGTGTTCCTGCAGGGCCGCGACCATCGTGAGCTGCCGCCGCGCGAGCTGCGGCGGCGCGTCGGGATGATCATGCAGACGGCTTCGCTCTTCCCGGGGTCCGTCGCGGACAACCTGCGGTTCGGACCGGAGCAGCGCGGCGCGACGATCTCGGACGAGGCGGTCGCGAGGCTCCTCGAACTCGTCGGCCTCTCCGGATTCGCCGAGCGGGACGCCGCGCGGCTCTCCGGCGGCGAGGCGCAGCGCGTCGCGATCGCGCGCGCCGTCGCGAACGAGCCGATCGTGCTGCTCCTCGACGAGCCGACGTCGGCGCTCGACGACCGCTCGAAGCGTGACGTCGAGCGGCTCGTCAGGGACGTCGTCGCCGCGCGGCGGCTCACGTGCATCATCATCACGCACGACCTCGCGCAGGCCGCGCGCGTCGCGACCGACGTCCTGGAGCTCAGGGCAGGGAGGGTCGAGCGCATCGGCCCCGTGAAGGAGGTGCTCCGTGCTGCGTATGATCTTCCCTGACCCGCTCCGGCTCACGCTCGCGCAGGCGGTGGTCGCGTCCGCCGCGGCCATCGCGATCGCGCTGCTCGCCCGCCGCCGGCACATCCGCGTCGAGAAGGATCTCGCGCTCGCGCTGGTGCGCGGCGTCGTGCAGATCTCCGCCGTCGGATCCGTGCTCCTCCTCATGCTGCGCGGGCCCGGATGGCTCGCCGTCGTCGCGCTGGGCGCGATGGTGCTCGCCGCCGCCGCGACCTCGTCCCGGCGCGCGAAGCGCGTCCCGGGCGCGTTCAGGATCTCGCTACAGGCGATCGCGGCCGGCGCGGGCTCCGTCATCCTCATCATGGCGCTCATGGGCGTCATCGACACCCGCGTCACGACGCTCGTGCCGGTCGGGAGCATGCTCATCGCGAACGCGATGAACGCGAACACCCTCGCCCTCGAGCGCTTCCGGGCGGAGGTGGCGTCGCACGAGCGGCTCGTCGAGACGGCGCTCGCGCTCGCCGCGAGCCCCGAGGCCAGCGTCGCGCCCTACGTGCAGTCCTCGTTCGCGGCGAGCCTCACGCCCGCCATCGACAACCTGCGCTCGCTCGGCATCGTGTGGATCCCCGGGCTCATGACCGGCATGGTGCTCTCGGGGACGCCACCGGTCCACGCGGCGCTGTACCAGTTCGTGACGCTCGCGATGATCTTCGCCTCGTCCGGCCTCACCTGCCTCGTCGGGACCACGCTCGCGCGCGCGAGCGCGTTCTCGCCCGCCGAGCAGCTCGTCATGCGCGCGTCGGCGGCGCGTCCAGCAGCGCCTCCACGCGGTCGAGCAGCTGCTCGGGCGTGAACGGCTTCGCGAGGAACGCGATCGCCGGGTCCACGACTCCGTCGTCTCCGAGCACCTCGTCCGAATAGCCGGACATGAGCAGGACGCGGACGTCCGGCCACGCCGCGCGCACCCGCTCCGACAGCGCGCGGCCGTCGATGCCGGGCATGACGACGTCGGTCACGAGCACTCGCGGCGCGAGGCCCCGCGCGATCAGCTCGAGCGCTTCCTCGCCGCTGGCAGCCACCGTCACGGCGTAGCCGCGCTCGCGCAGGCACCGCGCCGTGACGCCGCGCACGAGCGGGTCGTCCTCGACGACGAGCACGGCCTCCGTCCCTCGTCGCGCCAGCGCGCTGGGCTCCGGGAACACCTCGGCGCGGCCGTCGTCGCGCGGGAGGTAGACGTCGACCGACGTCCCGCGTCCCGGAGCGGAGTCGATCGCGATCGCGCCCCCACCCTGCTGCGCGACGCCGTACGCCATCGCGAGGCCGAGGCCCGTCCCGGAGCCGAGCGGCTTCGTCGTGAAGAACGGCTCGAACGCGTGCCGCTGCACCTCTCGCGACATCCCGTGTCCGGAGTCGCGTACGGTGAGGCGCACGTAACGACCCGGCTTCAGCTCCGGCGCGGCGGCGAACCCTTCGGGCACCTCGACGTTCGAGGTCGCGAGCAGGAGCGTGCCTCCGGCCGGCATCGCGTCACGAGCGTTGAGGACGAGGTTCAGGACGACCTGCTCGATCTGCACCGGATCGCAGCGCACGGTCCAGAGCGCCGGCTCCGGCTCCGACACGATCGCGATCCGCTCGCCCAGGACGCGACGGAGCAGCGCCTGGAGCCCCTTCAGCGTCGCGTTGAGATCGAGCGGCACCGGCGCGATCACCTGCTTCCGCGCGAACGTCAGCAACTGCCGCGTCAGCTCCGCGGCCCGCCGTCCGGCCGCGACGATGTCGTCGAGGTCCGCTGCGGACGCGGCGCGGCCCGCCGCGACCTCCTCCTTCAGCGCCTCGGCGCACGAGAGGATCACGGTGAGGAGATTGTTGAAGTCGTGCGCGATGCCGCCGGCGAGCCGCCCGATGCTCTCGAGCTTGTCGCGCTGCTGCAGCGCCAGCTCCGCCTCCTTGCGCCGGGTGATCACCTCCGTGAACAGCATGAGCCCGCCGATCTCGCCCGCGGCAGTGCGCCACGGGTGGATCTCCCACTTCACCCAGTCGATCCTGCCGTCCGCTCGGGGGAAGGGCTCCTCCTCGCTCCGCTCGACCGCGCCGGCGAGGCACCGCCGGTGGATGTCCCTCCAGTGCGCGGGCAGGTCCGGGAAGACGTCGTAGTGAGACCGGCCAACGAGGTCGCTCTCCGTGACCCGGTAGTCGGTGAGCCACCGGCGGCTGACCGCGATGTACCGCATGTCGCGATCGACCATCGCGATCGCGGCGGGCGCGTGCTCCACGAACAATCGCAGGCGGTCCTCGCTGGTGCCCTGTTCCATGGCGACCCTGACGCAAGGTGAAGAGTATCACCGCCGGCGGTGCGCCAAGGCGCCTCGAGGTGGTGCGGCAACTTGTCGGCGCGCCGGGGATCACGCCCGGAGCAGCGGGGCTGATACCACCCGGGCGGCGAGATCGAGCGGGAGCGGGGACGGTCCGAGATCGAGCGCGGCGGCCGCCGACGCTCTCCCCAGCTGGAACCCCGCGACGAGCGCGGCCAGCTCGGCCGCTTGCCCGGACAGCTCGGCCGCCGCCGAGGACGACTCCTCCGAGCTGGCGGCGTTCTGCTGCGTGATCTGATCCGTCGCCTTGACCGCCGACGTCACCTGCTCGATGCCGAACCGGACCGAGAGTAGCCGCGCAGGAACGAGCGAGAACGCCGATCAACACCCGCGTTGCCGGGAGCAACGCGCGTTGGCGCACACAGCCGAACTCCTCGGAGGGTTGGTCGCGCTCGGCCCGCGAACTGCTGCGCCGGCCACAGGCGATCACGCACAGAGAATGCGCGGGGTTAGTCGAAAGCGCCGCCGTGGCGCGCCTCAGTCCACAACGTCGAAGTTCGGGAACGCCGGACGCGCGGTGCTCGCCTAGAGACCACCAGCCCCTTGCGTGGACGAGTGCTTCACGAAAGCGGATCAGCCGGCACGCGAACGTCGGCGTCGATACCGCAGAGCGACGAGCGCTACCCCGCGATCAACGGCATGGCGCGCACGGCACGCCGTGCGCGATGCGCAGCTGGTAGGTGCCCGCTGGAAACACGACGCCCTTCTCGCCGGCGCGTCTTCTCGCAAGGGCAGCTCGGTACTTGCGCACAAACTCGTCCAGCGAGGTGAGCGTCTCGACGCGCTTCGAGGCGTCCTTGGCAGCAACGCGCGGCTTCAGGTTGCGCCGCGGCTCCTTCGAGCGCGGGCGCGACCTCGGCTTCTGCTTGAGGACGCGCACCGCGCCCTGGAACTCATTCCGGAAGCGTCGCGCCGCTTCCTCTTCGTGCACCTTCACTGCCGCGACGACCCGGTCGCGGAACTCGGCCGCCGATGCGAATCCCGCGGGCGCCGTCAGCTCGAGCTCGGCGATCTCTGGCAGCGCGCTCTTCTTCGCGAAGAAGCGGTGGCACGGCCGGGCAACGCGCGTCGGCCCCGCGCCGATGAGATCTGGATCCGACCACAGCCCGGGCCAGAGGTGGCCGGTCCGGACGAGCCCTGCCTTCGCCGGGTTCGCGAGTACATACGCCGCCTCGCGGACGATGTCCTCGGACGCGACGAGGCGAACCGCGCTATAGCTCCCGGGCGCCCAGAACGTTTCCCACGACCCCAACGACGAATTGACTGATCGCGCGACGAGCGAGTCGAGGTACTGGTGGAACTCCGGCAATCGCGCGTGGGTGTCCGTCACCACGAGGTGTACGTGGTTCGACATCACGCAGAACACGTGGACCAGGATACCGTACCGCTTGGCGGCGACCGCGAGCAGGAACGCGAAGAGCTCGTTCGTCGTCTTCGACGGGCGGAGCAGATACTGGCGCTGCGCGCATCTGCGCGTCACGAGATAGACGGAGCCGGGGAGAATCTGGCGCGGTGCGGTCATGCGCGCCGGAGGAGCACGCGCCGTACCCTGAACTGACCAGCGAATGCACGTTGATCCGTGGACACCACCGGCCGCTCCGCGGACCGTGGTCCGCCGCGCGGTACTCTCGTTCCGGTCGCGCGCACGCCGACGCCTCGCTCGCCACCCGCCCATCACGCCCACTCCCGCGGGACGCGCAGCACGTCGAGCAGCGCCGCCTCCCGGCTGCCGGGATCGGGCTCGTGCGCGTAGGCCCAGCGCACCGCGGGAGGAAGCGACGCCAGGATCGATTCGGTCCGCCCGCCCGACTCGAGACCGAACACCGTGCCGCGGTCGAGGAGCAGGTTGAACTCGACGTAGCGGCCGCGGCGGATCTCCTGCCACCTGCGCTCGCGCGCGCCGTACCCGATGCCGCGACGCCGCTCGACGATCGGCAAGTAGGCGGGGAGGAACGCGCGCGCGACGCGTTCTGCGAGCCCGGCGCCGGCGGTGAGCGTCGCGTCCGCATCCTCGAAGAAGATGCCGCCGACACCGCGATGCTCGCCCCGGTGAGGCAGGTAGAAGTACGAATCCGCCGCTGCCTTGTGGCGAGCATAGCTGCCTGGCTCGTGACGCTCGCAGACCTCGCGCAGCGCGCGGTGAAAGTCGGAGCAGTCCTGCTCCTCCAGATAGTACGGCGTGAGATCGGTACCGCCACCGAACCAGGCAGCGTCGCCGCGACGGACGAGCCTCACGTTCATGTGCGTCGTGGGGATCATCGGGCTGCAGGGATGGATGACGACCGAGAGTCCGGTGGCCGCGAAGGTGCCGCCCTCCCCGGATACTCGGGCGGCGAGCCGGAGCGGGAGCTCTCCGTGAACCGACGAGACGCTCACGGTCGCCTTCTCGAAGACGGCGCCATCCTCGAGCACGCGCGAGACGCCGCCGCCGCCGCCTGGGCGCTCCCACGCGTCGCTGCGGAACCGAGCGGCTCCGTCGAGGGCCTCGAGCGCCCGGCAGATCTCCTGCTGGACGTCGCGAACGAACGCGTCGAGCTCGGCGGCCAGGCGTTCCAGCTCTCCATGGGGCGCGCGCACGGGCATCCGGACCACCGATATGAAGGAGGCGGGCGCGCTGCTTCGAATTCCGCGCCGGCGTCGGAGCCGGAGCGGAAAAGTTCCTTTGCCCCCAAGCTCCCGTCGCGACGGGGAGCATCTGTCTTTCCCCCGTCGCGGCTTGGAAAGCCCCGTCGCGCGCGGCCAAGAATTCGCTGCCGCGTGCGTCACGCGCACCCGGCGGGAGGTCAATCATGGCCGTAGACATGAAGGCGGCGTATCGCCGGTTGTTCGACGAGGCGTTCGGCAAGGGCAACTTCGACGTTTTCGACGAGGTCTGCGACAACGGCTATCGGGCTCACGACCCGTTGACCGGGGACGCGGATCTCGCGACCGAGAAGGAGACGTGCCGCGGGTACAAGACCGCGTTCCCCGATCTCTCCCCGACGATCCTGGGTTGCTATGCGGACGGTGACACCTGCGTCGTGCACTGGAGGATGATCGGGACGCATCAGAACCCGCTGATGGGGATCCAGCCCACCGGCAAGCGTTGCACGGTCGAGGGCATGTCGATCGGCCGCTTCCGCAACGGCAAGCTCGCGGAGGAGTGGGCGCAGTGGGACGCGCTGGGGCTCATGAGGCAGCTCGGCGCGGCGCCCTCGATCGGCGCTCCGGAGAGTTCCACGAGCCGCGCGTCCCAGCCGCGGCCCCACGCTTGAAGCGCGGACGCCCGAAACGACTGCGGCCCGAGTCCGGGTGGACTCGGGCCGCGATCACTTCATGCTGCGGGACGCGCCCGCGGCGCGCCTAGAGGAGCCCCGGCTTGCCGGCCTTCCAGCGCTCCAGCTCGGTCGTGAGCAGCGCGACGTGCTCGCGCTCCTCGGCGGCGAGCTCGCGGTAGAGCTCGCGCTCCACGGAGCCGGCGGGGCACTGCTCACCGCGCTCGCTGAAGAACTTCACCGCGCGCTCCTCGAACGCGATGGCGATCCGGAAGAGGTTCGCCGGATCCTCCGGGCGGTTCGGGATGCCCGCGTACACGGCAGCGCGCTCGGTCCGGAACTCCGAAGACGGGACCGGCACCTCGGCGTGGTAGCGACGGGACAGCGTCGCCATGTGCTCGCCTTCCATCGCCGCGAACTTGGCGAACAGCTCCTGGAGCATCGGCTCCGAGGTCTCGCGGGCGGCCTGCGTGTAGAAGGCCTGGCCGCCGAGCTCGATCTCGAACGCGAGCCGGATCGCCTCGAGCGCCTTCGCGCCCTCGACGCTGTGCCCCTCCGCGGGCGACAGCTTGCCCGTGCCGCACGCCGGGCACAGGCCGTACGGGAACGCGAAGCCCTCGCTCACCTTCGCGCAGGAGTCACACTTCCACTCCAGCTTCGCGGTCGCGCAGCAGATGTACTGCTCGTCGCCGTCGAGGGGCCGGTGGCACTTCGGGCAGGTCTGGCCAGGCATCTCGAGCGCTCCGGGAGGAACGGTTGCGCCAGCGGGCTTGATCGCGCCGCTGACCGGGGTCGGCGCGACGAACGCCGCGACGTCCTCCTTCGTGATCGGCCACTTCTGCTTCTTCGCCTGCAGGTAGGTGGCGATCGACTTCGCGGCGCGGCGGCCGGCGCCCATCGCGAGGATGACGGTCGCGCCGCCGGTCACGATGTCGCCACCGGCGAACACGCCGGGGAGGCTCGTCGCCTGCGTCGAGTCGAGCTTGCCGTCGTCGGCCGCGATGTTGCCCCACTTGTTGAGCTGCAGGCCGGGCGTGGACTCGGTGATGATCGGGTTCGCCTTCGTGCCGAGCGCCGAGATGACGGTGTCGCACTCGAGGAGCTTGTACTCCCCGGTGGGGACCGGCTTGCGGCGGCCCTTCTCGTCCGGCTCGCCGAGCACCATCCGCTCGACCTTGAGCCCGGTGACGTTGCCGTCCTTGTCGGCGAGGACCTCCACCGGACCGTGCAGGAAGAAGAACTCGATCCCCTCCTCCTTGGCGTGGCGGATCTCCTCGATGCGGGCCGGCGCTTCGGCCTCGGTGCGGCGGTAGACGCAGCGGACCGTCGGGGCGCCGAGGCGCTTCGCGACGCGGAGGCAGTCCATCGCGGTGTTGCCGGCGCCGATGACGGCGACGCTCTTCCCGAGCGTGATCGGCGTGTCGAGGTACGGGAAGCGGTCGCCGCCCATCAGGTTCACGCGCGTGAGGAACTCGTTCGCGCTGTAGACCTGGCTGAAGTTCTCGCCAGGGATGCCGATGAACGCCGGCGCGCCCGCGCCGACGCCGAGGAACACGGCGTCGTACCCCTTCTCCTCCATGAGCTGCGAGACGGTGAAGGTCTTGCCGATGACCTTGTTGGTCTCGATCTTCACGCCCATGTCCTTCAGCTGCTGGACCTCGCGGGCGATGATGTCGCGGGGCAGGCGGAACGACGGGATGCCGTACTGGAGCACGCCGCCGACCACGTGGAGGGCCTCGTAGACGGTCACGTCGGCGCCGTAGCGGACGAGGTCGGCCGCGGCCGAGAGGCCCGCGGGGCCCGAGCCGCAGATCGCGACCTTGCCGAGCCGGTCCTTCGCCGCGAACACCGGCGGGGACGCCTTGGGGGCGACGGCGTTGTCACCGACGAAGCGCTCGAGCCGGCCGATCGCGACCGACTCCATCTTCTTGTTGATGATGCACTGCGCCTCGCACTGCGTCTCCTGCGGGCAGACGCGGCCGCAGACCGACGGGAACATGTTCGACTCGCGGATCGCCGCGAGCGCGCCGTCCATGTCGCGCACGAGGACGTGGCGGATGAACCGCGGGATGTCGATCTGGACCGGGCACCCGGCGACGCAGGTCGGCTTCGCGCACTGGATGCAGCGCTCGGCCTCGGCGAGCGCCTGGTCGAGCGAGTAGCCGAGGTTCACTTCCTTGAAGTTCCGCGCGCGCTCCTGCGCGTCGCGCTCCGGCATGTGGTTCTGCTTGGGCGCGAGGTCCTTGATCTTCTTGTAGTTGCGCTTCTCCTCCTCGAAGAGCTGCTTCTCGAGGTTGCAGATGTGCGCGTAGTCCTGCGTCGCCTGCGCCTCCTGCTCCTTGAAGCGCTTCTGGCGCTGCATGAGCTCGGGGAAGTCGACGGCGTGGCCGTCGAAGTCCGGGCCCTCGACGCAGGCGAACTTCACCTTGCCGCCGACCGTCACGCGGCAGGAGCCGCACATTCCGGTGCCGTCCACCATGATGGCGTTGAGGCTCACCATCGTCTTCACGCCGAACGGCCGCGTCGTCTCGACGCAGGCGTTCATCATCGGGAGCGGTCCGATGGCGACGACGAGATCCGGCTTCTCGTTCTCGCAGACCTCCTTCAGCGCCTGCGTCACGAAGCCCGGCTTGCCGTAGCTGCCGTCGTCCGTGCAGACGATCAGGTCGTCGCAGTACTTGCCGAACTTCTTCTCCCAGAAGACGAGGTCCTTGTTCCGGAACCCGATGATGCCCGTCGTGCGGTTCCCGGCCTCCTTGAAGGCGCGCAGCTGCGGGAACACCGGCGCGACGCCGAGACCGCCGCCGACGAGGACGACGCGCCCGTACTTCTCGTGGGTGTGCGCGGGGAGACCGAGCGGACCGACGAAGTCGAGGAAGGTGTCGCCTTCCTTGTAGTTCGCCATCATCTCGCGCGTGGTCTTGCCGAGCGCCTGGATGACCATCGTGATGGTGCCGCGCTCGCGGTCGAAGTCGGCGACGGTGAGCGGGATACGCTCGGCGCCTTCGCGCAGGCGCAGCATGACGAAATGGCCGGGCTGGGCGGCCTTCGCGACGTCGGGCGCCAGGACCTCCCACAGGAAGGTCACATCGGAAAACGCTTCGCGGCGGACGATCTGGTACATGCGGTGAGGGCCTCCAAGCGGGGGAAACGAAAGGCGTTCCGGCGCACAGGGGCTACACCCTGTTTACATGTAACGTCAACCCCGGCGGGGGTGCGGCGGAGCGGATCCATCGCACAAACACGCCGAAGGGCGACTTCAGTCCCGACTCAATCGCTGCTTAATTGATCTAAATCAGTTTTCCCCCGGCGCGGCGCCTTCCGGAGGTCCCGCGAGCGGGTCCTCGCCCGCGGACCAGGATGGCAGCACGCGGTCGGAGAGCTGGAAGTGCTCGCCGTCGTGCTCGGTGTAGATGACGTAGACGCTCCGCTGCGGCACGCGCCACGCCTGCTCGATCTCGCCCATGATCGCGAGCGCCAGGCGTCGTTTCTGATCGCGGGTGCGGCCGAGCCGGATGTCGGCGTTCAGGAACACGATGCGACCGTCCGCCTCGGCGGCGCGCCCGAACGTCAGGTCGTCACGCCCGTACGTGCGGAGCGTGACTCCGATGTGGTCGGTGCCGGTGTCCATGATCTCGGAGAAGTGTCGGACGACTGCCTGCGCGAAGCGGGTCTTCTCCTCGGAGCCGGGGGCGAAGTTCATCTCGAACTGAAGGTGCGGCATCTCGTCCTCGCGAACGGTGGGCGTATCCGGTCCTTTCGTCAGGGCCGGTCCATGTGCTTCATCTCTGCGACCTCGACGGGCACCTCCTGGCGCTCCCGCCGGAACTTGAGCACCTCGGCGATGACGATCTGCGCGACGGCGGTCACGGGGACCGAGAGCACCGCCCCGCCGATCCCCCACACCTCGCCGAGGATCAGCGCCGCCACGAGGATGACGAGCGGGTTCACGTCGATCGCGCTCCGGTACACGAGCGGGCTCACGATCTGGTTCTCGATCTGCTGGTACACGACGACGTACGCGAGCGTCGCCAGCCCGGTCCAGAGCCCGCCGGAGGCGAACGCGACGGTCACGATCACCGTCCCGGCGACGAGGACGCCGATGTACGGGATGAGGCTCGACATGCCCGCCATGAGCCCGAGCGCGAGGAACCACGGGATCTTCATGAATCCGAGGAACGTGGTCGCGAGCGCCGCGTGGATCGCGACGATCACCGCGAGGCCGGTGACGTAGCCCGACACCGCGTCGTAGATGCCCTCGGCGAGCCGCGCGTAACGGGCGCGGGTCGTCGGCTTCGCCGCGCCGAGCCAGGCGGACACGAGCGGCCGCCCCGACCCGAGCATGAACGCGGTGACGAAGAACACCGTGACGAAGCCCGCCACGGCGCCGAGCACCCCGGTGGCGATCCCCATCGCCGAGGAGAAGACGTCGCCGACGCGCTCGGGCACGGCGCTGCTCAGCGTCGCGGCCGGGACGTAGCGCTCGATGGCGAGGTAGAGCTCGGATGCGCGCAGCCGATCGAGGAGCTGCGGCGCGCTCACCACCAGCTGCTGCAGCTGCCCGACCGCCGGGATCGCGAAGACCACGACGAGCGCGATCGACACCGCTGCCCACAGCGTGAGGACGATCGCGATGCCAGCGTTGCGCGGCACGCGGTGCCGCTCCATCGCCCGGACCGCGCGGTCGAGGGCGACGGCGATCAGGGACGACACCGCCGTCACGAAGAGCGCGAGCGGCGAGTGCCACAGGATCCACGCGAGGAACGCGATCCCGAGCACCGTCGCCGTCCGGATCGCGGTGCTCCTGACGAGCTCGGTCGTGGGCATCCTGTCGCGGGGCATCTGCGCTCCTCTATTGCGCCCCGCAGCTGGATTCACCGGCCGAAACGACGCGGGAGCCCCGCGCATGGGTGGCCTGGAGCGCCACGCATGGGCGGCCTGGAAAGGGCCCGCGAGTTGACCTGACGCAGTTTTTCGTGCTTGATGCGCGCACCTTCCGTCTTCCTGGCCTCGAGATCGACGGCTTGGTCGCCTCGATCTCGGCCGACGGACACCCGCCTCTTCCCTTGCCGTTCGCTTCCCTCTCGGAGACTTCGTGACGCCGTTCTCAAAGCTCAACCTCTCTCCCGCCGCGCTCCAGGCCCTGGATCGCGCCGGCTTCGAGCACGCCACGCCCATCCAGGCGCAGGCGATCCCGCACGCGCTCGCCGGCAAGGACGTGATCGGCACGGCCGCGACCGGCACGGGCAAGACCGCCGCGTTCCTGCTGCCGATCATCGAGCGGCTCGCCGGCAAGAGCGGGACGCGCGCGCTGGTGCTCGCCCCGACGCGCGAGCTCGCGGTGCAGATCGCGGAGGAGCTCGAGCGGTTCGGCCACGGGCGGCACGTCCGGGGCGCGACGGTGATCGGCGGCGTCGGGATGGGGCCGCAGACGACCGCGTTCCGCGAAGGTCGGGAGGTGATCATCGCGACCCCCGGCCGGCTCGTCGACCACCTGAAGCAGGGGACCGCGCGGCTCGACGGCATCGAGGTGCTCGTCCTCGACGAGGCGGACCGCATGCTCGACATGGGCTTCAAGCCGCAGCTCGACCGGATCCTCGCGCGCGTGCCGCGCCAGCGGCAGACGCTGCTGTTCTCGGCGACGATGGCGGGTGAGGTCGCGGAGTTCGCGAAGGCGCACCTGCGCGAGCCCGTTCGCGTCGAGGTCGCTCGCAGCGGCACGACCGCGGCGCGCGCCGAGCAGCAGGTCTTCCTCGCGGCTCAGGAGGAGAAGCTCGCGCTCCTGCGGGCGCTGCTCGAGCGCGATGACGTCTCGACGCTGGTCTTCACCCGGACGAAGCGGCGAGCGGACAAGGTCGCGAAGGTCCTCGACCGCGCAGGCCTGCGCGTGGCGCGCATCCACGCGGATCGTTCCCAGAGCCAGCGCCGCGCCGCGCTGGAGGGGTTCAAGGAAGGCACGTACCGGGTGCTCGTCGCGACCGACATCGCGGCGCGGGGCATCGACGTCGCCGAGATCGGTCACGTCATCAACTTCGATCTGCCTCACGTCGCCGAGGACTACGTGCACCGCATCGGGCGCACCGCCCGCGCCGCGGCGAGCGGCCTCGCCTCGAGCTTCGCTTCGCCCGACGAGCGCGACCTGCTGAACGCGATCGAGGCGCTGACGCGGGCCCGCATCCCGCGCGCCGAGGTCCCGCGCGAGTCGGAGACGTTCCAGGCCGAGGTGAAGCGGGCGTCGGAGGCTCGGGGCCCGGCCCCGCGTCACTCGAGCGGCCCGCGCGCTCGGCCCGCCGGTCCCCGCCGCGACACGCGGCAGCCCGTGCGCGCGCAGACGAGCTCGACCGCCGACGGCGCGACGTCCTCGGGCAAGCCGCGCCTCGTGGGGTCGTGGCGTCCGTCACGCCGGCGTTAGGCCGCCCCGCTCAGCTCCCGCCGAAGGTGTCGCACCCGTCGGCGCGCCCGCTCTCGAGGCCGCGCCGGAACCATTCGACGCGCTCCGCCGAGGAGCCGTGCGTGAACGTCTCGGGAGAGACGCGCCTCCCGGCGCCGCGCTGCAGGCGATCGTCGCCGATCGCGGACGCCGCTCCCAGCGCCGACTCCACGTCGCCGCGCTCGAGCAGGTCGCGCCGGCGCGTGGAGTGCGCCCAGACGCCGGCGAGGCAGTCCGCCTGGAGCTCGAGCCGCACCGACAGCGCGTTGCGCTCACCCGGGCGGCGCGATTGCAGCGCGCGGACCTTGTCCGAGACGCCGAGCAGGTTCTGGACGTGGTGCCCCATCTCGTGCGCCACGACGTAAGCCTGCGCGAACTCGCCGGCGGCGCCGAAGCGGCTCGCGAGCTCGTCGAAGAAGCCGAGGTCGAGGTAGACCTTTCCGTCGAGCGGGCAATAGAACGGGCCCGTCGCGGATTGCCCCGTCCCGCACGCCGAGTCGACCACGTCGCGGAAGAGCACGAGCTTCGCGCGCTGGTAGTCGCCACCGGCGCGAGAGAACTCGCCGGACCAGGTCTGCTGCAGGTCGTCGAGCACGAACGAGACGAACTCCACCCGCTCGCGCTCCGCCGGCGTCTCCGACACCGGGGCGCCCTGCTGCTCGCCTCCGGTCGGCACCCCGGAACCGCCGCCGATCACGGCGAACAGATCGGTGCCCAACAGCATCGAGAGCAATCCGACGACGAGCGTGCCGCCGATCCCGAGCTTCAGGCCCCTGCCGGCGAAGCCCGACCCGCGGCGGTCCTCCACGTCGGCGCTGACCCCGCCGCGTCTCCAGCGCATCTCGCCCTCAGGGCGCTTCGAACTCGACGGTGGTGCGCGACCAGTCGGGCGGCTCGCGGCCCTTCTGCGACAGGGCGCCCTCCATCTTCGCGCGGCGCTCGGGCGTCAGGAAGGCGCGAGCGAAGGTGCTGCGGTGCTCCGGACACACCCGGACCGGGAGCTCGATCCGGGACACGCGGTCCTTGCCTCGCAGCGCCATGTTGAGGATGGGCGTGTACGGAGCGCCGGACTCGCAGCCCTTCGTGCAGCACGACGCCACGGGGCGCGCTGAAGTTCTGCGTCTTCCTGCGAAACCGATCACGCTCCACCTCGACTGGCGTCCGCTGCGCTGCTCGCCCGCGATCGGTGACGCCTTTCCCGACGGGGAACATACCCTTAACCGCCGGTTGACCTCGGGACCGCGAAATCTCGCGCGTGACGGGCCTGAACTCGGGCGCCATGCCCCGAATGCGGCTACATTGATGAAGAGGGGACAGGAGGTTCGCGTGAACGACGAGATGGGCGAGCTGAAGGCGCGACTGCGGCGCATCGAGGAAACGCTGACGCGCGACGGCGTCGGCGCGGATCGGGTCGCCCTCGCGCAGGCGGTGAGCCGCGCGCGGCGGCTCCTCCAGCACGCGGATCGCACGCGCGCGCCTTCGACCGAGCTGCGGACGTCGGTGGAGCGCGCCGAGCTGCTCGTCGCGCCGCATTGACGGCCGGCGGCGGCGCGCGCCGCGCGCACCGCCGCTACTTCGAAGCCGCCCTGCGGGCCGTCGGCGCCTTCGCGCGCGCCGCGGGCGCCGGCGGCGACTGCCCCTGCTCGTACACCACGTCGGGCCCGTACT